>DASYCM010000102.1:0-11051 GCA_036500165.1 Pseudolabrys sp.
AACGCATCGAGCGGCGCCGAACCGAGACGCCCGGTCAGCCAGTGACCGGTCTCCCAGTTAGCTGCATCGCTCCACACATCGGACACCGCTGGAAATACGGGATAAGGCCGCGCGTCCCAGGTCCACAGATAAATGCTGTCACGCGGCAGCATCGGCCCGCCATAGACGGACGACGTCGCGTTGAGAGTTCCGCCCCAATCCGGATCGAGCGTGCCCAGCACGGCTTCAAGCATGCGGCGCTGGATGAGGTCGTCGCGTTTGCCGCTCGAATAACATGGCCGGCCGGCTTCAGAAGAATGTGCGTCGGGAAATACGCTCGGCTGATTGGCGCCCTTGTCGACAGCAGGACAGCCGATTTCGGTGAGCCAGATCGGCTTGGATTGCGGCACCCACCCGGTCGGCGTGCCGAATTCGACGCCGCCGACGCGCTCATAATGCGGTTGCGACCAGAAATTCCAGATGTCCTTTTGGCGGAAGATCCAAGGCTTGCCGAGACCATCGGCGATCGGCGTGCGGTTCTGTGCATCGCGCGCAGCCACGTCGTTGTAATACCAATCATAGGCTTCACCGCTGGTGAGCCCGCCTGAGAGATAGTTTGCATCATAAATACTGTCGCTTAGCGCGCGGTCAAGATGCGTGGCGTTGTCGCGCCAGTCGGACAGCGGCGCATAATAGTCGATGCCAATCGCATCGATCGATGGTGAAGCCCATAACGGATCGAGTGGAAACCGCACTTCGTTGGCATCGACGACATGCGCGCCATACTCGGTCCAGTCGGCGCCGTAAGTCACTTGTGTGCCGGCGCCGACAATCGCTTTCACATCGGCGGCGAGTGCTGTGAGTGCCGCTACCGCCGGATAGACTCCCGAAGCGGACCGCACGCGCGTCAACGATTTCAACTCGGAGCCGATGAGGATGGCGTCGACGCCGCCGGCGTTGACCGCGAGCTGCGCGCAATTGAGCACCATTGTGCGATAGTTCCAGACGTCGGCGCCGCCGCTGAAGAAGGCATTGACCTGCGCCGCCGCCGTCGCTGTGCCGTCAGGCGAACCCGGCCTTCCCGGCGCCGGATCGCAGGTGATGCGGCCGCGCCACGGATAGATCGGCTGCGACGATGCACCGGTCCACGGATCCGGTAGAACATTTCCCGCCGGAATATCCATCATCAGGAATGGATAGAGCGTGACCTTCAGCCCGCGCGCCTTCAGTTCCGCAATCAGATGTTCGACGCTGCTGTCCGATGGCGTGCCCCCGTAAGCCGCACGGCCGTCCACCGCCGACACCAGATACGCTGAGTCGCGGGTCACGCTTGCAACAGCCCAGGTCGTGCCGTCCGTTGTCTTCGCGGCGTTATCGATACCGGGCAGCACACGGCATTCGCCGGCGCGCAGATCGGTACCAAACCAGGCGATGACGATAGCCACGCACTCAAGGTTCGGTGCTAGCCCCTGCAATTCGTCGAGCGAGGCGAGAATATCGGACGGTGCGTTGCTGACGTGGCGATTTTCGGGAGCCGACTGACCAGGCCCGGTCACCTGCGCCACGGTCGCGGGCTCGTAGCCGAATTCCGTGGTGCCGGGAATGAGCGTGACCGCGCGCACCATCTGCTCGAGACGGCCGACGGCGCGCACCACTTCGAACGACAGTTGCGGAATACGATTGCCGAAATCGGCAAGCGGCAGCCGCTCGAACACGACATAGGCGAGCCCGCGATAACCCGGTGCGTCGCCTTCCTTCGCCGCGATCAGCGGATCGGTCGTCTGCGTTTCGTCGCCAAGATAGACGCGATAGGTGAGCGCCGAGAGATCCAGCGGCTTGCCGTCCGCCCATACCCGCATGATGCCACTGATCGGACCTTCGCATAGCCCCACCGCAATATTGGCGAAGTAAGAATACGTGGTGGTATCTGTTGTGACCTTCGAGCCACCACCCATGCTCTTGCCGCCGCTTGTATCGCTGCGGGTGTCGACCATCTCTTCGAGATTAGTCGCCCAGATCATCTGACCGGACAGGCGCGCACGTCCATAGATGCGCGGGATCGGCGCACCGACGGTCGAAGCCATCACTTCGAGATCGGCGAGCCGCGGTCCTTCAACTTGCCGTTCCTGCCGCGAACCGAACAAAACCTGGTCGATGGCGTAACCGGCGAGTGCGCCGACGAGCCGTCCGGCCATCGCACCAGTCGAGCCGAATACGGCGCCGCCAGCCGCGGAGCCGGCAATGGAAAGAGCGAGCGCTGCCATTAGTCGATCACTCCGGGAAACCGGTACGCATAAGCGAGCCTGCGGCGCCACCACGGCGCCAGCGCGACCTCGGTCACCGCTGCCCCGTCATGTGCATGCACCATCAGATTATTCGCGGTGACGATAGCCGCGTGCTTGGCCGGCAAATTGTTGCGCCAGCGAAACAACAGCACGTCGCCTTCGCGAAACGCATCTCGATCAATGGCCACGAGGTGCCGCCCGGCAGCGTCGGCCAATGGTTCGCCGCTCGCCGCTTCCGCCCAGTCGGGTGCATAAGGCGGCGCGCGCTCGGGCTCGTCGCCGATCACCGCGCGCCACACGCCGCGCACCAGCCCGAGGCAGTCGCAACCCACACCTTTAAGCGAAGCCTGATGCCGGTAAGGCGTGCCGATCCAGCCGCGCGTTTCCGCGACGATGCGTTCTCGATTGATATGCATGTCAGCCCTGGAGGCTCGAGCCGTCGTTCCCCGGCTCGGCCGGTACCGGATAGCGCACAACGAAGTCGTTGCCCGGCACATGTGGGAAGCCGCGGAAATTGACGATGTTGTTGAAGCGGTCGTGACAGGTCACGAAGCGCTTGTCGCACCCCGCCGTCACCGTGAATGTATCGCCAGCCGCAATTGGCTCCGGCATCTGCTGCCACAGGTCAAGCGTAACCACACCTGTGTTGCGGTAACTCTTCACCTCAACCGAATTGCCGGCGTTGGCGCCGCCGGTGAAAGTGAGTTTTCCCGCCGTGAACCACGTGTCGGCATAACCGCTAAGCCCGCTCGCCGTGAAGCTCGATGTGCCCAGCAACGCAACGACCGTGCCAGTGCCACGGAATGTCGGACTGTTCAGATCGATCGTGCACCGGCCATCGCCCATATCCGCCGAGCAGGTCGCGGTATAAAGACGTCCGCTGTCCTGATTGAGCCGCTCGCTGATGCCACGCACTTCCGCGGTGAAGGCTCCGCCGGCGCGTTTCACCTCACCGAGCGATCCTTTGGCGAGCAGTACGCATAGCGACGGCTCGCTCCAGTCCACCAGCCAGAGTTCAACCGCAGCGGCGTCGTAGCGGCCAGCGGCGAGATCGTCTTCATTCAGTGAGTCATCGCTGAGCGCGCCGGACAATTCCGAACTGTCGACCGACAATCCCAATTTCTGCGTCGCCTCGCTGCCGGTGAGGCCCGTGCCGGCGCGGCACGCGACTGCACCGACGGCAACATCTTCGTCATGATCGGTGAAGCCTAATGTCACGCCATCGCGCCGAGCGATCACCCAGCAGCGACACAAGGTCGTCACGCCGGTATCGAGCTTGGCCTGAAGAGCTGACAGAATTTCCCTCATGACCTGATCTCCACCACCGGTATCTTCGGAATCGCACCAGCGGCAAAGGCGGACATGTCGACCTCGAGATAATCGGTGTCGAAGCGCACGGGCACGTCAAACAAAAAACCCGCTGTCACCGCCACGCCCATCGCCGGAATATGTCCGGCACGAAATGTCACGACACCGGTGGTCGGATCGACATCGAACGCCGTCCCCTCCACCACCTCTACATTGGCCACGGCGACCTGCACGGTGCCCGCCACCGGTTTCACGATCGGCCGCTGATACGGCGCATAGACCGAGCCGTAGGTCTTGCTCAATGCAAAGCTGGCATTGGCGCCATCACCCGCACCAATCGCCTGGTCGATTGGCGAAACGTTGATGCCGGGCGCGGCTGACAAATGATCGAGCCGGTCGCGCCACCTAAAACCATGCAGACGGCCGCGCCGCTCTTCAAAGAACGCCACCACCTCCGACAAGGCTTCGAACGTCTTTACGCCGTAGCCGGCATCGTATCTTCGCCGCGAATGCGCCCAGCGCGCATTGCGCTCCTCGGCGCCCGAGCCGAGCGCGACGATATCGGTGCGCCGCTGCGGCCCGCCGCTGCTTTTAAGCGCGATGTCGAGCGGAAACAGAACTTCGTGAAATGCGGTCATGACTTATAAACTGCGTTGGCCGCGCAGCACCGCGCGCGCGATTTGTCCGGTGAGATAGGATTCGGAACGCTGGAAGCTGCCGACGTCCGGCGTCATGATCTGCACGGTGATGTTCGACGTAGCGCCGCCGGACATGGCAACGCCGAGCTTGCCGTCCGAGCCACGCGACAGCGCCATGATCGCTTCGGGCCCCGCCTCGCCGGCAAGGCCGAGCCCACCAGACATTGGAAAGTAACTCGGCGTGCTGATGACGCCGCCAGAGGCGAAAGGCTTGATACCGCCTTTGGCGAAGAAGGCTGTTGGTAGACCGCCACTGCTCGTCGTCGTGTTTCCGCCGTCGGATGACGAACCACCGTTAAAAATATCCTTGAAGATATCGCCAAAGCCTTTGCTGAAGCTCTTGGCGATCGGCTTGAACGCATTCGTCACCGCCATGCTCGACAGTTTGAGCGCCATGTTGCGCAGCACGTCGTCGAATTCCTTGCCGCCAGCCGTCGACTGCTTGAACGCATTCGTCATCAGCTTTGCGAATTGCGCGGCGCTGACACCGAGTAAATCGATGCTCTTTCGCTTCTTCTCAATATCGTCCGGAATATCTGTGCGGTCGGATGGGGACGGCGCAAACGTATAATCGACATCATCGCTCATCGGGAAATCTTTTCATCAATGTGGCAAGGCCCTCACGGCCGAGCGGCGCGGTGCGGCCCGTTGCCGCGTCAATCGCGTAAGCAAGTTCGCGCGGCGTCATGCGCCAGAATTGCTCGGGCGGCAGCTTGAGCACGCCGAGGCCGAAACCGATCGCCCGTTTCCAGGGAAACGCCTGCATCAGGCTTCTTCTTGCGCTTCACCGAAGGTCGCGGCGATCAGTTCGGCGGCGATGCGCACGTAGCCCTGCGCACCGCCATCGACGGCCATGGTCGCCACTTGCTCGTCACTCACCGCCTCGCCTGCCCCGCGCAGGCCGGCAGCGATGATGCACGTGAGATCGCGCGCCTTGAGCCGCCCCGATGCGAACCGCTCCGTCAACGCGCCGAGATCGTCGGCACCGAAGGCGTCTTCTAGTTTGGCCAACGCGCCCAACGTCAGTACCAATGTGCGTTTGACGCCGCCGAGCTCGGCCTCGATCTCGCCGCGATATTTGTTGGCCATGATCAGAGCGCCGCAAACGTCAGTTCGCCGGCCGATTCCAGCGACACGTCGTAGGTCACCTCGCCATTGTGCTCGCCGGCAAATTCCAGATTGGCGATCTGGAACGCACCCTGCACTGTGCCGAAGTCCGGGATGACGATCTGATACGACTTCACCGCGCCGTCGAAGAAAGTCTGCCGCATCAGCGCGTCGGTCGATGCATCCTTGAACAGTCCGCGCCCCGATACCGAAGCGCGCTTGACGCCGGCGCCGTCGAGCAATTCGCGCCAGCGATTGGCGCTTTCGGCATGCGTGATGTCTACAGTCTCGGCGTTGAACGCAAGCCGACGCGTGCGCAGGCCGGCGACAGTCGTATAACCCGCGCCGTCGGCGATCTTGACGAGCAGGTCCTTGCCTTTTTGAGCGGTCATGTGAGTCCTCTGTAGCTGCTCCTTATCCTGAGGAGGCTGCGAAGCAGCCGTCTCGAAGGATCAAGGCCCGTGAATTCATGGTTCGAGACGCCGTGCTCCGCACGGCTCCTCACCATGAGGAAGGAAACGCGTTAGGCGGGTTCGGTCACGGCGCGGAAGCGCACCAGAGCGTGATAGGTGCGGCCGTCCGCCTCGCGACGGATGTCGGCCACGGAAAAACGGAAATTGACCAGTGTGTGATCGGTGAGCAGCAGCGGCGCGTCGTCGAGCGCCTGTAACAGCGCTCCGGCGATCTGATGCGCCTCTTTATGGCCACCCTGCCGCGACCAGGCGTGCAGCGTGAGCTGGTGCTCTTCGCCGCGCTCTTCCCCTGTCGAGAAATCGGAAATCCGCGCTTCACCGAGTGTCACATAAGGAAACACGGCGGCACGCGGCGGCTCGTCGTAGACTTTGGCGCCGCCGAGAATACTGACAAGCGGCGCGTCAGCGGTTAGCGCATGATGGATCGCAGCGCGCAGCGCCGTGGAAGCAGCGGTGGTCATAGGAAACCTCAGTGTCCCGGGCGCGGCGCAGCACGCAGTGATGCGCCGCAGACCCGGGACCCAGGAATGGTTGGAATGAGTAAGAGCTGGGTCCTCAATCCTCTCGGACGTCGACGTCGATCTCGAGGAAGCGGCGGTCGACGCTGTCGCGCAGAGCGACCACGCGATAGATGCGTGTGCCGTCCTGAAATCTGTGTTGCGTAGTGATGCCGGCACGCGTGCGAATGACGATGCGATAGCGGGACGACGCACCGAGACTGTCGGCCGCAACCTCGCCCCGTGTGGCGAGCGGCGTGACCTTGGCCCATAACGTCGTCACGACATCGTAGAGCCGCGTGACGCCACCGGCGCCGTCGTCACTCTCGGCTGGCGCTTCCAGCATCAAGCGCCGGTTCAGATCACCGGGCGCGGTCATAGCGACAGCATCCGGTACGGCGCGATCAGTGCGGCCACGGTCGATGGCAGCACGGTCACAGTGCCGAGCGCCGCCAGTCCCCGGTTCTCGTACCAATGTGCCGTCAGCAGCCTGATGGCCTGCCGCAACGGTTCGGGCACGTCGGCCGGAGCGTCGCCGAAGCCGGCCGTGACATCGAGCTCGATACCGGCGGCGATCCGCCCCGGCGCGGGCACCGCCCAGGGCGCGAAGGCAAGCGCCGATGCGCCGACATCCGCTACAAAGTTATGCACGTCGACCGCGTGCGCCGTGCTGTTGGAATCGTAAACCCGTGCGGCGATGAGCTCCTGCAATGGCCCCGGCACAACCGGCACCCGGCCGCTCTCCGGCCAGGCATCGAATGCCAGCCGCCAAGCTTGCGTCATCAGCGCGCGCCGCGTCTGCGTTTCGATGTGAATGCGCGAGGCCGACACGAGCGCTTCGATAACATCGTCATCGTCGTTGTGTTCGATCCGCAGGAAGGCTTTCGCCTCGGCGAGCGAAACCGGCTCGACCGCGGGCGCGGTCAATAGTATGGCACTCATATGTCGTCACCTCCGCTCATGCCCCACGTCCTTTCCGTTCTCGTTTTCACTCTGTTGTCGGCGCCCGCGCTGGCCGTCACCGGCAATGCGCCGCCGGCCACCAGCTGGGCGGCGCGTCCGATCGTCATGGTCATGGATCCCGACGGCGACTTGTGCACGGGCACGGCGCTCGCGCCGGATCTCGTGCTCACCGCGGCGCATTGCGTGACGCGGCCGGTCAAATACGAGGTCAAGGCGTTCCAGACCGGACAGCCGATCAAGGTTGCCTCAGCCGTCCGCCACCCCGGATTCAATCTTGCGAATTACGCTGCGAGCCGCGCCACCGCCGATGTCGCGCTCGTGAAGTTGGCTTCACCCCTGCCCGACATTGTCGTCCCCGCGACCTTGGCGGCTGCGCGCCGCGTCGAGGTTGGCGACAAGATCACAATCGCCGGCTTTGGCGTCACGGCGGCCCGTACCGATCTCGGCCTCGGCGTGCCGCGCGCAGCCACGCTGGTCGTCACCGGCAAGCCAGGCTCGTTGCAAATTCGTTTGTTCGACGACGCGGCGCGCAACAAGCGTCCGGGTCTCGGGGCCTGCGTCGGCGACAGTGGCGGCCCTGCCTTCGACGGTGAAGGTCCGCTCGTCATCGGCGTTATCAGTTGGACCACCGCTGCGGGCGACGAAGATGGCTGCGGCGGCCTTACCGGCATTACGCCGCTCTTGAACTACCGCGCGTGGATTATCGAGACGGCGAAGAAGCTGGGTTCGCCAGTCGCGCCGTAGGCCTCATCGCATAATTTATCGCTATCTAACCCAACCCAATCGTCACTTTGTCGGTGTCGCGGAAGCCGTTCGTCCAAATTCGGACTCGCGTGGCATCATCAAGAACGGCCTGCTCGAGAATTTTTTTGGCCAACACAGTTTCCACAACAATTCTGCGGCTTGGTGTCTCTAGTTGACTATCGAAAATTAGTTTCCCGCTAGCCAGCATTTCTGACGCGGCACCAATTGCAACGGTTGTCGGCCCATCACAGTCCGGTAAACAACTGACTGCCACGCATGACGGCGTAAACCAATAAGCACCCCTTCCATCGATATCCGGCAAATCAACTTGCCGTGCATCTTTAATATAAAGAAGAGAGTTCAAGACTTTTACATTCGTTGAAAGCGGCGTCATTTCCCCGATCCTCGGCCGCTGATCCAACCACCCTGCCTTAAACTGCACGTAAGGCACTGTGGGTAGAGGCGCTGTTGAAGGTTCATCGAATTTAGCGCACTTGGCACCTGATGGTCAGCCACGAAATTCTCCGTGGTCGTGCCGGGAGCTCTTGTACCACATGTGTGACAGCCTGTGGCATTTCCGATGTCATTGAGTTCACGTCGCTCTTTAACCGTGAAGTCCCGTTCAGGTCCCCTCGCCGGAATTGACTCGCCTGCATATCGACCCGGGCCAATCCCCTTATCTTGCAACTCGCGAGTTCGGTCTTGGGCCTGGCGAAGATCGTTTTGTCTGGCCGCTATGTAGCCTTCAACAGTATTGTAAAGTTCAGCTTGCGGTTTCCAACTTGGATCGAGCTCCTGGACTTTACGGATTGCGTCTTGAGCTTGCGATTCAATAACCGCGAGTCGAGCCGCTTGACCGGGCGTTGGTTCGACTCGGCTTCCGTTGATTATCAACGAGCCGCCATAAACAGGTCGACGGCCTTGCGCGTATTGCTGACCGGCAACTAGTGGGTCTGGCGTTGCGTCGGAGATTACGCGCGGGTCGTTTACTCCGCTTGGGTTTGCACCGCCCCCACCCTCATCCGCCCACCGGCCTTGCTCATCGCGCAGTTGGTCCGGCCGGTACTTCCGCTCATACAGCGCGAAGGGATGATCCTTTTCGAAGCCCGGCCGCACGAAGCGCCGCCAGTCGGGCCGAACGAAACGATGCGCGTCGGGGCGCATCCAGCGCTTAAGCTCGTGCTCGAGCGCGGCGTCTTTGAAATGAGCCATTTCGAACTCAATTTGTTCAATTTCGATCTGTAAAAATTCGATCGTTGCTGGAAACCAGCCGGCCGAGTTCCATCATCGGCGAACTCGCCTTTATCGGTTTACCATCGGCAAAACTGCGGCCGTTTACGGCTGTTTAACCCTAACCCCTGCATAGTTTTCGCCGTACGCGGCGCTTCAGCCGCGGGGGCCGGCAATCTGTGTAGGTAGCGTAACAGCGTATGACGGACATTGCGTTTGATGCCGTCAGATCGTCCGGCGGCCGTACTTCCCTTCGATTGAATTTTGCGCCGGTGCTTCGCAGCGCCGCGACCGGCGTTTGTGCGGTCGCGACCGTCGCAATCGTCGCCGTCAGCGCGATCGCCGCGTCCGGCTGGATCCTGAGCCGCACCGTCGGTGGTAATCCGCGCATCCATAACGAAGCGCCGATGGGGCCGCGCCGCCTTGCCCTTGGCGGAATCGAACTCAAAGAATTTAAGCTGGCCGCGCCGTCGGCAAAGATGCAGATCGCCGAAGTGCTGGCGAGAAACGAGCTTGCCACGCCGGTCCTCATCGACCCGCCGCTCGTCATCGCGAAGGTCGAGGTCACACCGCTGCCGCCGCGCCGCCCGAACATTCCGGCCGCACAGGTTGCGCAACAAGTTTCGCCCCCGGCGCCGCAACAAATCGCGCAGCGAACGGCACCGCAAAAAGCCCCCGAAGTAGCCCCTAAAGTCGCTCCGCCAGCGCCGCCGCATCTCGCGTTGGCAAAGCCGGCCGCGCCCGCGATCGTCGAAAAGCAGGAGCCCAAAGTCGCGCTCAATCCGCCGCCGCCGACTGAGCTCAACAGCAAGACCGCGGTCTACGATATCTCCGCACGCACGGTTTTCCTGCCGAACGGCAGAAAGCTCGAGGCGCACTCGGGCATCGGCGAGAAGATGGACGACCCGCGCTTCGCCAATGTGCGCATGCGCGGCGTCACGCCGCCGAACGTCTACGATCTCAAATTGCGTGAGGCGCTGTTCCACGGCGTGCGCGCCATTCGCCTGACGCCGACCAACGAAACCGCTATGTTCGGCCGCGACGGCATTCTGGCGCACACTTACATGCTGGGACCGAGCGGTCAGTCGAATGGCTGCGTCTCGTTCCGCGACTACGACAAATTCCTGCAGGCCTTCCTCGCCGGCCAGGTCGACCGCCTTGTCGTCGTATCCAGCCTCGGCAACACGCCGTATCACGTCGTCAGCGCGCGCCACCGCCGCGACTACAAGTACGCCGTAGCCCAGTAGCAATCCACTAACCATGTTTCCGAACCAGCGCTTAAGCCCCACGGGCCTAAGCGCTGAGGATCATGAGTACTGCGTCCATTGCCCTGTCCGGCATGCTGGCGGCCCAGACCCGGCTCAACGTCGCCGCCGGCAACATCGCCAATGCCTCGTCGTCGGGAGCCATTCCCGGCTCCGATGCGCCTGCCGGCTCGCCGGCACCGGCGACGCCGCGCCGTGTCGATACGGTCGAAGTCTCCGGCGGCGGCACCAAGGCGGTCATCAACGATGTGTCGCCGGCCTACACGACGGCACACGATCCTTCCTCGCCTTACGCCAACAGCAAAGGCGACGTCGCACAGCCGAACATCGATCTCGGCACCGAGATCGTGAATGCCGTCACCGCGAAATACCAATTCGCCGCCAACGCCCTGGTGTTCAAGATCTCCGACCGCATGATGCAGGATCTGCTCAATATCGGGACCGGCCCTAGGACGGACCACAGGGCCGACCTCAGGACCTGAGCGGATCGCCCGGCGTGACC
>DASYCM010000103.1:0-2362 GCA_036500165.1 Pseudolabrys sp.
AGCGTGGGGCGCGGCAGCAAGCATTCTGGGAGGAGCGTTCGTGATGGTGCAAACTGGCGTTGTGAAATTCTTTAATGGTGAGCGTGGCTATGGCTTTGTGAAACCGGACGATGGCGGGCGCGACGTGTTCGTGCACATCACGGCGGTCGAGCAAGCCGGTCTTAAAGGTTTGAACGAGGGGCAAAAGATCAGCTTCGACGTCGAGCCGGACAAGAAGGGCAAGGGCCCCAAGGCGGTCAATCTGGTCATAACCGGTTAGCCGATCCCGTAACGCGGATCATCGCGCGGCCCGCGCCAAATACGACGAGTGGGCGCGCGCCGTGCGGCTGAAAATTTTTAGGTTGGCCGAGCGGCAGGGGCGGGCTATTCATCGCGCCCCTGTTGCAAGGAATACTATTGCCATGATGATCCTGCGTTCCGGCCCCGCCTCGCCCTTCGCCCGCAAAGTCCGCATCGCGGCAAATCTGCTGGGCCTCTCGTCCAAGATCGAGCTGAAGCCGGTCGATCTCGAAGATCCCGCCGACAGCGTGCGCGTGCAGAACCCGCTCGGCAAAATTCCGGTGCTGGTCGCTGAGGACGGCAATGCTTATTACGACTCGCCGGTGATCGTTGAGTATCTCGATCACGTCGCCGGCGGCGGCAAAATCATTCCGAAAGATGCGCCTGCGCGTTTCGCGGCGCTGCGGCTGCAGGCGCTCGGCGACGGTATTCTCGATTCATGTTTGCTGCTGGTTTACGAAGGCCGTTTCCGTCCGGCTGAAATGAAGGTGCAAAGCTGGGTGGATCGTCAGAGCGCCAAGACCGCGCGCGGCATGGAATCGCTCGAAGCCGCGCCGCCGGCGATCACCGCCCTGCCGGACGTCGGACAGATTACGCTTGCTTGCGTGCTCGGTTATCTCGATCTGCGATTTGAAGGAAAATGGCGCAAGGATTATCCGAAACTCGTCGAATGGCACGATAAGTTTGCGGCGAAATTCCCTGTGTTCGAAGAGACCAAGGTCAAAGCGTAAAGATTCCAGCGCTCTACAAACGGAAAAGCCCCGGAAAAATTCCGGGGCTTTTTTATTTGGCTGTGCTGCGCGCTTAGAAGCGATAGTTCAGACCGACGCGCACGATGTTGGTCTTGAAATCAGCCTGACCGCCGAGCGTGGTGTCAACGTTGCCAAGATCGACGTAGAGATATTCGAGCTTAGCGGTCCACGGACCGGAGAGCGCGGCTTCGACGCCGCCGCCTACAGTCCAGCCGCCCTTCGTGCTGCTTGACGAGCCGACACCGTTAACGCTGCCGCGCAGGCCGCCATAAGCGAAACCACCGGTGACGTAAGGCATGAAGCGATCATAGGCGAGGCCGACGCGCGCGCGCGTTGTGCCGAGCCAGTTATTCTTTGTCTCGCAGGAAAAGCCGAAGCCGCAGCCGGAGCTGCCGCGGATGTTGCTCCAGGCGATATCGGTCTCAAGACCGACGACCATCTGGTTGATCTGCCAGTTGTAGCCCAGCGTGCCGCCGGCCAAGGCGCCCGATGTATCGGCCGAGCCCGGGAAAGCGCCCGAGAAGTCCGAATGCCCCCAACCGCCGCCAGCCTGAATACCGATGTAAGGACCGGTCCAGTTGTAGACAGGCATGACGATTTCCGGCGCCTTTACCGGCATCGCGCGGCGCTGAATGTCGGCAGCAGAAGCCGACGCGACGCCCAGCGCAAGAAGACCGACGCTCGCGAGCAGAAGTTTTTTCATGACGCACCTCAATGCCGTTGGTTGGTGAACTGACAGTTCGTACCTGAACTGTTGGACGGCACGGAACGCCGTCCCCCGATTGCCCAAACAACGCCATCCTTTTGCAAACGTTCCGCCTCGGCCGCAGAGGCCGTATGCGAGTGACCGGGAGGCAACAACGACGAAAGGTTCCGAAGAAAATGCACTTCCTGCATAAAAAAGCCCCAGACCGAAGTCCGGGGCTTTTCAGTTTGGGATATCGCTCGATTAGAAGCGGTAGTTCACGCCGGCGCGCACGATGCTGGCGTTGAACTTGGTGTCGGAGCCGAGCACCGACGTGCCGCGGCCGAGATCGGCATAAAGATATTCGACCTTTGCGGTCCACGGGCCAGCGAGAGCGGCTTCGAGACCGCCACCGACGGTCCAGCCCGCCTTCGTCTCGGTTGAGGAACCGAGGCCCGACACGTTGTTCTTGATGTCGCCAACGGCGAGACCGCCGGTCACGTAGGGCATGAAGCGATCGAACGCGTAACCGACGCGGCCACGAGCGGTGGCGAGCCACGAGTTCTTCGTTTCGCAGGAGAAGCCGACGCCGCAGGTCGCGCTGCCGCGAATGTTGCTCCAGTCGATGTCGCCTTCAACGCCGAAC
>DASYCM010000104.1:0-5246 GCA_036500165.1 Pseudolabrys sp.
GTCACCTCGATCAAAAGATCGGCCTTGATCTCGAAGCCGATCGAACCCAGCACGAGGCAGGCGAAAACGATCTGCGCCGCGGTGTTGAGCTTCGACACCCACAGCGGCTTGATCTTGAGCGGATCTCCCATCAGCCAGGACAGCATGATGCCGCCGACGATGAGAATGTCGCGCGATACCACCAGAATCACCAGCCAGCGCGGGATCGTGCCGTTGATGCCGAGCGCGAGATAGATCGACACGATCAACGCCTTGTCCGCTAACGGGTCGAGGTAACGGCCGAGTTCGGTGGTCATGTTGTAGCGCTTGGCCAGGAACCCATCGACCGCGTCGCTGATCCCCGCCACGACGAACAGCACGAAGGCTATCCACATCGTGCCGGACGAAATCGCCCAGACCACGATTGGCACCAGCAGAATACGCCCCAGCGTGATGAGGTTTGGAATACTCAAGGCAAATCCCGGCTTACTGGCTGCCCCGGCCTATCCAACCGGCGGCGCACCATCCCTAAGGACAGAGTATAACGGCGCCCAGACCATTGCGCGAATTTCGATTTCTCCGTAAGACCCGGCAAAGAAACCCGTTTCAGATAGAGCCATGATGGCAGAAAAAGAGCGCGGTCTCACATACGCGCAGGCTGGCGTGGATATCGATGCCGGCAACCGGATGGTGGACCTGATCAAGCCGCTGGTCCGCGCTACCGCGCGGCCGGGCGCGGACGCTGAAATCGGCGGTTTTGGCGGCCTGTTCGACCTCAAACGCACGGGATTCAAGGACCCGGTTCTGGTTGCCGCCAATGACGGCGTCGGAACCAAGGTCAAAATCGCCATCGAAACCGGGCGGCACGACACCATTGGCATTGACCTAGTCGCCATGTCGGTGAACGACTTGGTGGTACAAGGCGCCGAGCCTCTCTTTTTCCTCGACTACTACGCGTGTGGAAAACTCGAGCCCGAAGTCGGCGCCGCAGTGGTCGCCGGAATTTCGGCCGGCTGCCGCCAGGCGGGCTGTGCGCTGATTGGTGGCGAGACCGCCGAAATGCCCGGGCTCTATAGCGGCGACGACTACGATCTCGCGGGCTTCGCCGTCGGCGCGGTCGAACGCGGCGAAGTGCTGCCGCGTGCCGACATCGCGGAAGGCGACGTCATCCTCGGCCTCGCCTCCTCCGGTGTTCACTCCAACGGCTTTTCGTTGGTGCGCAAGGTGGTGGCCAGGACCGGGTTGCCATGGACGGCACCCGCGCCGTTCGCGCCGTCACAGAGCCTTGGCGACGCGATCCTTGAGCCGACACGCATTTATGTAAAATCCTGCCTCGCCGCGATCCGCGATACCAAGGCCGTGAAAGGCTTTGCGCACATCACCGGCGGCGGTTTTCCCGACAACATTCCGCGCGTGCTGCCGAAGGGTCTTGGCGCGCGCATCGATCTGACCAAAGTCGTCGTACCGTCGGTGTTCAAATGGCTGGCGAAATCGGGCGACATCGCACAGAACGAAATGCTGCGCACCTTCAACTGCGGCATTGGCATGATCGTCGTAGTCGCGCCGAAGGATGCCGCCGCCGTTACCGATGCGTTCAAACGCGCCGGTGAAAAAGTCGCGACGCTGGGCCATGTCGTCCGCGCCGCGGAAGACCCGCGCGTGGTCTACGACGGCACCCTCGATCTCGCCGGATAAGCGATGGGCCGCAAACGCGTCGCCGTTCTCATCTCCGGCCGCGGCTCCAACATGGCGGCGCTGATCGAGGCCGCGAAAGACAAAAGCTATCCGGCTGAAATCGTTTTGGTGCTGTCGAACCGCCCCGATGCCGGCGGACTTGAAACCGCGAGCGCCAACGGCATCGCGACCGAAGTCGTCGACCATACGAAGTACGGCAAGGATCGCGCCGCCTTCGACGCCGCGGTGCAAACGGCGCTGGTCAAGCATCGCATCGAGTTCGTCTGCCTTGCCGGCTTCATGCGGCTTTTGACCGCAGGCTTCGTCAATCAATGGCCTGAACGGATGATCAACATCCACCCCGCCTTGCTGCCGGCCTTCAAGGGTCTCGACACCCACCAACGAGCCCTCGACGCCAATGCCAAGATACACGGCGCCACGGTGCATTTCGTCGTGCCGGAAATGGATGCCGGACCGATCATCGTTCAGGGCGCAGTTGTAGTGCGAAACGACGATACGGAAGAGACCCTCGCCAAGCGCGTCCTCGCCGTCGAGCACCGCATCTACCCGTTCGCACTCAAACAATTGACCGAAGGGCGGATCAAGGTCGTCGATGGCCGTTGCCTGATCGACGGCGTGCCGGTGCCGGACAGCAACGCCGTCGCGCCACAAGATTAATTCTTTGTCATACACCGGAACGTGAATAGGCAGCACGGACACGGTGTTATAGCGCTCGCGCGATGTTTCGGCGCTTTGAGGTATTTCATGTTCGGCCGCACTGACAATCAGACAAACCTGCTGTTTCCCGGCCTCGCCGGCTTTTACGCTTGGGCGCCCGAGGTCGGCTATGCGTTGATGCGCGTAGCCATCGGCTACAATCTGCTCATGCACGGCTGGACCAAGGTCGAAGCCGGTTTTGCTGCGGAAGTCGCCTATTTCGTCAAGGCCGGTTTCATCCTGCCGACCTTGTGCGCGGCGGCAATCTTCTTTCTTGAAACCGTCGCCGCAGCCTGCGTGGCGGTTGGCTTGTTCACGCGCTTCTTTGCGGCAGCGCTGGCTGTCGAACTGGGCGTCATGTTCATCGCGATCCACGGACCGAAAGGCTTTGCCGCCGGCAAAGGCGGATACGAATACATTCTGCTGCTTGGGATCGTCATGTTCTTCATCGCGCTGCGCGGCGGCGGCCGTTATGCGATCGATCGGTTGATCGGCAAGGAGCTTTAGAAGCGATTTTATTCGCTCTAAACTAGCTATCCACACCCCATCGCACTGCAGCGTGAATATTCGCTCCGGATAAGGTGTTATCCCTGCGCGCCACCCAAACGGGTGGCTCAACGCAGGGGCAGAAGAGATGTTCGGTAGCAGCAGCGGACCAAAACTGATTTTTCCGGGACTTGCCGGATTTTACGCGTCGATGGCGCCGGTTGCGGATTTACTCATCCGCATCGTCATCGGCGTGATGTTCTTGATGCACGTGACGGTGAAGTTCAACGCCGGTGCGGCCCGGATCGCCGGCAGTTTCGGCACCAACTACGGTCTGCCGATGGCTGACCTGTTTGCTTACACTGCAATGGGTCTGGAAGTGGTCGGCGGCGTATGCCTGATCATCGGATTGTTCACACGCTTCTTCGCGGCCGCACTCGCGGTCGAAATGGGCATTGCCTTGATCGTTGCTCATCTGCCGAAGGGGTATTCAGCAGGCGCTGGCGGCTACGAGTATGTGCTGCTGATCGGCGTCGCCCTGCTGATGATTGCGATGCGCGGCGGCGGCCCCTACTCGGTGGACGCGAAGCTCGGCAAAGAGCTGTAAGAATTGGAACTATGAGAAGACCGGAATGCAGGGCGCGCGGCTTTAGGCTGCCGCCCTGCGGATCCAGACTTTGTTGTCGTGGAACGCGGCGCCGCCATAGGGTGCGATCGCATCGGCGCCGGTCAGCGAGTTGATGCCGCAGCCGTCCACATAGGCTGAATTCGGCCAGATCGATTCCGCAATCAAGACGCCGTGGCGCACGCCGTCGAACAGACGGACATGCAGGTGCACTTCGCCGCGCGTATTGCCGAGTACGACAAAATCGCCATCGCCAATTTTGTTCGCTGCTGCGTCGTCGGGATGCATCAGCACCGTCGGCCGTTTCTCGTTAGCAAGCGACGTCGGCGTTTCGTTGAAGGTCGAGTTGAGGAAGCCACGCGCCGGTGACGTCGCCAGCCGGAACGGATGGGCTGTGTCGGCCGCCTCGACGGCAGCCCAGTGGTCCGGCAGCGCGGGCATGTCATCGACGGGACCGCAGAGATATGGGCTGCGGAACGGAACCGTCGGCCAGTCTGGCTTGAAGCGGAATTTGCCGTCCGGCCATGCGAAGCCGTCGAGATAATGCGCCTGCTCGAATGGCGGCTGGCAATCGATCCAGCGATTGGCTTCAAGCTCGGCAAGCGTGCCGCGCTTCGACACTTGCAGCATTTGGTCGATTAATTCGCGCGGGCTCATGTCGAAGCCCGGATGCGACGCCCCGACGCGCTTGGCCAGCCCCGCAATGACCTCGTGATTATTGCGGCACTCGCCCGGCGGTTCGACCAGCTTTGGCCCGAGGATGATGTATTGGTGGCCGCCGCCGCGATAGACGTCATCGTGCTCGAGGAAGGTCGTCGCCGGCAGCACGATGTCCGCCATCTGCGCGGTTTCGGTCATGAACTGCTCGTGCACGCAGACGAACAGATCGTCGCGGGCAAAGCCCTGCTTGACCTTGTTCTGGTCTGGCGCGACCGACACCGGGTTGGTGTTCTGGATGATCAGCGCCGTCACCGGGCCGCCGCCCTGGAGCACCTCGGCATCGCCGGTCAGCACCGCGCCGATGCGCGACTGATCGAGCATGCGCACCCCGGGATCGAACGCGTCCAACCCTTCAATGATAGTCTTGTCGAGCTTGTAGATATCGGCGTTGTTGTGAAAGGCGCCGCCGCCTTCGAGCTGCCACGCGCCCGTCACCGCCGGAATACAGCTTGCCGCGTGCATGTTCGCCGCGCCGTTGCGCGAACGGGCAAAGCCGTAGCCGAGCCTGAAGAAGGCGCGCTTGCGTTCGCCGATCAGCCTGGCGAATTCCTCGATCGTCGCCACCGGCGTGCCGGTAATGGCGGAGGCCCAAGCCGGATCGCGCGTCTGGAGATGCGCTTCCAGTTCGCGCGGCGCGTCGGTGTATTTGTGCAGATAGTTCCAGTCGGCATGGCCGTCACGGAACAGGCAATGCATCACCGCGCAGGCCAACGCGGCGTCGGTGCCCGGTTTCACCAGCACGGGCAGATCGGCCTGGTCCATCGTGCCGTTCATGTAGATATCGACCGCCGCGACCTTGGCGCCGCGCTCTTTGCGTGCCCGCACTGCATGCGTCATGACATTGATCTGGGTGTTCACCGCATTGGTGCCCCAGATCACCACCAGATCGGACTTCGCCATTTCACGCGGATCGACGCCGGCGATCTTGCCCGCGCCCGCCGCAAAGCCCGCATAGGCCGGATTGACGCAGATGGTGGAATGGAAACCGGAGTATTTCTTGACGTGGCGCAGGCGGTGAATGCCGTCGCGCATCACGAGCCCCATC
>DASYCM010000105.1:0-28393 GCA_036500165.1 Pseudolabrys sp.
CAGATGCTGGGCCGCACCAAGAAGGTGATGATCGACAAGGAAAACACCACGATCGTCAACGGCGCCGGCAAGAAGGCCGACATCGAAGCGCGCGTGGCGCAGATCAAGGCGCAGATCGAGGAAACCACCTCGGACTACGACAAGGAGAAGCTGCAGGAACGTCTCGCCAAGCTGGCGGGCGGCGTTGCGGTGATCCGCGTCGGCGGCGCGACCGAAATCGAGGTCAAGGAACGCAAGGACCGCGTCGACGACGCGATGCATGCGACCCGCGCCGCGGTTGAAGAAGGCATTCTGCCGGGCGGCGGCGTTGCGCTGCTGCGCGCGACGGAAGCCCTCAAGAAGGTCAAGACCCAGAACGACGATCAGAAGGTTGGCGTCGAGATCGTCCGCAAGGCGATCCAGGCTCCGGCACGTCAGATCGCCAGCAACGCTGGTGAAGACGGTTCGGTCATCGTCGGCAAGATCCTCGAGAAGGACCAGTACAACTGGGGCTTCGACGCTCAGGCCGGCGAGTACGGCAATCTGATGAGCAAGGGCGTCATCGATCCGGCCAAGGTCGTCCGTTCGGCGATCCAGGGCGCGGCGTCGGTTGCCGGTCTCTTGATCACCACCGAGGCGATGGTCGCTGAGCTCCCGGCCAAGAAGGGTGCGGGCGGCGGCGCCCCCGGCGGCATGCCGGGCGGTATGGGCGGCATGGACTTCTAAGTCCAGGAGCTTAAAGCCAACACGAAATGCAAAGGCCCGGGAGAAATCCCGGGCCTTTTGCTTTGACGATCAGATTTCGGGTGGACTTGCGGCCCGGCGCGCGCGCACATTTGCCGCGTTTGATGCGCACAAATGAAAACGACCACAAATGAAAGACGCGGGTACATCCGCCGTCGTCTTCATCGTGGCCGTCGAGCGATAAGCCAGTACTAAACGCGTCTCATCGCTACTTGGTGTATTGTATACTTTTGAAGTGTGACCTTAACATGACGAAGACCTTAACGAAACCTTATGTCGGCGTTGGCGGCTGGACCTATGAGCCGTGGCGCGGCGTGTTTTATCCAAAAGGCCTGCCGCATTCGAAAGAACTCACTTACGCCGGCGAGCACCTGACTTCGATCGAAGTCAACGGCACTTTCTATTCGACGCAATCGCCCAAGACGTATCGTAAATGGGCATCCGAAGTGCCGGACGATTTTGTGTTTTCGCTGAAAGGCCCGCGCTACGCCGTCAATCGCCGCGTCCTCGCGGAAGCCGGCGACTCGATAAAGCGTTTCCTTGAGTCAGGCATCACCGAACTCGGCCCCAAGCTCGGGCCCCTGCTCTGGCAGTTTGCTCCTCATAAGAAATTCGACGAAAAAGATTTCGGCGCTTTCCTCGATCTGCTGCCGGACAAATTCGATGGCCATTCATTGCGCCACGTCATCGAAGTCCGTAACGACACGTTCAAGACACCGGACTTCATCGCGATGGCACGCGGTCACGGCGTCGCCATCTGCTACGCCGAGCACGACACGTATACCGAGATCGCCGATATCACCGCGGACTTCGCCTACGCGCGTTTGCAAAAAGGCGACGAGAAACTCAAGGCCGGCTATCCGCCGAAGGCCCTCGATGCCTGGGCCAAGCGCGCCGAGACCTGGCTCAAAGGCGACGCTCCGGCCGATCTGCCGCGCGTCGACAAGAAAGCCGCGCCGAAAAAACCGCGCGATGCCTTCATCTATTTCATCCACGAAGCCAAGCTGCGCGCACCGGCCGCCGCCATGGCGCTTATCGAGCGCCTCAAATAAAAAGAGGCTCACCGGGCGGACTACTTCAGGCCCGTGCCCCAACGCCGGTGCAGGAGACGCTCCCACGGCGAGAACAGCACCTTGTCGGCGATCAGGCCAATCAGCACGATCACCAGCATGACGCCGATCACCTGGTCCATGGCACTCAGCTCGCGGCCATATTGCAGCGCTTGCCCAAGTCCAAAGCCTGTGAGGATGGTGACGAAGATCTCGGCCGCCATCAGAGAGCGCCAGGCGAAAGCCCAGCCCTGCTTCATGCCGCTGACGACATAAGGCAACGCTGCCGGCAGGATGACATGGGTCCATTTATCGATGCCTTCGGAGCCCATTGTGCGCGCCGCGCGCGCGTAGATCGGTGGAATGTTGCGCGCGCCGGCGCTGGTCGCGATCACCACCGACCACACGGTGCCCATCACGACGACGAACAACATGGCCATTTCGGTCTGACCAAACCACAGCAAAGCTAGCGGTACCCAGCACACACTTGGCAGTGTTTGCAGGCCAAGCGCCAACGCGCCGATCGTATCCTCGAAATAGCGCGACGTGCTGGTGATGAGCCCGAGCGGCAGACCAATGATGACGCCAATGAAATAGCCGATCAGCAGCCGCTTCATGGTCACAACGGTGGCCTCGATCAGGCTGCCATCGCGTAACGCGCTCCATATGTAATCGGCCACTAGCCACGGCGACGGCAGCAGCACCGGCGACCAGCGTCCGCTGGCGGTCGCGGCCTGCCAAATCAGCAACAGCACTGCAAAGAAAGCGATGCCGACCAGAGTCCGCTTCATTCCGCGGCTTCCTTGTGGTCACCAAGGTAATTACGCAGCGACAGTGTGATGCGCTGCGCGATGGCCGCGAGTTCGGCGCTGCTGACGTCGCGCGGCCGTCCGAGCGGAATCTTGAATTCTTCGCGCACACGGCCGGGACTAGGCGACAACAGAAAAACGCGGTCGCCAAGACAAGCAGCTTCGCGCACATCGTGCGTGACGAGGATGATAGTCTTTTTGCTGCTCTTCCAGATTTCCTGTAGGTCGCCGTAAAGCTGCTCGCGCGTAATAGCGTCGAGCGCGGCGAAGGGTTCGTCCATCAGCAGAACATCGGGGTCCGGCGCAAGCGCACGCGCCAGCGCGACGCGCTGTTTCATCCCTCCCGAAAGTTCATGCACGTAGGCGTTCTTAAATTTTTCCAGACCGACCATTTGCAAATGCTGCGCGGCGATGTCGCGGCGCTGTCTGTCGGTAAGATCCGGCTTGCGCTTGAGGCCGAACATCACGTTGCCGAACACATCGAGCCACGGAAACAGCGCGGGCTCTTGAAACATCACAACGCGATCACGGCCGGGACCCTGGACCGGCTTGCCGTCGGACAGGACGCGGCCCTGGTCGGCTGGCGTCAAACCCGCGATGATGTCGAGCAGCGTCGTCTTGCCGCAGCCGCTGGAACCGACCAGGCAAACGAACTCTCCATCCGCGACATGTAAATTGATGTTGTCGAGCGCCTGCACGTCACCGGCGCGCGGCGTCCGGAACCATTTCGACACGCCGTCAACTACGAGCTTGGCGGGCGACGTCGATTGCGGCACGGTCTGCGGCTCAAAGCCAATTGCGCTCATAATGTGTGCGCTCAAGGTTTCTCGGCCAAACGGGAAAGATCCGGCGCGTTGCGCAGGAATCCAACCGCCTGTGCGTCAGCTACCATGGCCTTGAGAGCATCAAGCGAAACGTCGCTTGTCAATACGATTCGCTTCCAGGCCGACGCCACCAATTCCGGGGCGAATTTGGCCCGCGTTTCAGCCTCCAGCTCGTCACGCGCCAGCTTTTGCGCCTCTTCGGGGTTGGCTTTGATCCACTCGGTCAGTCCCCGGTGCGCTGCCACCACCTTGCGGACAAGGTCGCGTTGCGTCGCGAGGAAATCGGCACGCGCAACGAGAATCGTGGTGATGGCGTCGCGGTCGTCGATCAACACCTTGCCGCCGGCATCCGCTTCAAGCCGCGAGATCCACGGCTCCACCGTCCACACACCGTCGAGCTGCTTTTGTTTGAACAGCAACAATTGATCGGGATTGGCGGTCGGCACCACCTGCGCATCGCCGCCGGCCTGCGTGATATTGAGGCCGCCCTTCTTGAGCCATGCACGCGCAGCAACGTCTTGCGTATTGCCGAATTGCGGCGACGCGATCTTCTTCCCGCGAAAATCCGCCGGCGTTTTCAGCGTCGAGTCGCCCTGCACGACGAGCGCCGAGCCGCCATTGACCGCGCCGGCAATCACACGGCCTTCCTGTCCCGCCGATTTGAAATAGGCATTAACGGCAGGATTGGGCCCGACATAAGTGAGGTCGATGGATTTGGCGAATATCGCCTCCATCGCACTCGGTCCGGCATTGTAGACGTACCATTCGATCTTCACGTCCGCGCCGAGACGCTGCTCGAACCAGCCTTTACCGTTGCGCGACATATTGTGCGCGACCAGAGCCTGAACATGCGTGATGTTTGGAAAATGACCAAAGCGCAATGTCGTCTGCGCAAAAGCCTGCGGCAACGGCGCGAATGCCGCGAGGAAAATTACAGCGCTTGCTACGCGCAACAACAGTCTGAACATTTTTGTCATGTCGCCACCTTCCAAACGAAGACGCACTTTGAATCAGTTCTTACGAGGTTCAACCCGGAAGTTCAGAACCAACATGACGCGGAACTTACAAGCAAGGCTCCCTCTTTAAATAAAATAAAAGCAACCGCAGATAACGTGCTCGGCGCAGAAAACGTTTCACCAAAGGCCATTGTTCCGCAACACCTATCCCCCCTTTCTGGGGGGCTTGTCCTGAACGTCATACGGCCTATTCTTGCACCATGACGACCAAAGCCAGTAAATCAAAGGCTACCAAGGCCGCGCCTCCGCTGTTCACCATCGGCTATGAGCAAGCCAAGCCGGACGCAGTATTGGGCGAGCTTAAACGCGCGAAAATCGATTTGCTGGTCGATACCCGCGCCATTGCCGCCTCGCGCCGCCCCGGATTTTCCAAGCGTCAGTTGGCGGCTTCGCTCGACGAAAAGAACATTGCCTACGTTCATCTACAGAAATTGGGCACGCCCTCGGACGGCCGTGCCGCAGCGAAATCCGGCGATCACGAGACGATGTTGCGCATTTACGACAAGTATATCAAGACGCCGGAAGCTGCGGCCGCGCTCGACGAATTGGTGGGACTTATCAAGTCAGGCAAGCGCGTCGCCCTGCTCTGTTACGAACGCGAGGCCTGCGTATGCCACCGCAGCCATATCGCCGGGCTCGTAAAGAAACGCGTGCGCGGCATCAAAGTCGAAGACCTCGTGCCGCCGTTGTTTTAGATCACCGGTACAATAGCAACCGGCGCTCGGCGAGTTGCAGCAGCCCGTTGCTGATAAACCCGATCAGCGACAACAATACGAGGCCGGCGAATAGTCCCGCCATGTCGAACGTCCGTGACGCCAACACGACCAAACTGCCCAAGCCGATCTGGCCGGTGATCATGTCGGTGATGACGGCGAGCACCAACGAAATCACCATGGACAATCGCATTCCGGCGATGATGTCCGGCGTGGCGTTGGGAAGAGCAATTTTCCAGATAAAACTAAATGGCGAAATTTCTAGCGCCCTGCCTACTTCCTGCAGGCGAGGCTCGATCGAAGAAAATCCATGGACGGTCGCAAGCAAGGCCGGCCAAACCGCGCCGAATACGATGACCGCGAGCGACATTTCCCTGGTAAGGCCAAAAATCGCTATCGCTACCGGAATGACAGCCGCAGGCGGCATCGGACGGAATATCTCGAGGACGGGAGCTATCGCGCGCCTCGCAAAGGGCCAGATGCCGATGATGCACCCCACGACGATGCCTAACAGGCTGCACGTGAGCCAACCGAAAAGCATCGAGAGAACCGTGTTCGTTGTCTGCTCCAGAAGCATCCCTTCGATCAGCCCGGTTACGATTTTTCCATAAACCGCAATGGGCGATGGGACGAACGTCCGCGGAACCAGATTTAAATATGTGATGACATGCCAGATGAGTAACAAGAATCCCACCGAAATAACATCGACGATCCAGCCAGGGACACGCTTCATGACCGGGTCCGTCTTCGCAAGAACAGACTCTCCGTCGAAAGAAGAGCCCAGTTGAGACACCAGCCAATAGCCGTGATGACCACCAGATAAGCCAGCATGCGCGCTGGGTCGAATGCCTCGCCGGCCAGCATCATCTCACGGCCCAGCCCTCGCGGATTTGAGACGAGCTCAACGGTCACTGCGATAAGCAAGGCGATGGCGGCAGTGAACCGCAACATCACAATCAGATACGGCACGATCGACGGGAGGATGATCTTCCAGGTGCGGTCGAAAGCGCTCAATTCCAGCGCCGCGGAAACTTCGATCAGCTGAACCTCGATCTGACGGACCGCCTGTTGCGTTAAAATGATTGCGGGCCAGAACACGGCGAATGCGACGACATAGACCTCCATTTTGAGGCCGAGACCGAACGTAATCGTCATCAACGGCACAAGCGCAATCGCGGGTAAAGGCCGCAGAATTTCGACCGGCCCCCTGATCGCAACACCGATCGGCTTTGCCATACTGCTCACGATACCAACGACCACGCCAAGGCCCGCGCCCAACGCCAGTCCAAGGACGGCAGAAATCACCGTCTCGGCGATTTCGCGAAACACCTCTCCATTGGTGGCGATCTTCCACAGCGCAAAGAGAACCGCGCTGGGAGGCGCAAGCGTATCCGACACGAATGTCGGATCGCTGAGCGCAAACTGCCACCCGAGAAGCAGGGCCGCGACGACGACAAACGGCGCGAGATTGGGCATTCTCACACCTGATGACCGTGCGTGAGATCGAAAAGATCGCGGCGCATCCGCAGGAAATCAGGATGCTCCCTCGTCGTGAGCTGATTGCGCGGCCACGGCAAAGGGATATCGACGATACGGCTCAGCCGGCCGGGGTTCGCGGCGAGAGCGACGATCCGGTTGCCGACGTAAAGCGCTTCTTCAAGATCGTGCGTGACAAACAGAACCGTCACTTTCTGCGCTTCCTGAATACGGAGCAATTCGTCCTGCAGGATCTGCCGGGTCATCGCGTCGAGCGCGCCGAACGGCTCGTCCATCAGCAGAATTTTCGGGCTTTGCGCGAGGCATCGCGCGATCTGCAATCGCTGCTGCATTCCCCCGGAAAGCTGATTGGGGAACTTGCGAATGTGGTCTTTCAAGCCGACCAGGCTGAGCATCTCCTCGATACGATCCTTGCGTTCGGCACGCGGAACCTTGCCCGCCTCGAGTGCTAGCGACACATTGGCATAGACGTCCCGCCAAGGCAGCAGCGCGCGGCTGTAGTCCTGAAACACGACCGCAACGTCTCGCGTGGGCTTCGTCCGTTCCCGGTTGGCCACGATCACTTTGCCGGAGCGTGCCTGTATGAACCCGCCGATCAGCCGCAACACTGTCGTCTTGCCGCAGCCCGACGGACCGATCACGCAATTTATGGTCTGCTCGACAACTGAGAAACTGACGTCAGACAGGATCAGATTTGCGCCGTAGCTAAAATTGACATGATCAAATTCAATGATCGCGTCCTTAGGCCGGCCGTCCGCGATGGCGGTCATTTAAGGCAGCTCCAACACATTCCGGATACAGGTGATCGTGGCCGCGTACACGGCCACGATCCTATAAGGGCGGGCTCAGGTGCCGGGCTTGCGCCAGACGATCTTCGCGGCGTCCATGGGCTTTTTCGCCAAGCCAAGCTCCAGCATCACCGTATTGAGTTCGTTGATGTGCTTGGCGACGTCGGCCGTACAAAAATGCTGCTTGCCGGCCTGTTTTACGATCGCGACATCCTGCTTCAGAAACACCGCCGTATTCGCGCTCGTCTTGTCGAAGTTGGCCTCGCCGAAAGCGACGCCGTCCTTCAGGCCTTGCTGAAATCCGATGACTTCATTGGGATGAGCGTCGGCCCAGGCGCGCGTCGCCATGAAAAAGGCGTCCGGGAAATTCTGCTTCATGTCGTTGAGGCGCGAGACCACCTTACCGAGGCCCGCCTGCGTGATGCGCACGACATTTGGCTCTGCCGTCACAACTGCATCAACCGACTTGCCGCGCAGCACGTCCGCCTGCTGCGCGTGATTGACCTCGAGGAATGTTATTTTCTTCGCATCGGCGCCGTTCGACTTGAGCCACATCAGGAACGCGAGATGGTGACCGCCGTGAAGACCGGGCACAGCCACCCGCTTGCCTTCGAAGTCCGTCGCCTTCGTAATATTCACATCGTTACGGGAGATAACGGCAAGAACATCGGTGCCCGGCCCGAACAGCGATTGGCAGCCGACGGCAACATAATCGAGGCCGTTTTCGATGGCGCCAAAGAACACGCCCGCCGCCACGGAGCCGAATTGAGCCGACCCGGATTGAACGGCAGCAACCACGCCGACACCGTTGGCCTGACTCAAAAGCTCTGAAGACTTCAAGCCGTGTTTGGCAAAGAAACCTTCCGCCTGGGCATTGAAGATGCCGCCGGCCGCAGCCGTCGGCGTGAAGGCGATCTTTGCCGTGTCCTGGGCATGCCCGGCAGCCACGGAAGCAAGCACCGACAGCGTTGCGCCGATGAGCTGCGGCACGAATGAACGGAAATACTTCACTGAATCCTCCCTCGAGGCCTCGGCCTCTTTGTTTTTACTTTTTAATTCGCTGTCACAGTAACGCCACCCGGTGCTTGCGACTACCCTTTATTCGAAAGTGAAAACGTCATGGTAGGCTCCCTGCACGCTCCCTCCCGTTATCGGCGCGCCGCCCGGGACGTACACTTTTTCGCCGATAACCGCGGCGGTCGCGCCATGCAGGCCGTGGCGCGGAACCGGCATCGGCGCCAGCAACTCCCAACGATCTGTCTTCGGGTCGTAGCCCTCGTTGGCTGAGAAAACGAGGCCTGGGGCTTCACCGCCAAACGTAACGAGCCGTCCTGAAACATAAGCCGCACTCAGGCCGCTGCGCGCGGTCGGCATAGGACGCCGGAACGACCACGCGTCCGACTTCGGATCGTAAATCGAATGAAGTCCCGTGTTGAAATCGTACGAGTCCTTGCGGCCGCCGACCGTGTGAATTTTGCCGTCGATCACCACAGCGCCCATGTGGCAGCGCTGTCCGCCAAAAGGTTGCGTCGGCGTCGAGCCGCGCATGCCTTCGAGAATTTTGTACTTCCCGGTCTTCGGATCGAACACTTCGTGCCAATCCAGCGACCGGATATCCCTGCCGCCGAGGAGATGGATCAATCCATCCAGCGCGACAGCCGAAATCGCACCGCGCGGGCGTATCAGGTTCGGCAACCGCTCCCACGCGTCGGCGTCCACATGATAGACAAAGCAATTGGAATGCGGGCAGCGGTTCTGTTCTATGAAACCGCCGAAGCTGTAGATCTTCTTGCCGATGACAGCGAGCGACAGGTGGTTATTCGCAAACGGTATCGGCGCCTTGAGAGACCACGCTCCCGCCTGCGGATCGTAAACCTGGTGAAATGCTGAGTTCACATTTTGCCGGGCGTAGCCGCCGACGACGTGGACTTTACCCTCGCACTCGATCACGCCCATTTCGGCCGCCGGGATCGGCATGCGAGGCATCTCGATCCAGCGGCCCTGATTTGCCGCAGGCTTGATCGGCTCAGGCTCCGGCTTCGAGACGTTCGGCGGAATACTGGTGATCGTGCGGTCGAACAGCCCGCAAAAGATCGGATCTTCGTACGCGATTTGAGACATCTCGTGCACCTTGTGGGCCTTGGAGGTCGTCTCGCATGTCTAGCAGAGAGCGACAATCCGAAAGCCACAATTTTGCGGGGACGGCCAGCGCCGGGGACGCATTCATTTCACTGCGTCAAAATCGGTTCCGGCTTCGGCAGGGCCGCGACATGATCAAGATGTCATCGGCAAATCGCAGACCAGAACATCGTGGTTTCATTGGTGCGCCAGCGGCCCATGATGTAACGAAACACGCATCGACAGCGGGACCATAGAATAATGCCGATTATCGATGCTCATCATCATTACTGGTGGCATGCCAAGCGGACGCATGTTTGGCCCGAAGCTGCCGGGACCGCCATGTCCCGCGACTTTACCCCCGCCGATCTTGAGCCTGAACTCGCGCAAGCCGGCATCGACGGCACGGTGCTTGTTCAAACCGTCAACGAATCCGGCGAGACCGAGGAGTTCCTCGACCTTGCGGCCGTAACGCCGTCTATTTTCGGCGTGGTTGGCTGGATACCGTTGAACGACCCGGCTGAAACGGCCAGGCAGCTTGCAAGACTGTCGAACCGGAAAAAACTTGTCGGGTTTCGAAATTTGATGCGGACCGAAGCGACACCAAACTGGCTGTTGCAACACACCGTTCTGGAATCGCTGTCACAGGTTGCCGACGCCGGCCTCGTCTTTGAAAGCGTGCCGGTTGATGCCGCCCAGTTCGAGCAAGTGATCGGGCTGGCAGAGCGCCTACCTAACCTTCGTATCGTCGTCGATCATCTGGGGCGTCCACCCGTTTCGCCTCGGGGCTGGCAACCGTGGGCATCGCTGATCGAACGCGCCGCGTCGCTGCCGAACGTCGCGATCAAGCTTTCAATCGGTTTCGATCTGTCGCTGCGCTGGCGATGGTCGGTCGACGAACTTAAAAACTATATCGAACATGTCGTGCGGTGCTTTGGAGCGCACCGGTGTATGGCCGGAAGCAACTGGCCGGTCGTTCTCTTTTCCGGCAGCTATCAGGACGTCTGGCGCGGCATCGGTACGATGCTTGCCGGCCAAACGCCCCAAGATCGCCAGCTCATTCTGGGAGAGACAGCGCGAAGCATTTACCGCCTCCCCTGACGCTTTATTGCAGGGGGATATTCGCCTTCTTGATCACGTCCGCATAGATATCGGTGACCTTGTCGATCGTTGCTTTCGCCTTTTCCGGCGAGCCCCCTCCGAGCTTGATCCCGAGCAAGCGGGATCTTTCGATAACTTCCGGATCGGCAAGGATCTCGTTAACGGCGGCATTGAGTTTGTTGACGATCTCACGCGGCGTTCCGGCAGGCGCGAAAAGCGCGTTGTAGGCGTAGACCACGACATCGGGCAGACCAACCTCCGCGGTCGTCGGCACGTCCGGCAAATCGGGCGAACGTGTCGCACTCAGCACGGCGAGCGCACGGATATTGCCGGCTTTCACCTGCGGCGCGAGCGGCACCAGATTGTCGATGAAGATCGGCACCTGGCCTGCAACGACATCGTTGAGAGCCGGCGTCGTCCCTTTGTAGGGAATCATCACCAGGTTGATGCCTGTAATCTCCTTAAGCTGCTCAAACGCAATACCGTAGTTGGTGCCGGAACCGCCGATAGCGGTCGAGTATTTGCCGGGCGCCGCTTTCGCGGCCGCGATCAATTCAGGCAGCGTCTTTGCGGGGAAATTCGGGTTCACCACGATCAAGGCGTAGCTCTCGCCCAGATGCGAGACCGGGATGAGATCCTTGCGGTAGTCGTACGGCAGTTTTTGAACGAGATTTTGATTGATGCTCACGGCGGCGTTGCCGACGAGAAGCGTATAGCCATCCGGGTTGGCCACCGCGACCGCCTGCGTGCCGATAATCGTATTTCCGCCGGGCCGGTCTTCGACGATGAAGGGTTGCCCTAATTTCTGCTGGAGCCTGTCACTCACGAGACGGGCAAACACGTCACTCAGACCGCCCGCGGGATACGGAACGATGATTTTGACCGGTCTGTTAGGCCAAGCCTGCGCCCAGGCAGATGCCGGTATCGCAACAACAACAGCAACAACCAGGACAAGCGCCAAAAACGGCAAGCGCCATTTGAGCATTTCACACCCCACATGTTTTTATTTTTTTAGAGCGCGCCGCGAAATTTTTTCCGCGGCGCGCAATGTCGTCAACTAACGATGCTTGTCCGGATACACCGGCTCCGGCTGAGAGAAGAAGCTCAGCATGATGTGAAGCACCAGTTGATAGTTCTTGCCCTGCAAACTCGCGTGCGAAATGCCCGGCATGATCGCAAACTGCTTGTCCGGATTGGGCAGCAGCTTGAAGAAGTCGATGAGGTCATCTTCCCCGGCGATGCCGTCCCACTGCCCGCGCATAATGATGGTCGCGGACTTGATCTTCGCGGGATCGCAAACCGGAAGATTGGCGCACATGTCGACATAGGTTCCGGTCGGCACGGAATCGTCCAGTTTCAGGATGGCATCGGCAAAAGCATCAACAACCTTTTGCTCAGCCGAACCGGGATGGTCGCGCGTGAAAATCGTCTGAACGAATTCACGGCTGATCGGCCGGCGGTTCTTGGACCGCCATTCATCGAGACGTTTTGCCCGCTGTTCGAGCGTCGGACTTCCCTTGCCGGTCCATACCATCGCATCGAGGGCAAGACGCGACACCATTTCAGGATGGTTCTGCGCAAAAACCGCAGCGCGCAATGCGCCGGAGGAAATGCCGTACACCTGCATCGGCTTCTTGCCGCGCAAGCTTTGGATATAGGTTGCGGCGGCGAAGCAATCTTCTGCGCCCTGCGCGATCGGCGCATTGTTGTCACGGTCCTTGGTTGAACGGCCGTAACCTTCCATATCGACGCACCAGCAGTCGTAACCGCGGCGCGCGAAGTAATCCATGACCGAGTAATCAGGCTCGCCCGGGACCTGCAGATCGAACGTCGGTTGCGAGCCCATGGAAGAGCCGTGAACGAACAAGATCGTTGCGTTGGTCTTGGCGGCATCACCGATCTTTTTATTCCAGAGAAATAGCTTGGCTGGCCCTCTGGTCGTCCAATGCTCCTCCCCGTTCACGGGCTGAAGTGCAGCTTGATTCATCGAACCTCCTTGTTGACGTAAAAAAACTCTTGGCCGGCGATGGCTATCTGAAGACTGCCATGCTCGCGCTTTCCCCCCGATTGAGCACCAGCCTGGTGCCGCACCGGTATGTTCGGTTTATTCAGTAAAGTATACGGGGATGGAATTTTAGCGTCAAATTATATACAGTTCGTACGTGAGCGACCTGAATGTACTACAGGAGGCTTTTTTTGGACAGACAACCGATGGTAAGGACTCTCCTTCAGCCGAAGGCCGGCAATGAAGAATGGGATTCGCAGGAAGCGGAAACGCTGACCGGCGAAGCCACACGCCGTATCAGGCAATCGATCCTCGACGGCGAGCTTGAGCCCAATACGAGGCTCAACGAGGTCCATCTCTGCGAGACCTTTTCCATTTCACGCACACCGCTCCGTGCCGCGCTGCAGACCCTCGCCGGAGAGGGATTGCTCATCTATGCGGCCAACCGCGGATTTACCGTTCGCGCCTTTGAGCTCACCGAGATTGTCGATTCATATGAGATGCGCGTTTTGGGCGAAGGACTCGCTGCGCGCCTGGCAGCCGAACGGGGCCTGTCCGACGCGGGCAGACAACGGATCGAGGAATCTCTTGTGCGGGGCGACCGTCTCGTCGCCGGCCTCTCCCCCATTGAATCGCAGCAAGACGAATACTCGGCGATCAACGACATATTCCACGGTGCAATCCACCGTTCGTCGGGAACGCAAGTGGTGGCGGATGTATTGGCCCGCTGTCACATCCCGCGGGTCTCCGCGCGCAACATCATGGTCTTGACCCACGATGAAATGAAAATCCGCAACCAGTTTCATCACGACATTTTCGACGCGATACTGTGCCGCGAGCCGCAAAAGGCCGAAGATTTGATGCGCCGGCATGTCGCGGGCGTTAAGGCAGCCATGGTTATCGCGCTAAGCCGGCGCCGTACTTCTCCGAACAAGGACTGAATTGACGCGGGGCGTCGATGTCAGAACCGCTTTCAATAAGAGAGATATCGTGGAAAGCTCGTCGCGGGTTTCCTCGCAACCGGAGCAACGACGATGGCCGAAGGCACACCAACCGCGGCTGATAGGCCGCAGACGCGAATCCAAAAGCGGTTCGGCAGCTTTGCGCCGAAAATAGCCGATCTCACCGACGACGTGCTGTACGGCGATGTGTGGGAACGCCCGCAACTCTCAAAGCGCGACCGCAGCTTGATCACTGTCAGCGCCTTGATCGCTATGTATCGCCCGGATCAATTGCGTTCGCATCTCGACCGCGCGCTTAACAATGGCCTCACGCAGGAAGAATTGATCGAAGCCATCACGCATCTGGCATTCTACGCCGGCTGGCCAAGCGCAATGACCGCTCTGGACATCGCCAAGGAAGTCTTCGCAAAAAAGTGACGCGCCTTACTCTGCCGGCTGCTGACGGCGTTTCAAACCGCTTTCGACACCCGATACCAGGGCGCTGATCGCGAGCGAATTCGCTGTGAACACAGCCGCGGTGGCCGCCATGATCCACAACACTAGGGCGAAGCCGCCGTGATCGTAGAGCTTGCCGATGCCCCACACGGCGGGACCGGCCGACGTGAAGTTGAGGAAAAAGCGGATTGCGAAAATGCGGCCGCGCCAGGCCGGCGGCGTGTAGCGCGCCAGTACGATGTCGTTGAGCGTCACCTGCGCGTAGATCGCGGCAATCGCGATGGCGAGCGCAGCAAGTAAGGGCCAGCCCGTTGCGTAATTGAGCCAGATCACACCGATGAGCTGCGTGACCGAAACGCCGGCCAACAGCAGATGCGGCTGGAAACGGTCGACCAGTTTGCCGATCGATAGCTGCGCTACCGCGCCACAGAGAAATACGGCCGTGGCGAGGAAACCGACCAGCGTCAGCGGAATGCCGTCATGCAGGCGCGTGTCGATGATCTTGGGCACCGTCACAGTCATGGCATTGAAGACAAGACCGGATGACAGCGCGAGCGTGAGGAACAACGCGACGACTGCAAAGATCGTGCGACGGTCGAGCGTGACATCCTGCGCGTGCGCGACGGCGCTGCGGCGTCCGCCGCGATCGCTCGGCGTCACCGCGAGATAGTAGATGCCGGTGACAATGAAGAATGCCGCTGGAATGAAAAACGCCCAGCGCCAGCCGACCCACGCGGTGATCGCGGCGGTAATCGCGGCAGCGACCGAGACGCCGAGATTGCCGCAGATGCCGTTGCGCGACATCGTGTGGCCGCGGTTGATTGCCTGCTCCACCACCATCGGCGTGCCGACCGGATGATAGATCGCGCCGAACACGCCGACGCCGAACAGTGCGATAGCGAGCAGCGTGAAGTTTGGCGCCAGACCGACCGCGACACATGACACGCCGGTGCCGATGAAGAAGATCGCCATCATGTTGCGGCGGCTCCAGTGATCGGCGAGCCAGCCGGCCGGCAGCGCGAACAGACCGAACGCCGTGAAGGCCGCGGTCGACAGCATCAGGAGGTCGCCGTAGCTGCGGCCGTAAACCGCCTCGAGCCCGATCACCACCGTGGGGAAGATCAGGATGACGTAGTGATCGAGGAAATGCGCCCAGTTGAGAAAACGGATCGAACGCCGGCGCGCGGCGTCGTCGAGGGCGGGCGATGTAGTCTGCGTCGTAGACATGGAACGAGGGTATTCCCGATGCTGGCGGTGTCTGTAAGCGGGGATATAACCCTTGCCATTTGGCGATGTTCGGTCGATTTTCATCGCAAACAGGCCAAATCTGATGACCGTACCAGAGTACCGTAGAACCATGGATGATGCGCCCCGCCCGGTCGCAGTGCTGGCGCGGACGCTTGAGGCCGGCCACCGCATCCCGCTGCATATGCACCGCCGTGGGCAATTGCTGCATGCGGTCAGCGGCATCATGCGGGTCGAGACCGCCGAGGCCGCCTGGATCGTTCCGCCTGCCCGCGCGCTGTGGCTGCCGCCGCAACGGCCGCACAGCGTCACCATGCGCAGCCACGTCGAGATGCGCACGATTTATATCGACCCGTCCGCCTGTGCGACCCTGCCGCAACAGCCTGTTCTGGTTGGGGTTTCCGGCCTGCTCCGGGAGCTGATTCTGGCGCTGCTGGAGGAGCCGGTCGACTTCGCCGAAGCCGGCCGCGGCGGCACCATTGCGCGGCTCATCCTCACCGAACTGGCGCGCCTTCAGGAGCGCCGCCTCGAAGTGCCGATGCCGCGCGACGAGCGTGCGCTGCGCGTCGCCCGGGCGCTCCTGGACAATTCCAGCCTCGACTACGGCCTCGATCGCTGGGCCAGCGAAGCCGGCGCCAGCCGCCGCACCCTGGCCCGCATTTTCCGCGCCGAAACCGGCTTGGGTTTTGCCGAATGGCGGGCTCGCCTGCGCGCCATCGACGGCCTCGCCCGCCTCTCCGGCGGCGCCTCCGTCGCCGAAACGGCGGTCTCTGTTGGCTACGCCAGCCCCAGCGCCTTCTCGGCCATGATCCACCGCACCCTAGGCAGCGCGCCGCGTGGCCTCACCAAGACGCACTAGGCTAGCACCCTTTTTACAACTCAATTTCGTAGACAGCAACCTTAGATTGATTGTAGGTTGTGTCGGTACTTGTAGTAGCCGGACCGTTACAGGCCTGGGGGCCTCGATGCGTCGCGGAGTGTGCGTCCCCGCGGCGGCGTCCCTCGTCGCGGTTTTCCTGACCTGTTGCGTGTGCGTTTTCGCCGGCTTCGCATGGGCCGACGACGATGACGACGACACACATTTCATTTTGTTTTCCGGCCGCGATATCTGGCGTAACGGCGTTTTCATGCACGGCGGCGCGTTATGGGCGCCGAAAGGCTTCGAGCAGGATGGCCTGCTGCTGAAGGTCATGTCTTCAGGTGGCGTGTACCGCTACTTCTCCGGCTCCACCGGAGAGCGGATCTACGGAGTCGAGAACACTTTCCAGATTTTGCCCGGCTGGCGGGTGAAGCGCGGCGATCTCGAGGCCAAAGTTTTCATGGGTCTCGACGTCCAGCATCATTGGCTGCGGCCGAACGATCCATCCAATCCTCTGCGCGGTGAGAGCTTCGGCCTGCGGATTGCCTTTGAACTCTGGTACGAGCCGACGCCCCGCACCATGGCCGCGGTGGACTTCACGATGGCAACGGCTTCGGCGACGCCTTATTTCCGCATGGCCACCGGCTGGCGCGTGATCGATGAACAGTTCTACTTCGGCCCCGAGGTCGCGTATTTCGGCTCCGACGGATATCGGCAACTGAGGATCGGCGGTCATTTTACCGCAATGAAGACCGGTAACCGGGAATGGAGTGCGGCCGGCGGCTGGACACGCGACACCGACCGGCAATCTAGCCCCTATGTGCGGCTCAACCTCATGCAACGAATGTGAGCTAGTCGAGCGTGCGGCGGAACCGCATGACCGCAATCGCCATGGTCAGCAGCATGAGAATGAACATCGCCGCTGCATCGTAATGCAGATCAGACACCGACGAGCCTTTCAGCATGATCGAGCGTACGATCCGCAGGTAATGAGTCAGCGGCATTGCCTCGCCGATCCACTGCGCCCAAACCGGCATGCCGGCGAAAGGAAACATGAAGCCTGACAACAGCATGTTCGGAAGGAAATACATTAGAGTCATCTGCATCGCCTGCAACTGGTTCTGCGCTATGGTCGAGAAAGTGTAACCGGTCGCAAGATTGCCGGCGATGAACAGGGTACTGAGACCCGCCAACGCGGTAAGACTGCCAATCAGTGGTACGTCGAACAAAAATACGCCGATAAAGATGATCAGCGACGCCTGTATAAAGCCAACAAAGACGTAAGGCACGATCTTGCCAAGCATGATCTCGACTGGCGTGATCGGCATCGACAGCAATGTTTCCATCGTGCCGCGCTCGATCTCGCGCGTTACCGATAGCGCGGTGAACACCAACATAGTCATTGTAAGGATGGTGCCAACAAGGCCGGGCACGATATTAAGCTGCGTCTGTCCCGCTGGGTTATAACGCGCATGTGCACGAATCTCGAACGGCATCTGCGGCTGAGCGTCGGGCACCGCCCGGTCATGCAATAGCGCGCTCTGCACCGCCATGCCGAGCGACCCCATTGCCGAGCCTGAAGCTACAGGATCGGTCGCATCCCCCGCCACCCACATCGTTGGCTTGTCGCCGCGCCGCACTGCACGCTCAAAGTTCGCGGGGATCTCAATCGCAAACAATACCTTCCCGGACGCCAGCAGCTTATCGAGCTCGACTTCGTTCGGCGGGAACTCCGTGATTTTGAAGTACCGGGTATTTTGGAGCGCCGCTATAATCGAGCGTGTCAGATCGTTGTGCTCTTGGAACAATACAGCGGTCGGCAAGTCGCGTGGATTGGTGTTGATGGCGTAGCCGAACAACATCAGCTGCATCAGCGGCAACATGATGATCATGCCGAACGACACACGATCGCGTTTGAGTTGGATGAATTCCTTGATCAGGACGGCCCAGGTCTTGCGCAAGAAGCCGCCGTTGCGTTCGCGCCTTGGCGCATTGGCCGGGAGCATTTGGGTCATTTGAAATTATCTCGCGACTTGCCCATCAGGTCGATGAAGACGTCTTCCAGCGATGGCTCCGAATGCTTCCATTCAAGCCCGGCGCGCTCGCGATAAGGCGCGATGGCGACTTCGAGCGCATCGGCGTCAGAGCCCGAAACGTGCAGGCTGGTGCCGAACGGCGCCACCATTGCGACGCCGGGACGCTGGGTGAGTTCATGCGACAGTTCGGCAAGACCGGCGCCATTGGCGCTGCTCACAATGTATGTCGTGAGGTGAGACTTCTCGATGACTTCCTGCACGGTGCCGCGCGCCAACAATTCGCCGTAGGCGATATAGGCGATCTCGTGGCAACGCTCGGCCTCGTCCATGTAGTGCGTTGAGACGAGGACGGTCAGACCGTCCGCGGCGAGCGCATGAATCTCGTTCCAGAAATCTCGCCGCGCCTTGGGATCGACGCCGGCGGTTGGCTCATCGAGAAGAAGAAGCTGCGGACCCGATAGCGTGCATGCGCCCAACGCCAGACGTTGCTTCCAGCCCCCGGAGAGTTCACCGGCTAGTTGGGCCTCGCGTCCGGTAAGCCCGAGCCGTTTCACCGCAGCACGCGCTGCGGTGCTTGGGTTCTCGATGCCGTAAATGCGGGCGATGAATTCCAGGTTCTCAAGAACAGACAGGTCCTGATACAGACTGAACTTCTGCGTCATGTAGCCGACCTGTGTCTTGATCAGGTCGGTCTCGGTGCGGATGTCGTAGCCGAGACAGGTTCCGGTGCCTTCGTCCGGCGTCAGCAACCCGCACAACATACGGATCGTCGTGGTCTTGCCCGACCCGTTCGGCCCCAGAAAGCCGTAGATCTGACCACGCTTCACCTGCATCGACAGATCGCGCACCACGGCGCGGCCGCCAAATTTCTTGGTCAGATGATGAACGTCAATGACGATGTCCTGCGCCGGCGGCGCGCGCGGCTTTTCCTGGATTTGTTCGTTCATTTCGCCGCCCCGTCGGGCAGTGTGATTGTCACCGGCTGACCGACACGGAATTTTTCCGGAAACTGCGGGCGCGCCTCGATCAGGAACACGAGCTTGGCGCGCTCATCGAGGCTATAGATGACCGGCGGGGTGTATTCGGCGCTCGACGCAATGAAAGTCACCGTCGCGGTGAGCCCCGGTTCGCAGCCGTCGCAGGAAACATTGACCGTCGCGCCGTATTTGACGTCGTGAAGAACGCGCTCCGGTGCGAAGAAGCGCAGCTTCAGATTGCCCGGCGGCAACATCGACATTACCGGACGGCCGGACGGCACGGTTTCACCGGGCCTGAAGTAGAGCTGCTGGATGACGCCTCCAGCGGGCGCGACCGCTCGGCGTCGCGTCAGCCGCGTCTGCGACCAATCGAGATTGGCTTTGGCCTGGCGGAGCGCCGCTTCGGCGTCGTCATAGGTTCGCTGCGTGCCGGCCGCAGTCTTGAGCAGTTCCTTAGCGCGGTCGAACTGCTGCTGCGCATTCGTCACCGCAACTTGTTTCACCGTGACGTCGGCCTGTTGCAGATCTTCGTCGACACTGAACAGCAGATCGCCCTTCTCGACCTTGTCGCCTTCGCGCACTTTCAACATTTCGACGCGGCCCTGCTCGTCGGGACTGACGAAAACAAGCTCGGATTCGACCCAGCCTTGCAGTGTGCGCTCGTCGCTCTTACCGCAGCCGGCAAGCGTCAATCCGATCAGCAGCAAGGCGGCAAGATTTTTCATGATGCTTTCCTTGAAGCCAACAGCAATTCGACATGGGTTTTCATCATCGCGCGCACATCCAGCGGTTCGAAACGTTCAAACAAACCGCTCCAGATGATGGCGACTAGTCCAGGCGCGACAAGAATTTGCGGGAAATCAACCAGCGCCGGAGAAACCTCGCCGCGCTCGGCGGCTCGACGCAAAATCGCCCGTACCGCGGCGATGATGTGCGACAGCACTTCGCGGTAGTAAAACTCGGCTATCTTAGGAAAACGCCGCCCTTCCGTGATCATCAGGCGTACAACGTCCTTGCGCCGCGTTTCGTAGACTTCGCGCACGAAGACATCGACCAACCGATCCGCGAGTACTGCAAAAGGCAAATCCGCCGCGCCCATCGTTTGGATCGTGCCGATCAGCGGCGTCAGCATCTCGCGGATCAACTCCTGAAACAGCGTCTCCTTGTCGCGGAAATAGAGATAAATCGTCCCCTTCGCGATCTTGGCGCGGCTGGCAACGTCGTCGAGGCGCGTCGCCTCGAATCCGCGAACCGAGAACTCCTCCAGTGCGGCGGTCAGAATGGCATCGCGTCGCTCGGCCCCCCGCGCCTTGCGGGCGACCTGCGCGGGCTGCATCTTCGGATTCGCTGTCGAGGGCGCCTCCTTGCTCGGGCCCACCCTGGTCTTCACTGAGGTTGTGCGGCCTTTGGCCATGCCAACTCGCACTTAATGACTGACTGGTCAGTCATTAATAAGCCCGCAGCAGCAGCCGCGCAAGGGCATTCAAGCGAAGATCTATCGTCTGATTGTCAGAGAATTATTGAGGCTGCCAGGCCAGCTCAGCCTTTGGCGTCGCAAAAGAAGGTGCGGATCACGCATTCCTTGCCGCCATCGCGATAGCAGGCCTCAAGCGCCGCATTCTGGCTGCCGCCGAGCCGTGGACCCTTGCCCCAGCCGTGCGCACCGCAGGGGTTGACGAAATCCACAGCGAAAGCAGCACAACCGCGCTTGGCAGTAGTCACCACGCGGCAAGACTCACCATGGCATTTTGACAAAGCGCTTTGGCTCGCCTCATTGGCCGAACGATAATCAAAGGCTTCACCGAAGGCACCACACGCACCGATAGCGAGCGCGCCTGCCGCGCGCGCGGCGTTGACTGTTACGAGCATCAATGTCGCCGTTGCCAGAAACAAGCTGGCAACCACGAGCGCACGTACCATCGGCGTATAGGTATCCGCCATCGTCCCTCACCCCATCTTGGTACTCAGCTAAGGGGTGAGTCGCGAAACCGATCAATGATTCGAGTCTTAGGCGCGTTCGATTTCTGCCTTGACGGCCGAAAGCGACTCGGGAGTGTCGACATCGATCAGCGCCGCATCGCCGGTCAGCGGCACTTCGACGACAGCCTCAGCGTAACTGCCGATCAAATAGCGCGCGCCAAAATCGCCGCGAATCGCCATCAGATCGTTAAAGAAACGCCGCGCCCAAACGACGGGATTGCCGCGCCGTCCATCGATGCTTGGCACGACGACCAGCGCACCGCTGTCCGGATCGAACGCATCAATCAACCGATCAATCAACGCGCTATCGACCTGCGGCATGTCGGCGAGGCAGACGATGGCGCCGTCTGCTTCGGTAGGAACGGCGGCTACGGCTTGCCGCAGCGATGTGCCGAGGCCTTCGGCGTAGTCCGGGTTATGCACGAACCGCACCGGCAGGCCATCGAGCGCGCGTTCGACTTTCTCGCGTTCATGGCCGGTGACGACGATAACGGGCGACGCCTTTGAGGCCAGCGCCTGCTCCGCTGCGATACGCACCAGCGGCTTGCCGCCAATCTTGGCCAGCATCTTGTTGAGCGGGCCCATACGCGTCGAACGCCCGGCGGCGAGCACCACCGCCGTGATACGGCCGCGCCGTTCGAGATCGGGCTTGGTGCGCGGCTGCGGCCGCGTGACGATTTCCATCAGCAGGCCGCCAACGCCCATGCCGGTGATGTCCTCACGCGTCACCGGCAGGCCGGCGAGCATACGCATCAGCACCCAGTCGAAACCGTTTTCCTTGGGCGAGCGCGCGCAGCCAGGAGCGCCGACAATCGAAGCGCCAAGGACATTCCCGATCAGCATCAGATTGCCGGGATCGACCGGCATGCCGAAATGTTCGATCTTGCCGCCGACCGCTTCGATCGCCATCGGGATCACGTCGCGCCGGTCGGCAATCGCCGAAGCACCGAACACGATGACCAGTTCGGCGCCCTCGTTCAGCACTTCAACGATGGCCCGCGCGAGCGCGGCTTGATCGTGCGGCACGCGGCGCTCGGCAACAATTGTCGCGCCGGCCGGGTCGATACGCGTGGCGGTAATCTTCAACGTCTTTTCGATGACCTTCGGCGAAAGCCCGGGCAACATCGTTGAAACGACCCCGACACGCTTGACCTTGTAAGGCGCGATTTTGATGACCGGCGCGGTCTTCTTCGCTTCGGCTACCGCCCTGTCGCGCATCGACCCGGCCAAAGCGAAGGGAATGATTTTCACCGTCGCGATCATCTCGCCTTCGACGACAGGCTTGAAGGCCGACAGAGTAGCGATAGTGACCGCTTCATCGATCCGGTTGAGACTGTTTATAGCGTTCTCATCGACCACCAATACACCGGCAGCGTCGGCGAACAGATTGCAGCGCCCCGTGAACGCATAGTCAGGATGCAGGCCTGGACCCGCGGCGGCAGCGGCGATATCGGCCGCCGCAACGTCCTCAGACACATCGCCAGGCTCAAGCCGGGCGACCACGATCTCCTTGACGCCGGCGGCGTTGAGCGCCGCGACCTCGTCAGGCCCGATCAGCGTACCCTTCTTGAGCACGAGTTCGCCCTGGCGGATGGAATGCACCGCCGTAGCGCCGACAGCCTCCTCGGGAGCAACGGGCCCGAACTTCATGCCGCTTCCGCCTTATCTACTTTCTGCCGCAAGCGCTGCGTGATTTCGGCCATGATCGACACCGCGATCTCAGCCGGCGACACCGCGCCGATATTGAGCCCGATTGGCGCATGAATACGCGCCAGTTGGTCATCGCGAATGCCGGAGGCCTTCAATCGCTCCAACCTGCGGCCATGCGTCTTCCGCGAGCCCAGCGCGCCGATATAGAAGCAGTCACGTTCAAGCGCGTGGATTAGCGCCGGATCGTCGATTTTCGGATCGTGTGTCACAGCGACAAAAGCCGTGTAGTGGTCGACGTTGAGCGGCGGCAACGCGACGTCGGGCCACTCAGCGACGACCTTCACATCGGGAAAGCGTTCTGCGCTGGCGAAAGCCGTCCGCGGATCGACGATGGTGACGTCATAGTCAAGCAGCTTGGCAATCGGTCCCAGCACCTGACTGATATGTACCGCGCCGGTGATGACGAGTTGTGGCGACGGGACATGGACGGTGAAGAAGACTTTACCCTTCGGCGTCTCTTCCATGCCGCTTTTAGCCATACGTACCCGCTTCTCTATCAGCTCATGTAGCGGATCGCGTGCAATTTCATCAGCCTTGACCAAACGCTGCTCACCGCTCTCAATGTCTGTCACGACGACAACAGCGCGGCGCGCAGCACGTTCGGCATTCAGCGTGTGAAGAATTTCGACTTTCACGTCAGCCCACTTTCTCGACGTAGACGCGAATGGTGCCGCCGCAGGAAAGGCCGACGTTCCACGCCGTCTCATCGGCGACGCCGAACTCCAGCATTTTCGGTTTGCCGCTATCGATGACGTCGATGGCCTCAGTCACCACCGCACCCTCGACGCAACCGCCTGACACGGACCCGAGGAAGTTTCCCTCGTTGTCGATCACCAGATTGGAGCCGATCGGCCGCGGCGCGGAACCCCAGGTCTCGACCACGGTCGCCAGCGCGACGCCACGCCCGGCTTTACGCCAGTCTTCGGCCGCTTTGAGAATGTCTTCATCGCGCGAGAGCATGTGCAATCTCCGTCAGGCGACGCTTCGCAGCATCAGTTTCGGATCGTAACCTTTGGCCGGTGCGCCAGATAGCGCGCGCACCAGGTCGGTCATGGACTCTAAATTGTGTATCGACCGCAGTTCGTCAACGTGCGGCAGCATGGTGCGGACGCCCTTGGCGCGGGCTTCGAAGCCCTCAAATCGCAGCAGCGGGTTCAACCATATCAGACGGCGGCAGGATCGGTGAAGCCTGTCCATCTCGAAAGCCAGCGTATCGTCGGCATCCCGCTCCAGCCCGTCGGTGATCAAAAGTACAACCGCGCCCTGCCCGAGCACGCGGCGCGCCCAGTCCCGGTTGAAAGCGTGCAGCGACGGCGCGATCCGGGTGCCGCCGGACCAATCCGCGACGTGCTGGCTGCAGGCGGCCAACGCCTCATCCGGGTCACGCTGGCGGATGGCGCGCGTAACATTGGTCAGCCGTGTGCCAAAAAGGAACGTCGTCACCCGCTTGCGGTGGTCGGTTATCGCGTGGAGAAAATGCAGGAAGAGCCGCGTGTACTGGCTCATGGAGCCGGAGATATCGAGCAGCGCCACAATCGGCGGCTCCTTCTCGCGCGGCCCGAGATACTTCAGGTCGATGAGCGCCCCACCCGCTTTCATGCTGGAACGAAGCGTGCGTCGCATGTCGATCATGTGTCCGTGCCGGTTTGCCGCCAGTCGCCGCGTCCGCACCAGATCAAGTGGCAGGGCCAGCCGCGCAATCGCCTCCTTCGCGGCGGCGATTTCAGCCGTCGTCATCTGCGCGAAGTCTTTTCGTTGCAACACTTCGCGATCGGATACCGTCAACGAAGCATCGACCTCGATCTCGGATTTTTCCTCATTGCGCTCGACGCCGGAGAATAAAGCCTCCTGAATACGCTGCGCACCCGGCGGCGGCGCCTTTTCTTCGGTCTTTGCTGTTTCCGGCAGCATCGATGCGATCAGCTTTTCAAGATACCCGCGCTTGCGAAAGAAAATGCGGAAGGCTTGATCGAACAGCAGCGTGTGCTCATGACGCTTCACGAACACCGCATGCAGCGTCCAGTAAAAATCGTCGCGGTCGCCGATGCGCGCAACCCTCACTGCTTCCAGCGCATCGAGCACCGAGCCCGGGCCGACCGGAATGCCGGCGACGCGGAGCGCACGCGCGAAGTAGAGAATGTTGTCGGCAAGCTGGCCTTGGGTTTCAGTCATTCGCTTTTCCTCCCGCTCGTCCCCGCGAAAGCGGGAACCCAGGCTCTGGATTCCCGCTTGCGCGGGAATGAGCGGACTCCGTACTTACTCCGCGGCGCGCAGATCCGACTTTACGTCGTCGAGCAGCGCCTTGACCTTGCTGGTATCGAGCCGCGCGATGTCGTCCTGATATTTGAGCAGCACGCCGAGCGTGTCAGAGACCGTTGCCGGATCGAGCGACACCGCATCGAGCTCGGTCAGCGCACCAGCCCAGTCGAGCGTTTCGGCAACACCCGGCGCCTTGAACAAATCTTCCTTGCGCAAGGCCTGCACGAAACCAACCACCTGCTCCGACAGTTTCTTGGCGATGCCCGGCACCTTGGCGCGCAGGATTTTCAACTCGCGCTCGGCGTTCGGATAGCCAACCCAGTGGTAGAGACAGCGGCGTTTGAGCGCGTCATGCACTTCGCGCGTGCGATTTGACGTCACAAGGACGATCGGCGGCTCGGCGGCCTTGACGGTACCGAGTTCAGGGATCGTCACCTGGAAGTCGCTCAACACTTCGAGCAGAAACGCTTCGAAAGCTTCGTCGGTACGGTCGAGTTCGTCGATCAAAAGCACCGGCGGGCCGTCTGCGTTCGGCTCCAGCGCCTGCAAAAGTGGCCGCTTGATCAAATATTTTTCAGAAAAAATATCCTGTTCCGTGCGCGAACGGTCATGCTCGCCCTGAACCTCGGCCAGCCGAATGGCGATCATCTGCGCGCCGTAATTCCACTCGTAGACGGCGGACGCGATATCGAGCCCCTCGTAGCACTGCAGCCGGATCAGCCGCCGGCCCAGGGTCTTCGACAGCACCTTGGCGATTTCGGTCTTGCCGACCCCCGCCTCGCCCTCGACGAACAGCGGCCGGCCCATGGTCAGCGCCAAGTACAGGACCGTCGCCAGCGACCTGTCGGCGACATAGTCCGCCTTGGCCAGCAGGCTTAGGGTCTCGTCGATGCTACCGGGCAGCGCAGTTTTGGCCATAAGTCGGTATCCTCGGTGACACTTTAACAGGTCAGGGCACCCGCTTACATCTAGTCTGCCGAACCGCCGGTCACCAGCCGATACCAACCAAGGATAGCTGCCATGTCCAGCCCCGCCGCGACCACGGAAGCCCCGCTTCGCCAGCCCGCCATAGATGCGGGCGTGCGCATCGGCCACGTCCACCTGAAAGTGGCCGATCTGCAGCGCGCCCTGGATTTCTATGTCGGAGTGCTGGGTTTTGAAGTGACCACCACCCGGCCCGGCGCGGCCTTCATTTCGGCCGGCGGCTACCACCACCATCTCGGCCTCAATACCTGGGAAAGCCTTGGCGGCTCACCGCCCGCCCCCGGCACGACCGGGCTCTATCACACCGCCATTCTGTACCCGTCCCGCAAGCTCCTGGCCGACGCGTTGAAGCGGCTGATCACCGCCAAGATCCCGCTCGACGGCGCCAGCGACCACGGCGTCTCCGAAGCGCTCTACCTGAGCGATCCGGACGGCAACGGCGTCGAACTGTATTGGGACCGGCCCAAGGACCAGTGGCCATCAAAACCCGACGGCTCCTTGCAGATGTTCACGCGCCCGCTCGATCTGCATAACCTGCTGGCCGAACTCGACAAGCAACCGGCGTAAGGGTCCCGCGCCCTACTCCGCCTTGATATGCGCGTCCTGAATGACCTGCTTCCACATCGCGGTTTCGGTCTTGATGCGCTCGGCCATCGCAGCGGACGTGCTCGGGATGGCGCTCAGGCCCTCGCGGTCGAGCGCTTTCACGACCTCGGGATCGGCCAATGCCTTGGTCAATTCCTTTTGCAACACAGAGACGATGTTGTCCGGCAATCCAGCCGGGCCGAGCAAGCCATACCAGCTCGTGACACTGAAACCGGGCAATCCCGATTCATCGAGCGTCGGCATTTCCGGCAAAAGAGGCGACCGCTTCAGGCTCGCGACCGCGAGCGGACGCAACTTACCCGCCGCGATGTGCGGCAACGTCGACGCGATCGAACCGAAATAATACTGGGCGTCGCCAGCAAGCACCGCAAGCACCGCCGGCCCACCGCCTCGATACGGAACGTGCACGACGTCGATGCCGGTGCGTCCGGCGAATAACGCGCCGGCCATATGCAGCGGACTGCCGACACCGGCCGAAGCATAATTGAGCGTGCCCGGATGCGCCTTGGCGTAATCGATCAGCTCCTTGACGGACTTCACCGGAAGCTTCGGATTGGTCACCAGCACATAGCCGCCTTCGGCGAGCAGACTGATCGGCGTCAGATCGCGTTGGATATCGACGGTCGCGTCCGGATAGAGCGAAGGATTGACGGTCAGCGTGCCATTGAAACCCATCAGCAGCGAGTAACCGTCGTTCGGCGACTTGGCGACGATCGCCGTCGCCAGATTGCCCGCGGCGCCCGGCCGGTTGTCGATGACGACGCTCTGGCCGAGATCATCGGTCATCTTCTTGCCGAGGATACGCGACACCGCGTCGGTGCCGCCGCCGGGAGGAAACGGCAGGATCAGGTGGATGTAACGTGACGGATAATTGTCGGCCGCCCACACATGGCCGGAGGAGGCACAAGCGGCCGCGGTCGCACCGAGCGCAAGAATGCGGCGGCGGGTCATCGTCTCCAATCGCTCGGCTGTCATGGAATATCTCCCCGGCTATCGATTATCCGACACGTGTCAGATCGAACAGAACACCAACGTCGTTGAGCGCTTCGAGTTTCCAAAGCTGCGCCGCCAGCGCTTGCGAGCGAGCATGCGTCAGCATCGGATCGGCAAGCGAGAAGAACTTCTCCTCGATTTCGCCGTCCGACATGAAGTTCTTGGAATGACCGCGGTGGTATTCGACCCGGACGGATTCCTTGCGCCCGTCTTTCAGCGTCACGTCCAGATCACACAGCATCGCCTCCGGCTCGCGGCTGTTGGCCTCTTCGGAGACGACGCACTTGATGCGGCTAATCAATTCGAGCAACGCCGGATCGTGCAGATAAGGATCGTCGAAATGCTCTTCCTTGATGGTCCCGTACATCAAGGCGATGCCGGCCGTATAAGGCATGCTGTGATCGGCCGACTCGCGGTTGGCCGGGTGCCACTTCTCCGGATCGCCGGCCATCATGCTGACCGCGGTATGCAACGTGCGCACCTCGACTTCGGCAATATTCTTGACGTCGCCGACGATGGCGCGCGCCTGCATCGCCGCATCGACCACGGACTGCGAATATTGCCCGAGCGGATAGCGCTTGATCAGGCACTCCATGATCTTGAACGGTTGTCCTTTGCCGCCGAAAGGCGCGAGTTCGAAGGGCCGCTGGCTCACGGCTTTAAAGTAGCCGGCGCGGCCTTCGAAAATCGGCGACGGGCCGGTC
>DASYCM010000106.1:0-5625 GCA_036500165.1 Pseudolabrys sp.
GCCAGATAGGCGCTGCTGGCCAAGCCGATATCGGTGTTCGAGAACCGGAGCGTCGGGCTTTGCTTGAGCGCGCCGGACAGCGCGCCAGCCAAAGTCACCTCGAGCCCATCCAGAATCCAGGTCACCCCGAGCGCGATGACGACCAACGTATGGAAGCGGCCCCAGGGCAACCGGTCGAGCCGCGCCGGAATATCAGTTTCGACGATGCCTGCCATTCGAATCCCGGCGTCTGCCCTGCTGGACAACGCCCGACTTGCGACACCGTTCGGTGCCTGTCGCGGAAATGTCACAGACGGAATTCAAATTTTTTCGCCCTTATCCACAACTAGTTGCCACAACGACGACTCAGATAGGTCTTGAGCCATATGAGGGGCAAACAGGGGACCTAAATGAGCCTTGACGCGGTCGACTACGAAGTACCCCAGTCGGACGTGCGTACATCAGAAAATGTCAGCGAGAGCCTGATGACCCCCACGCGGCGGGCGGCACTCGACGCGCTGGAGCATGAGTTTCGGGAATTGTTACAATCGTTGCCGCGCGCGGTGGCCTGAGACTAAAGCGCGGTTCGCGCCAAGACGCGCGATTGGTTATGGTACGGCGATAGCGAAAGCTGTCGCCGTTGCCTTTTCGGAAGACACCATGGACACCGAAGCCCTTCGCCGCCTGCACTATGCCGCGGCCATAGCCTGCGGCGTTTTCGCGGCGCTGGTGATGCATATTCTGCTGACGGTGTTCGGCGTCGGACTCGACGCGGTGTTGCGTGACGCCGCTACCGGCCATCCGCAGCAACTGGTCTCGGCGCTGGCGTGGTGGGCCATCGGCGCCGCCGGCTTTGTCGGCGGCTGGAGCACCGGCGCCTACCTGATCGCGGTGACGCGTGAGCGCGAATTCGTCTACCGGCTGGCGCAGCGCTTTTTGATCGCCATGGTGTTCGCCGTTGCCACCGCAGGCGGCATCATGAGCAAAAGCGGTAATCTCGGCGGCACGATCGATGTTGTCGCCGGCTTGATCGCCTTTGCGCTCGGCTGCGTTTGCGCCTTCTGCGGTGCCCGGCTGGCCTATCTCAACGCCGAACAAGTCTAGAAAAACAGGCCTTTTCCCGCATCCCGGGCCGCGCTATCGCATGCGACAATTTCGTACGGCTGTCGTTGACATGCAGCAATGTGAAATCTAATTTCACCCTCGGAAGTCGGCCAGTCTCGCCGCCTGCACTACGAAAATATGGGAGGCTTGATGAGCCCGCGCTTTGCTGAAGAGAGCAAGAATTTCCGCCTGCTCGGCCACGATTCATCGGCGGCCTTCGGTGGCGGCAGTCTGGTTGAGGTCCACAAGGGCTACGCCTATGTCGGCTCGGTCGGCGGCTCCAGTTTCAATGCGCCGGAAGGTTTCACCGTCCACGACGTGTCGGACCCACGCAAGCCGCACAAGGTCGCCGAGTTTCGTGCGCCGCCGGGCGTGCATTGCCACAAGCTGCGTCGCGTCGGCGACGATCTCCTCTATGTGAATTCAGAGAAGCTCGCCGGCGATAAAGGCAAAGACGGCCGCGGCGGTCTTTATATTTTCGATATCAAGAACCCGCGCGAACCCAAGCAAGTCGGTTTCTACGACATGCCGGGCAGCGGCCCACACCGTTTCGGCGTCGACCACAAGCGTAACCTCGCGCTGCTGCCGTGCGATGCACCGGGCTGGAACAAGCGCGTGATCTGGACGCTGGATCTCAAAAATCCGCTAAAGCCGGAGATCGTCAGCATCTGGGGCCTGCCGTGGCAGAAACAGGAAGACGTCGCGCTTGGTAACGATCCGATGCCCGCCGACGACACTTGCACGCTGCACGGTCCACCGATGATCCGCGGTAACCGCATGTACGCGGCCTTCTGGGGCGGCGGCATCGCCGTGATCGATTGCAGCGACCTCAGCAAGATGGATCTGGTCGGCCACATCAACTGGTCACCGCCGTTCCCGGGCGGCACGCATACGTGCTGGCCGATCGGCGACAAGCCCTATCTCGTCGTCACCGACGAAGCGCGAGCGCGCCAGAACTATTGGGACGCGCAGTTCATGTGGATCGTCGACATCCGCGAAGAGACCAATCCGATCCCGGTGTCGAACTTCTTCCCCGACCGCGAGCGCTACTTCAACCGCGGCGGCCGGTTCGGCGCGCACAATATTCTTGAAGAGATCACGACCGAAGGGCCGTGGGCCAATATCGTGTTCCTGACTTATTTCAACGCCGGCCTGCGCGCCGTTGATGTCAGCGACGTGCTGCGGCCGAAAGAGGTCGGTTATTTCGTGCCCGAGACGCCCTCGACGCAAGAAGCCATCCAGTCGAACGATATCGGCAGGGACGAACACGGCCGCCTCTATCTGATCGACCGCTGGGGCGCCGGCATGCATATCGTCGAGTACACCGGCTGATCCGATGTGCGAGGAATGCGAAAGCGACCAGTCCCTGGCGCAGAGCTACGCGCAGAAGCGCGCGCGCATGCGCCAGTACTGGACGCCTAAACGTAAAGCCTTCGGCTTTAACGCTACCGAAACAACGACAAACGAAACGCAACCCCAATCTGGAACGCCTAAGACAGCTTAGCGGCTGCCTTAGGCACGGATACGGGTTTTGACTTTCTTCTCAGGAGGACGATTTGGATCTCGGGCTTAAGGATAGAGTTGCTATCGTTACCGGCGGCAGCCGCGGCATCGGCAAGGCCTGCGCCAAGGAACTACTCGCTGAAGGCGCCATTGTCGTCCTCGCCAGCAAGACGCCCGACATCAACGCCGCCACCGTACGGGAGTTTGAAAAAGCGTATCCCGGCCGCGTCATCGGCATTCCGACAGACGTCAACGACGATACCGCTGTTCGAGCAATGACCGAGCAGGCCGCGGCGAAGTTCGGCCGCATCGACATCCTTATCAACGCGGCGGCAACCGTCATCCCGCAAGACTTCTTCAAGATGGATGACGCTGATGTAGAGAGCCTGCTGGATCAGAAATTCAATCCGGCGGCGCGCTGCATCCGCGCCGCAGTGCCGCACATGCGCAAGCGCAAATGGGGCCGCATCATCAACATTTCCGGTCTCGCCGGCCGCCAGCCGCATTTCACCGTCGTGCCTGCGGCGCTCAACAATTCGGCGATGCTGAACCTGACCAAGGCGCTCGCCGTCGAGCTCGCCAAGGACAACATCCTGATCAATGCCTGCGTGCCTTACATCATCAATACTGAGCGTCAGGACGAGACCATGAAGGAATGGGCGCAGATGACCGGCCAGACCGAGGCCGAAGTTCGCGAGCAGCGCGTGTCGAAAGTCCCTGTCCGCCGCATGGGCACGCCGGAAGAAGTTGGTGCCGTGGTCGCTTTCATGGTGTCCGAGCGCGCCAGCTACGTGGTCGGCACTGCATGGTACGTCGACGGCGGCGGCTCCATGACACTCTAAGAAAAACAAGAAACGCCAAAATCTTTTCAAACTAAGGCTGGAGGAGCCACTATGAAAATCCTACGTCGTCAGTTTCTGAAAATAGCCGCTGGCGCAGCCGCGCTGCCCGTTTTGTCGCGCGCCGCATCCGCGGAAACCTATCCGGCCCGCCCTATCCATCTCGTCGCCGGCTTCGCGGCGGGTTCGGCCTCCGACATCAATGCGCGGCTGCTGGGTCAATGGCTTTCGGAACGGCTCGGCCAGCCTGTCATCATCGATAATCGCTCCGGCGCCGGCGGCAACCTCGCCAGCGAGTTCACCGTGCGGTCTCCGGCCGACGGCTACACCTTGCTCTATGCCTCGACGGCGATCGCCATCAACGAGACACTCTATGCCGGCAAGCTGAGCTTCAATTCTCAGAAAGACCTTGCGCCGGTCGCCGGTGTGGTGCGCACACCGGTCGTGATGGAGGTCAACAAGGATCTTCCGGTCAAAACCGTCGCGGAGTTCATCGCATACGCCAAGGCCAATCCCGGCAAGGTCAACTATGCGACCATCGGCGCCGGAACGCTGCAGCATCTGTGCGGCGAGTATTTCAAGATGATCACCGGAGTCGACATGGTGCCGGTGCACTATCGCGGCGCCGCACAAGCCCTTCCGGATCTCATCGCCGGCCGCGTACAGGTGATGTTCGACATCGTCGTGTCGTCACTGTCCTTCATCAATGCAGGCCAGGTTCGCGCGGTTGCGGTGGCAACACCCGCACCCCATGAACTGTTGCCCGGGATTCCGACGATCAGCGAAACTTTGCCGGGTTTCAACGCGGGCGGCTGGCAGGGCGTCCTCGCGCCGGCCAAGACGCCGACCGACATCGTCGAAAAGCTCAATCGCGAGATCAACGCGGCGCTTGCCGATCCTAAGCTGAAAGCAAGGTTTGTCGAGCTCGGCGGTCAGCCGACCCCTGGCTCGCCATCCGACTGGGGCAAATTCATCGCGGATGAGACCGTCAAATGGGGCAAAGTGGTCCGCCAGGCCGGGCTCAAGATCGACTAAACGAACTGCGGCAAAAAATCGGCGGCGTGCTGATCAACAGCATGCCGCTTTTTTTGCGCCGACGTTGCCCCGTCGACACAATTGGGGAACTGGAAAATGATTGTTTCCCTCAGATCCGAATTCTTCGCCCGCGCGCGCGCTCAAACTGGAATGACTCGGACCGGCACCAACCGATGCGAAAAATCATGCTGATATTACAGCCGGCGATTGTTGGGGCAGCACTGCGCCCGCGCCAATGGCCGCGCAATTTATATCATTGATAACGCTGGTGGTCCGACAGGACTCGAGCCTGCAACCAGACCGTTATGAGCGGCCGTTCTTTTGCGAAGCAAATTTACGACATCCGTCCCGCGCTCTCCACAGGGCAATGCACCAGATATTGCCCGACCAGCTCCGTCAGGCGATATGCAAGCATCTGTTGAAGCTGTACTGGAGAGCCTCGTGCCAGATCATATCTGTACCCGTATCGCCACCGAACTCTCCGTCCGCGTGGAACAGGTTCAGGCGACGGTCGAACTGCTTGATGGCGGCGCTACGGTCCCGTTCGTCGCGCGCTATCGCAAGGAAGCCACGGGCGGGCTGGACGATGCGCAGCTCCGGACACTCGACGAACGGCTGAAATATCTGCGCGAGCTCGAGGATCGGCGTGCGGCCATCCTCAAGTCCGTCGACGAGCAAGGCAAGCTCGACGACGCCCTCAAGAACCAGATCCTGGCCGCGGACAACAAGGGCCGCCTCGAGGACATCTATCTCCCCTTCAAGCCCAAGCGGCGGACCAAGGCTGAGATCGCCAAGGAGGCGGGATTGGAGCCGCTCGCCACGCTACTGCTGGCGGAACCGCAAACCGATCCACAGGCAGCGGCGACGGCCTATGTCAGCGTCGACAAGCAGGTCGCCGACGTTGCTGCGGCGCTCGAAGGCGCTCGCGCCATTCTGGTCGAGCGTTTTGCCGAGGAGGCCGATCTCGTCGGCGCGCTGCGCGAAGCGTACTGGACGCAGGGACGTCTGGTATCGAAGCTGCGCGAAAACAAGGCCGAGGCGGGCGCGAAGTTTGCCGATTATTTCGACTACGGGGAATCCTTCACCAAGCTGCCTTCGCACCGCATCCTGGCGCTTTTCCGCGGCGAGAAAGAAGAGGTGCTGGGCCTTCAGTTCGAAGACGAAC
>DASYCM010000107.1:0-6904 GCA_036500165.1 Pseudolabrys sp.
CCGCCGGCGCGCTGGTGCTTGTCGTTGCCTTTGGCTTCTTCTCGCAGGGCTGGATCGGCGGTGGCGATGCCAAGCTCGCGGCCGCGACCGCGTTGTGGCTCGGCTTCGATCATCTGTTCGAGTATCTGGTCTATGCCTCACTGTATGGCGGCGTGTTGACGTTGGTGCTGATCCAGTTTCGTAAACTGCCGCTGCCGGCCGTCCTTGCCCGCCAGCCCTGGATCATGCGGCTGCACGATAGCGGCGGCGGTATTCCCTACGGCATCGCGCTCGCCGCGGCCGCGCTTGCGGTCTATCCAAAGACCGGATGGATGCCCGGCCTCTGATAGCCGACACATCGCGCCAGTTTAACGAACGCATTTCCGCTTTTCGGAAAGCAATGACGCATTAAGCGCAGCTAAGTGCGACCCGATCGCGCAAGAAAATATTAACTCGATTTGGATACCGCTGCTTAACCATACCTTGACCTTTAACTGATGAAATCCCGTGTACGCGGTCGTGTCGGCCGCCATGTCTTGAACGACATGTCTTGGACGGCATGCGTTGAGCGAGTCTGTGAACGGTCAGTCCGGCCGTTTGTCACTGTGAGAGTGAGCGTATGAAAGCGGCGCGCGTAGTAGTGCTGTCGGTCGCCATCGGAGCAGGTGGCCTTGCCGCGATGTTGGCAGGCAAGTCCGAAAAGCCGCCCGAGGTTAAGCCCGAAGTCGTGCAGGTCGACACCGTCGACGTGCTGGTCGCCAAAGGCGACATTCCGATGGGCACGGCTTTGTCGGCCGGCGACATGCAGTGGCAGTCGTGGCCCGCCACCGCCGCGAACGGCAACTTCATCCGCAGAAACAATCGCCCACAGGCCACTGAGGATTTGACCGGCCAGGTCGCGCGCGTGCCTTTCGTCGCCGGCGAGCCTATTCGCGAAGCTAAATTGGTGAACGCCAAGGGTTCCGGCTTCATGGCCGCTATCCTGCCGACCGGCATGCGTGCCGTTTCCACTCAGATTTCGCCGGAAAACGGCGCCGGCGGCTTCATCCTGCCGAACGACCGCGTCGACGTTATCCTGACACGCCGTGATCCCAACGCTGAAAAATCCGGCGGCGGCGGCGACGCGCGCACCAGCGAGACCATTCTCACCAATATCCGCGTGCTGGCGATCGACCAGAACATCGAAGAGAAAAACGGCCAGAAGGTCGTGGTCGGCAAGACCGCGACGCTTGAGTTGAGTCCCTCTCAGGCCGAAACGCTGGTGCTGTCGCAACAGGTCGGTTCGCTGTCGCTGGCGCTGCGCAGCGTCACCGACGCCTCGAAGACCAACGAACCCGCCGAGGAAACCTCAGGCAAGAAAAACACCGTCAACGTGATCCGCTTCGGCGTGAGCACGCAGTCGACTCCGAAATGAACGGCCAACTGAATTGTTTGGGGATCTGAGCGACATGTCGACGGCACATTTGGCGACGGAACGTTCGACGATGAAGACATTGATCCGCACCGTATCGCTGGCGACGCTGCTCGCCGGCGCCGGCCTTGCGCCGATGAACAATGTGCAAGCCGCCGACTCGGCGGCGCCGGTGATCCAGGTCGCTGCGAGCGAGGCAACGTCGCGTTTTATTCCGCTCGGCATCGGCAAATCGGTGGCGATCGACCTGCCGGCCGACATCAAGGACGTTCTGGTCGCCGATCCCAAGATCGCCAATGCCGTCGTCCGTTCGTCGCGCCGCGTCTACATGATTGGCGCCGCCATCGGTCAGACCAACATTTTCTTCTTCGACGCCAACGGCAAGCAGATTGCCGGCTTCGACATCGCGGTGACACGCGACCTCAACGGCGTGCGCGCGGCGCTCAAGCAGAGCATGCCCGATAGCGACATCCACATCGAAGGTGTCGGCGCCGACGGCGTCATGCTGTCCGGCAGCGCCGCGAGCAACGCTGAATCCCAGCAGGCTTTTGATATCGCCTCCCGCCTGGTCGGCGACGGCACAAAGGTCGTCAACGGCATCGCCGTACGGGGCCGCGATCAGGTGATGCTGAAAGTTCAGGTCGCCGAAGTGCGCCGCGATATCATTAAGCAGCTCGGCATCGATCTGTCGGGCAGCCTGAACTACGGCACCGCGGTGGTGAATTTTAACCAGCAGAATCCCTTCAGCGCCACCGGTCAGACACTCAGCAACTCGGCGCTCACCGGCTCGTGGAAAAACATCACCGCGACATTGCGAGCGATGGATCGTGCCGGCGTATTGCGCACGCTAGCCGAACCGAACCTGACCGCAATTTCCGGTGAAACCGCTAGCTTCGTCGCCGGTGGTGAATTCCCGATTCCCAACGGCCTGTCGTGCGACACGACCAAGTCACCGCCGATTTGCCAACCCCAAATCGAGTTCAAAAAATTCGGCGTCAGCCTTGTGTTCACCCCCGTCGTGCTGTCGGAAGGCCGCATCAGCCTCAAGGTCATGACCGAAGCGTCCGACCTGTCGACGGACAACGCGCTGACCATTGCGGTGCCGGGTGCGACCCAGTCCCTGACCGTCCCGTCGATCAGCACTCGCCGCGCCGAGACGACCGTGGAAATTCCCTCAGGTGGTTCGCTGGCGCTCGCCGGCATGATCCAGGAGCAGACCAAGCAGCAAATCAACGGCGTTCCAGGTCTGATGCAACTGCCGATCCTTGGCGCGCTGTTCAAGAGTCGCGACTACATCAATCACCAGACCGAACTGGTCGTGATCGTGACGCCTTTTGTGGTGCGCGCTGTGGCGCAGAAAATGTTGTCGCGGCCCGACGACGGCTTCGCGGACCCCAGCGATCCGCAAACCGTACTGCTCGGCCGATTGAACCGGATTTACGGCACGGCGGGCCAGCCCACGGCGCAGCCTGAGCAGAACGGCAGCTATCGCGGCAAGTACGGATTCATTCTCGATTGAGCCTGACATTGAGCGGCACTGGAGACGAGCGATGACGACATTCGATACGACGGCTGCCCGGCGCTGCGCCAAAGCGGCCATGCGCCTTATGGCGGCCGGCGGTCTTGCCGTCTTGCTCGCAGGCTGCAACCAGAGCAGCAAGCTTGCGCAAGCCGAATACCCGACCGACTACAGGCTGCGCCATCCGATCACGCTGAAGGAAGGCGATCGCACCGTCGAGGTGTTTATCGGCCGTAATCGCGGCGGTCTTTCGCCGGTGCAGCGCGCCGACGTGCTGTCCTTCGCGCAACTGTGGCGGCGCGAAGCTACCAGCGGCATCATCATCGATGTGCCGCAAGGCAAGGCGACAGCGCAATCCGCGGCCGACTCGATGCGCGAGATCCACTCAATTTTTGCCGCCTCCGGCGTGCCGCGTAATGCCGTGTTCGTGCGCAGCTACCGGCCCATGGACGCTGCGTTGACCAGCATCAAGATCAACTACTCGAAGATGACTGCGACGGCCGGCCCCTGCGGCCAATGGCCGAACGATCTCGGCCCGGCGCAGGACTCGAGCTACATCGAGAACCGCCCGTACTGGAATCTCGGCTGCGCCAACCAGCGCAATCTCGCCGCCATGGTCGACAATCCGGCCGATCTCGTTCAGCCGCGTGGCGAGGGCCCGGCCTACACCAACCGCCGCACCTTCGCGATCGACAAATACCGCAAGGGCGACAACCCGGCCGGGACCTACGGTGCAGCATACGACACCGGCAAAATCAGTGATGTGGGCAAATGATCAAGCACGCTCAACAAATCGCAATCGCGGATGAGGCGCCGCTGGCGCCGGTGGCGGCAGAGCCCGCGCCGGAAGAACATATCGCACCCGCTCCTCGCGTATCGATACAGGCCTTCTGCGAGTCGGTTGAGACCGCCGCCGCCGTGCAATCGGCCGGCGAAGATCGCCGTCTGGCCAAGGCTCATGTCAAAATCCAGATGGGCGGCGGCACAGCCGCTGTCGAAGCCTATCGTACCTCACCGACGCCAAACGTCATCATCATCGAAGCCGAGGCGCGCGGCGACGACATCCTGCACAAACTCGACCAGTTGGCCGAGGTTTGCGACGCGGGCACGCGCGTCATCGTGGTCGGCCGCGTCAACGACGTCACGCTCTATCGCGAGCTGACCAAACGTGGCGTCAGCGACTACCTGATGTCGCCGATCGGTACGCTCGACGTCGTGCGCTCGGTCTGCGGCCTGTTCACCGCGCCGGAAGCCAAGGCGGTCGGCCGCATCATCGCCGTGGTCGGCGCCAAGGGCGGCGTCGGCGCCTCCACCATCGCGCATAACATCGCCTGGGCCATCGCCCGCGACCTGTCGCTTGACTCGGTCGTCACCGACCTCGATCTCGCCTTCGGAACCGCCGGCCTCGACTACAATCAGGATCCGCCGCAGGGCATCGCCGACGCGGTGTTCTCGCCGGACCGTATCGACACCGCCTTTGTCGATCGTCTGCTGTCGAAATGCACTGACCATCTGAGCCTGCTGGCTGCGCCTGCCACGCTCGAGCGCGTTTATGATTTCGGCGCAGAAGCCTTCGATTCGACTTTGGATTCGCTGCGCAGCTCCATTCCCTGCGTCGTTCTCGACGTGCCGCACATCTGGTCCGGCTGGACCAGGCGATTGCTCGTCAGCGCCGACGACATTCTCGTCGTCGCTGGTCCCGATCTCGCCAATCTGCGCAACGCCAAGAACCTCGTCGATCTGCTGCGCGCAGCGCGGCCGAATGATCATAAGCCCTACTATTGCCTGAACCAGGTCGGCGTGCCGAAGCGCCCGGAAATCACGCCGGCTGATTTCGCCAAGGCGCTGGAGGACCAGCCGCTGGTGGTCATTCCGTTCGAACCGCAGCTGTTCGGCACCGCCGCCAATAACGGCCAGATGATTGCCGAGGTGTCGGCGAACCACAAAAGCGCGGAGATGTTCCGCCAGTTGGCGCAAGTGCTGACCGGCCGCGCCGAAGCCAAAAGAAAAAGTGGCGGCTTGCTGTCGCCGCTGCTGAGCAAGCTGATCAAGCGGAAGTAGAGCCGGGAAGCGTTGGAGACGTAATTCGTGTTCGGTAAGCGTAGCGGAAGTTCGGAAGCACGCACTTTGGCACCAGCCCCGGCGGCGCCATCGCCGGCGGCTGCGACTCTCAAAGTCCCGCAGAAAGAACAGGCGCTGACGCCGTTTCCGTCCGACGGTCTCGGCGCGCCGCTCGTGCCGGCGCCGGCGCCGACCCGCGCTCCCTCGCCTATCAATAATATCCCGACCTCGGTCGATACCCGCCGCTCCGAAACTTACTACGAGACCAAGGGTACGATTTTCGGCGCGCTGATCGAGGCGATCGATCTAGCGCAACTGGCGCGTCTCGACGCCGATTCTGCGCGCGAGGAAATCCGTGACATCGTCAACGAGATTATCGCAATCAAGAACATCGTGATGTCGATCTCCGAGCAGGAAGAACTGCTCGACGATATCTGTAACGATGTGCTGGGCTTCGGCCCGCTCGAACCTTTGCTGTCGCGCGACGACATCGCCGACATCATGGTGAACGGCTCCGGCACGGTCTACATCGAAGTCAAAGGCAAGATTCAGAAGACCAGCATCCGCTTTCGCGACAACCAGCAGCTTCTGAACATCTGTCAGCGCATCGTCAGTCAGATCGGCCGCCGCGTCGACGAATCCTCGCCGATATGCGACGCGCGCTTGCCGGACGGCTCGCGCGTCAACGCCATCGTACCGCCACTGGCGATCGATGGTCCTGCGCTCACCATTCGTAAGTTCAAGAAGGACAAGCTGACGCTCGATCAGCTCGTCAAGTTCGGCACCATCACGCCTCAGGGCGCCGCGATCCTCGAGATCATCGGCCGCGTGCGTGTCAATTCGCTTATCTCCGGCGGCACCGGCTCCGGCAAGACCACGCTGCTGAACTGTCTCACCCAGTTCATCGATAACGATGAGCGCATCATTACCTGCGAAGACGCGGCCGAATTGCAGCTGCAGCAGCCACACGTGGTGCGTCTGGAAACGCGCCCGCCGAACCTCGAAGGTGAAGGTGCGGTATCGATGCGCGATCTCGTCAAGAACTGTCTGCGTATGCGCCCGGAACGCATTATCGTCGGCGAAGTCCGCGGACCCGAGGCGTTCGACTTGCTACAGGCCATGAACACCGGCCACGACGGCTCAATGGGCACGCTGCACGCCAACAACCCGCGTGAAGCTTTGTCGCGTCTCGAATCCATGATCACCATGGGCGGCTTCTCGCTACCCTCACGTACGATCCGCGAAATGATCTGCGCCTCGGTCGACGTTGTCATTCAGGCGTCGCGCTTGCGCGATGGCTCGCGCAAAATCACGCACATCACCGAGGTGATGGGCATGGAAGGCGACGTCATCATCACCCAGGATCTCTTTATCTACGACATGACCGGTGAGGACGCCGACGGTAACATCATCGGCAATCATCGCTCGACCGGCATCGGCCGTCCGCGCTTCTGGGATCGCGCGCGCTATTATGGTGAAGAAAAGCGGCTGGCCGAAGCGCTGGACGCGGCGGAAGCCGCCACCCACGCCATGCAGAGTTAGCGCGCCATGGATTCGTTAGCCGTATTCTTCCTTGCTTCAGTCGCGGTCGGTGGCATCGCTTACGTATTTCTCTATCCAATCCTGTCCGGCGAAAAGAAAGCCGAGCAGCGCATGGCAAGCGTCGCCAAGGCCGAGATCGTATCCCGCGCTTCGCGCGGACCGCAGAAATCGCGCCGCGACGTCGTCGAGAACACACTTAAGGAGCTCGACGAGAAACACAAGAAGAGCAAAAGCGTCCCACTCGCGGTCAAGATCACGCAGGCCGGCCTGTCGTGGTCGAAGCAGCAATACATGCTGATTTCGGCCGGCGTCGGCGTCGGAATGTTCCTGGCCGGTCTGTTCTTTGGCGGCGGCCTGTTGCCTGCTGTTGGGGCTGGATTTGCCGGCGCCTT
>DASYCM010000108.1:0-1860 GCA_036500165.1 Pseudolabrys sp.
AAGGTGCCGGACCCGAAATTCTCGTCGCAGACCAAAGACAAGCTGGTGTCCTCGGAAGTGCGGCCGGTCGTCGAGAACGTCGTCAATCAGGCGCTGCAGGACTGGTTCGAAATCCATCCGCAGGAAGCCCGCGTCATCGTCGGCAAGGTCGTGGAAGCTGCCGCCGCGCGTGAAGCCGCGCGCAAGGCCCGCGACCTGACACGCCGCAAGGGCGCGCTCGATATCTCGTCCCTGCCCGGCAAACTCGCCGACTGTCAGGAGCGCGATCCGGCCAAGTCCGAACTGTTCATCGTCGAGGGCGACTCGGCCGGCGGCTCCGCCAAGCAGGGCCGTAACCGCGCATTCCAGGCCGTGCTGCCGTTACGCGGCAAGATTCTCAACGTCGAGCGCGCGCGCTTTGACAAGATGCTGTCGAGTCAGGAAATCGGCACGCTGATCACGGCGCTCGGCACCGGCATCGGCCGCGACGAGTTCAATGTCGAGAAGCTGCGCTACCACAAGATCATCATCATGACGGACGCCGACGTCGACGGCTCGCACATCCGTACGCTGCTGCTGACGTTCTTCTTCCGCCAAATGCCGTCGCTGATCGAGCGAGGCCACCTCTATATCGCGCAGCCGCCGCTCTACAAGATCGCGCGCGGCAAGTCCGAGCAGTACCTCAAGGACGAGCGCGCGCTCGAAGATTACCTCATCACGGCTGGCATCGAAGAAGCCGTCTTGCGGCTGTCGAACGGCGAGGAACTCGCCGGCGCCGACCTGCACAAGCTCGTCGAGGATAGCCGCACTATTCGCAGCCTGCTGGGTGGATTGCACAGCCGCTATAATCGCAAGGTCATCGAGCAAGCCGCGATTGCCGGCGTGCTGCGGCCGGAAGTCACCGGCAGTCCAGAGGCCGCCGCCGCCGCCGCGAACTACATCGCCAAGCGCATGGACGCACTCGCCGACGAAACCGAACGCGGCTGGACCGGCACCTTCGACGACGAGGGTTTCCACTTCGAGCGCATGGTGCGCGGCGTCAAGGAAGTCGCCATCATCGACCAGGCACTGTTGGCCTCGGCGGATGCGCGGAGGCTCGACGAATTCGCGCCGGAACTCCAGCATACGTTCCCGCGGCCGACGCCGCCGGCGATGCTGCGCCGCAAGGACGAGGAAATGCAGATCCACGGCCCGGTTGGCCTGTTCGAGGCGCTAACCAATGCCGGGCGCAAGGGCATCACCATGCAGCGCTACAAAGGCCTGGGCGAGATGAATCCCGAGCAGCTTTGGGAAACCACACTCGATTCCAACGTGCGTTCGCTGCTGCAGGTGAAGATCAAGGAAGGCGAGGAAGTCGATAACGTTTTCGCCGAACTGATGGGCGAACTGGTCGAGCCGCGCCGCCTGTTCATCCAGAACAACGCGCTGTCAGCTAGCGTCGACGTTTAAGCGTGCCGGCGGGCGCCCCGTGCCCGCCGAAATGACCACGGTCGGTTTCCGATGACTGGATTGCCGGCGTGGATTGCCGCCGCCCTGCAAAGCAAGCTTGAGAATGTGTCGCGCAATGTGTTGCGCGATCGCGCGCAGGCCATCTCGGACGCCTACCGCGCCGGCGGCTCCAGCGAGATCATCCGCTCCGATATCGATGCGCTTGCCTATGCGGTCGTGCGCCTGCCGGCGACCTATGCGGCGGTCCACGCCGCTCTGTCGAACACCGTCGAGATGGCGCCGGAGTTCAAACCGCAATCGATCCTGGACATCGGCTGCGGGCCGGGAACGGCGGCTTGGGCAGGCATGGACATCTGGCCGTCGGTCACAAAAGCCACGCTCGTCGACCGCAATCCACGCCTGCTCGATTTCGCGCGCGAGCTTGGCGGTTCG
>DASYCM010000109.1:0-2705 GCA_036500165.1 Pseudolabrys sp.
GAGGAAACAGACCCTGCCCTCGGACCCGAAACGAAGCATATCGCCGACCTGGACCTTCTTGGCCCCGAGGATAAACGCTCGCCAGGTCGAGCCGTCGACACGCTTGTGCAGGGTCGCCTCGATGCCGGGCTCGTTGTCGCCCCGCCCGATGCGCCGGCCCTTGAGCCGGGCCGCAATGACCTTGCTGTCGTTGACCACCAGGCAGTCGCCGGCCCGCAGCAGGTCCGGCAGGTCGGCGACCGAGCGGTCGTCCCATTCGGGCACCTGCCCCGGCTTCACGACCAGCAGACGCGCCGCGTCACGCGGAACGGCCGGCCGCAAGGCGATACGGTCGGCCGGCAGGTCGAAGTCGAAAAGGTCGGTGCGCATGGACTTTGCCCCCGCGCGAGGCGGGCGTTACGCCCCCATCGTCGCCTTGACGATCTTGTCGGGGTTGCTGACCGGCTCGCCCTTCTTGATCTTGTCGACGTTTTCCATGCCCTCGATGACGTTGCCCCAAGCCGTATACTGGCCGTCGAGGAAGGTCGCGTCGTCGAAGCAGATGAAGAACTGGCTGTCGCCGGAATCCGGGCTCGCTGCGCGCGCCATCGACACGGTGCCGCGCACATGCGGCTCCTTGTTGAATTCGGCTTTGAGTTTCTGGCCCGAGCCGCCAGTGCCGGTACCCTGCGGACAGCCGGTCTGTGCCATGAAGCCGTCGATGACGCGGTGGAATACGATGCCGTCGTAGAAGCCTTCCTTGACCAGTTCCTTGATGCGCGCGACGTGACCGGGCGCAAGATCGGGCCGCATGGCGATGACGACGTTGCCTTTGGTGGTTTCGAGAGTGAGTGTGTCTTCGGATTTAGCCATGAGATTTATGCCTTTCGTTGTTTACGATTGTCGATGAAACGGAAATTGAACGGGCGTCCGGCAATGGCGCCACCGAGACTCTCGGACAATGGCAGCGGCGAGCAGCGTTTGATCGTGGCGGCCAGAGCAACTGCATAGACCGAGCGCTCCTCATCAGAAACATTGGGCGTCTGGTAGGTCACGCGACCGCCGAAGATTTCGCCGTTACGGCGGAAGCTGATGATGATCGTGATGTCCATGCCGGAACTGATGTCGGCCGCGGTCGGCCAAACCCAACATTTCTTGATGGCATCCTGGACGTCCTTGATGGTGTTGAGCGGGCCTTTGATCGGCGGTCCGCCCGCTTGAGTGTCATCCGCCAGAACGGGCGCGGATATCGCAGTCAGCAGCAGCGCGAGCATTCCTGCCGCTGCTGACCGCATCGCGCGTGCTCTACTTCGCGTCGGCGGCGACGGTCATCTTCACGATCTTGTCGGGATCGGCGACCGAACCGTTATCGGCGGCCGAACCCTTCTTGATCTTGTCGACGACATCCATGCCGGACGTCACCTGCCCGATCACGGTGTACTGGTTGTTCAGGCTTGGCGCCTCGCCGAACATGATGAAGAACTGCGAGTTGGCCGAATTCGGATCGGACGTGCGCGCCATGCCGACGATGCCGCGGGTGAAAGGCACAGACGAGAACTCGGCCTTCAGCGCCGGGTATTTGGAGCCGCCGGTACCGTTGCCGAACTGGCCGTCGCCGGTCTGCGCCATGAAGCCGGGAATGACGCGGTGGAACGGCACGTTGTTGTAGAAGCCGTCGCGCGCGAGCTGCTTGATGCGCGCCGCGTGCTGCGGCGCCAGATCGTTGCGCAGCCGGATGGTGATGCGACCTTTAGCTGTGTCGAGATAGACGGTGTTCTGCGGATCGGGGGCCGGCGCTTGCGCCAGAGCAGGTGCAGCGCAGACGAGCGCCAACGCGAAAGCAAGAATGCGGATCATGAAAACTCCCGAGGTTATTTCTTGAATTTGCTCTTGAGCTGCGCGGCGACCGAGGCCGGCACGAAGGCGGAAACGTCGCCACCCATACCGGCGATCTGTCGCACCAATGTGGCGGTGATCGGGCGCACCAGCGGCGACGCCGGCAGGAAAACGGTCTGCACACCCGGCGCAAGGACGTCGTTCATGCCGGCCATCTGCATTTCATAGTCGAGGTCGGTGCCGTCGCGCAGCCCGCGGATCAGAATGCTTGCGCCTTGGCGCTTGGCTTCCTCGATCACCAGGCCGGTGAAGGTGATACAAGCCAGTTCGCACTTGGCGGCCTTGGCCAGCGACCCGCAGGTTTCCTGCAACATGGCCAGCCGCTCGTCGGCGGAAAACAGCGGCGCCTTGCCCGGATGCACGCCGATGGCGATCACAAGCTTGTCAGCAAGCCCCACGGCGTGGCGGACCACATCGAGGTGGCCGTTGGTGACCGGGTCAAAAGACCCCGCATATAGGGCAATTCTCGGCATATTCGGGGTCTAACCCGCCATTTTGCGCCCGGCAAGGCCGCCTCCTGGGCCTTCCCGAACCTTTTAGACAGCCGCGCATTAACGCCGCGAACCCTCGGCGACGCTTGAACCGGCAACCAGGCAAGAGCGACTGAAAGGTTGAGCCCTCAAGGATGGGGCAAGGATCAGGGCAAGGAGTGGGGACTGACATGCTCAAAGCGATCTCAGCGATCATTTCCGCCGCCGCCATTGCGGCTATCATCACCTTCATTCTCCCGGGTGCGCCGGTCGATGCCGGCCCGCTCGACAAGCCCGCCGAAGCCACGCTCAAGCAGTGCACTCAGCAGGCCTGGCCCTACCTGAATTGCGTCGGCACCG
>DASYCM010000110.1:0-7345 GCA_036500165.1 Pseudolabrys sp.
GCTGCCGGGTCTCGTCAAGGACTGGAAGCTCGATCTCGTCGTCATCAACGGCGAGAACGCCGCCGGCGGTTTCGGCATCACCGAAGTCATCTACAACGAGTTGATCGCGGCCGGCGCCGACGCCATCACGCTCGGCAATCATGCTTTCGATCAGCGCGAGGCGCTTGTGTTCATCGAGCGCGCGCCACGCCTGGTGCGCCCGGCGAATTATCCGAAGGGTACGCCGGGACGCGGTGCGGCGTTGGTCGAGACCAAGAACGGCAAGCACGCGCTGGTCATCAACGTCATGGGCCGCGTCTTCATGGACGCGATGGACGATCCCTTCGCCGCGGTCGAGCGCGAGATCGCCGCCTGTCCGCTGCGCACCGGCGCCGACGCCGTCATCGTCGACGTGCACTGCGAGGCGAGCAGCGAAAAACAGGCGATGGGTTATTTCTGCGACAGCCGTGCCAGCCTCGTTGTCGGGACGCATACGCATGTGCCGACCGCCGATCAGCGCATCATGCCGGGCGGTACCGCCTTCATGACCGATGCCGGCATGACTGGCGATTTTGAATCGGTCATCGGCATGAACAAGGACGAGCCGCTCAATCGCTTCACCCGCAAACTGCCGGGCTCGAAATTCGAAGCGGCGACCGGGCCCGCCACCTTGTGCGGCGTGGCGGTCGAGACCGACGACAAGACCGGGCTTGCGCTGAAAGTCAGCGCGGTGCGGCTTGGCGGCATTCTCGCGCCGGCGACGCCGGATTTCTGGCATTAACGGCTATTAACGATTTGTTGACCATGGACCGACCACCATCGCGGTCAAGAAGGTCACGGTGATTCGCCGCTTTGTGCTGGGTACGGCTGTCTGAGACCCAGGCACAGAAACATGAACGCCCACGTCAAACGCAATCTCCTCGACACGACCTACGATTTCGCGCCCCAGCCTCTGGCGCTTCCCGAGACCGATCGCAGAGCGGAAATCGCCGCCCAATTCATTCCCGCAGGCTCACGCGTGCTCGATCTGAGCGCCGCGCCGGGCCTCGAGCGCCTGCTGCCGCACGGTTGCAGCTATCAATCGGCTGACAACTTCACCGCCGAATTCCCAACCAGCGCCGCGGCGCATGCCGATATCATCACCATGCTTGGCGCCTTCGAACAGGTCGCCGACGTCGAAAATCTCTTCACGCATCTGCGCTTTGCCAAGCAAGACATCGTGCTGAGCTACAGCGCGACCGATCTCGGCGGGCGGCGCACCGGCTTTGCCAATCACCTGAGCTTCTACGATCTGGCACTGCTGTTCGACCGCTACGGTTTCCGCATCGAATGCACGACGCCGGTCAACGCCGGCGAGATGATGATGCGGCTGACGCCGACCGACCGCCTGATGCCGGTCGCGTCGTGCAGCGTCGCCGTGATGTCGTTCGGTGACGACGATACCTTTGGTGATCGTCTCGGCACCCACATGATCAATGCACTGCTGCCGGGCGAGGCGGAAGTGCATCACCTCAATCTTGCGACCTTGCAGGAAGCCCGCCATCAGTACGATCTGGTGGTGCTGGGCACCGGCAACAGTCTGTTCCAGCCGCTGCTCAACGGCGACGTCCTCGAATTGCTCGGGCGCGGCAAATCCTCCATCGGCATCTTTGGCACGCAGTATCGCGAATTGCTGCCGCGTCCGGCGATCGACCGCGTCATCGAGCGGCTCGACACCTGGTATGCTCGTTCGGAAGACGATGTTCTGATGTACGGCCGCGGCCGCAATAACGTCGTTCATCTCGGTGACTGGATCGTCGACCAGTTTCCGTTGAACCGCGGATTCGAAACCGCGCCGTTGAGCATCGGCCCGGAGACCGGCGTCGAGCTGCCGCTCGACCGCATTATCAAGATCATCCAGAGCCACCGCGAAGTGCACTCGGAGCGGCTTGCGCCCTTGCTCTGCGCGCTCACCGCGGCTGACTACGCATCGTTCGAAGAGACGCCGTCGGCGCAGCAGCCCGGTATCGTCTCGGGCCGGTTCCGCAGCATGTTGATCGACATTTTCGGACGTTCCTATCCGGAAAAGGAACTGTTCATGGTCGATCGCGATGCCGTGCGCCGCTACAAGGCGCGCGTGCACCACAACGTCACCATGGTCGGCGAGCAGATCGGCACCCTGCTACGCAACGTGGCCGTCGCGGCAGCTTAGTCGCCGCAGCCTGACCGTCACCCTGAGGTGCGAGGCCGAAGGCCGAGCCTCGAAGGACGACAACCCGTATTCTAAGGCAATTTGGCCGTTCATCCTTCGAGGGCCGCCATAGTGCGTCGAAGACGCGCGTAAACGCGCTAATTGGCGGCCACCTCAGGATGACGGGTTGGGATTTATTTTCTCCGCCGCCCAGCCTATAAACTCGCGGCATCCACCACTTTTACAGAGCGCGCGCTATGGCCGGTCATTCCCAATTTAAAAACATCATGCACCGCAAGGGGAAGCAGGACAAAGTCCGCTCCAAGGTGTTCGGCAAGCTCGCGCGCGAAATCACGGTGGCGGCCAAGCTCGGCCAGGCAGACCCGGCCTTCAACCCGCGCCTGCGCCTTGCCGTGATCGCGGCCCGCGCCGAGAACATGCCGAAGGATAACATCGAGCGCGCCATCAAGAAGGCGTCGGGTTCCGATCAGGAGAGCTACGACGAGATGCGCTACGAGGGTTACGCGCCCGGCGGCGTTGCCGTGATCGTCGAAGCCTTGACCGACAACCATAACCGCACCGCCGGCGAAGTGCGCTCCATCTTCACCAAGGCCGGCGGCAATCTCGGCACCACAGGTTCGGTGTCGTTCATGTTCGATCGTATTGGTGTGGTTGAGTACGATACGGCCAAGGCCAGTGCCGATGCGATGATGGATGCGGCAATTGAAGCGGGCGCCGAGGACGTCGTCTCCGACGACAACGGGCATCAGATCATCACCACGACAGATACGCTCGCCGAGGTGAGCAAGGCCCTCGAAGCCAAGTTCGGTGAGCCGCGCAAGTCCAGCATGGTGTGGAAGCCGCAGAACACCATTTCGGTTGACGACGAGGCCGGCGAAAAGATCATCAGGCTGATCGAGGCGCTCGACGACAGCGACGACGTGCAGAACGTCTACGCCAACTTCGAGATGTCGGACTCGCTCGTCGCGAAGATGAGCGCGTAAGTCCGCACTGCGATCTAATTTACGCGGAAATGACGCGGCGAGCCTTGACGCTCACGCGTGCGTGGTTCATTTGAGCCCAGCGTTGCATCGCAGCGCTTTCACGAACGACCGAGACCTCATGCCAAACGATGGCTCTAGTAGCAGGCGTCCGCCCTTGATGGCGGCTGAGGGCTGATCGCATAGGCGTTCGGCACACCTCGGCCGCCGGCAGCGGCCGGTCGCCATTCAGGTGTGCCCATGGAAGACAACGTCAGCGTCCAGAATCTTGAAATCGCGCCGGCCGCACTGGCCCGGGCGATGCTCAGTCAGCATGTCGCCGATAACGTCGAGACTTTGGTCAGTCTCGACGTCACCGAAGCCGCGCAGGTGCTCGCGGCGATGCCGGTCGAGCGCGCCGTCGAAATCCTCGACCAGCCGGAACTCGTCGACGCCCCCGAGATCATCGCCTGGTTGCCGCCGCCCCATGCCGGCGCGCTGCTCAACGCCATGTCAACCGACCGCGCCGCCGACATCGTGCGGCTATTGCCTGACGATGTGCGGCCGGTGGTCACCGCGGTGCTCGACAGCGAGTCGCGTGCCGCAATCGAACGCTTGCTGGTTTATCCAGAAGCGACCGCCGGTTCGCTGATGACGACCGAGTTTGTCAGCGTGCCGAGCACCTACACGGTGGCGCAGACGATGGAACACATTCGCAGCGTCGAGCGCACGCGCGAAACCGTCTATGCCATTTACGTTCTCGATCCGGCCAGCAAACGCATGGTGCAGATGGTGCCGTTGCGCCGCCTGCTGTCGGCCGATCCGTCGGCGCCGATCCTGTCGGCCGCACGCGACACCAAGCCGATCACTGTGACGCCGCAAACCGACCGCGAGGAGGTCGGGCGTCTTTTTCGTAAATACGACCTGCTCGCCGTGCCGGTGGTCGATCATTTCGGCCATGTGCTCGGCATCGTTACGGTCGACGACGCCATCGACGCCATGCTCCAGGAAAGTAACGAGGACGTGCAGAAATTCGGCGGCATGGAGGCGATCGAAAAGCCTTACATGGAGATCAGCTTCGGTGAGATGCTGCGCAAACGTGCCGGCTGGCTCTGCGTCCTGTTTTTGAGCGAAATGCTGACCGCGAGCGCCATGCAGTCGTTCCAGGCCGAGCTTGAAAAGGCCTTGGTGCTGACCTTGTTCATTCCGCTCATCATGTCGTCGGGCGGCAATTCCGGTTCGCAGGCAACATCGCTGCTGATCCGTTCGCTGGCGCTGCACGAACTGCGCCTTGGCGACTGGTGGCGCGTGGCCTTGCGCGAACTGCCGACCGGCATCGCGCTTGGCGCCATCCTCGGCCTGATTGGCATGGGACGCATCACGATCTGGCAGATGTCGGGTCTGTACGACTACGGCCCGCACTGGCAACTGGTAGCGCTCACGGTCGCTACCGCGCTCATCGGTATCGTGACCTTCGGTTCGATGGCGGGCTCGATGCTGCCGTTCATTCTCAAAAAGGTCGGTTTCGACCCCGCGAGCGCGTCGGCGCCGTTTGTCGCAACGCTGGTCGACGTGTCGGGGCTGGTGATCTATTTCACCGTCGCGCTTGTGATCCTGCGCGGCACCTTGCTCTGACGTTCAGGCGACGGCGAAAAGGGCAAGCGCGGCAACGGCGACCACAAGCCCGACGCGTTTGCGCATTGTCAGTGTTTCCGTGAACAGGAGCGCGCCGGCCAGCGCGGTGAACACGAAACCCATCTGGGCGACCGGCACCAGTACGCTGGCCGCGCCGATGGAAAGGCCATGCAGGAGGATGACGAAGCCGAACAGCAGACAGATGCCGGTCCCGGCTGCGTAGGGCCACGCGGCGGCCGGCGTGCTCAAATTGCGATCGTTGAGCCAGACAAGCAGTGTTGCCAGCGGACAGAACAGCCAGGCTTGCGCCGTCATGATGGTTTCCGGCAGTGCGCCGTGCAGAAGCCCCATCTTGTAGAAGAAGTTCGCGAGTCCCATGCCCAGGGTCGCGATCAATACGTAGGACAGTGACTTCCAGTCCGCCTTGCCGCGCGTTGCCGCCGGCTCGGCGAGCAGCAGCCACACCGCGCCGAAGGTGCACGCCAGCGCTGCGAGCTTGACGGCGCTGAGCGTCTCCCCGAGCAGCAGCACTGCCAGCACAACGGCAACGGTGAAGTTCATCCGGAAGATCGGCGCCATGGTGCTGACCGCGCCGCCTTGCAGGCTGCGGCCGAAATTGTAGAAAGCGATGTAGGAGGCGATCCCTGCCGCGCAGCCCCACAGCGCGCCCCAGCCGAGCACGAGGTTTCCTGTCGCCCACGCGTAGAGCGTCATCGCCGGGCAAAACACCCAGGCCTGCATCATCACGTAGTGCCGAGCGTGGCTTCCGGTTGCCGCCGAACGCTTGAGGAAAAAATCGCCGAGACCGAAGAAGAGCATGGCGCCGAGCGCGTGGCCGAGACCGGGTGTCATATGCGTTCGTGCCGGGACATTGCCGATTATTTATAGGCGTCGAGGAAGTTCGGCACGGCGATCCAGTCCATCATCGCGCCTTCGCCATTCAGAATGTCGTGCATACGGCGGTCTTCCTCAGTCTTGAGGTTGACGCCCATATGCGTGCCGAGCTTGCGGCTGTGATTGACGATAGTGTTGCCAATCGGCTGGCGCTCGGCGTTGTAGGCCTTCAGTGCAGTGTCGATGTCGTCGTGATCGCGCAGCGCGCGGGCCAGAGCCTGCGCGTCGTTGCCGGCCTTGGCGACGCCGAAACCCATATGCGGACGTGCGTTCGCCGCGGCATCGCCAACCATGGCGACACGGCCGAAGGTGATCCGCGGCGCGGTGAAGTCGTAGATCGGTGTGATGAAGGGCTGCTTCATGGTCATCACGCAATCCAGCATCACGTCGGGCATGATGTCGCGCGCGTCGGAATACATCTGCTCGACGAGGTCTTTGCGAATGAGCGGTGGGGGCACGGAGAATTCGTGCTGCACGCCGCGTTCGTCGACGTTCATGTCCTTCATCGTCTGCGCGTCGGCGACGCGGTACCAGATGAAGTTGTAGCGCCGGTGGCCCGGCCGCAGATCGTTATCGAAGCCGGCGATGGGGTAAGTGATGATCTCCTGCCGCGGCGGCAGATAGAAAACGAAATAGGGGAAAATCTCTTTCAGCGTCTTTGGCGAGAGGTCGGCTTCGTTCGGCGCCCCCCGCCAGATGTAATAGCCGGCATAGTTCGGTTGCAGATCGGGCGCGACATCGCCGCGCACCGATGAGCGGATGCCGTCGCCGCCGATCAGAATGTCGGCGTGTTCGACCGTGCCGTTGGCGAATTTTACGCGCACGCCGCGTTCGTCCTGGTCGACGCGCTCGAAACCGTGGCCGAGGTGATAATGCGCACCGTCGACGGTTTCGCGCAGCAGGCGTTGCAGCCGGTCCCACGATGTCAGGATCTGCCGCAGCGGCCGCTCACCGGTGATTTTGCCGTTGCGGTCGAGTTCGATGCGCTTGGGCACTTCGACGCCGAGGTTCTCGATGCCGGCGCCACAGGCGATCAGAGACTCGATCAGTTCCGGATGGGTCGTGATGCCGGCGCCGCGGCCCACCAGTTCGACGCTCGATTTCTCATAGACGTCGACGTCCCAGCCGATCTGGCGCAGGAACGCGGCGGAAAACAGCCCAGACATCGAGCCGCCGATAATGACGGCCCGGCGCTTGTGGCGGCGAGGTGAGGAAGTCGAACCCGGCATGGCGCGGCAATCCTAGTTCAAACGGCTTACAGATTTCCACGGTACTTCGGTTGCCCGCGGCATGACGGCCATGCGCGTTTTGTCACGAAACGGTCTGTAATTTCACCCTCTGCAAGCCGTCTCTAGGCGGGCGGCGGTGGCGGGGTTATCAACGGACCATGCTCCGGCAAGCGATTCGCATTCTCGGTATCGACCCGGGCCTCCGCCGCACCGGCTGGGGCCTGATCGAGTCCGATGGCAACCGGCTGATCCACGTCGCCTGCGGCTCGGTGGAAACCGGCGAGCGCGTGCCGTTGGGCGAGCGGCTGGTGCTGATTCATGACGGTCTTGCCGCCGTGATCGCGCAATACGCGCCGCACGAGGCAGCGGTCGAGAACACCTTCGTCAACGCCAACGGCGCGTCGACGCTGAAACTCGGCCAGGCGCGCGGTATCGCCATGCTGGTGCCGGCGCGCGCG
>DASYCM010000111.1:0-22128 GCA_036500165.1 Pseudolabrys sp.
GCGGCGCAGGTCGCGGTCGCGGTGCGCATGCAGGACAAGACCGGCAAGAAGTATCTCGACTTCCATCAGAAGCTGCTCGGCGGCCGCGGCCAGGCCGACAAGGCGCATGCCATGGCGGCTGCCAAGGACGCCGGCCTGAACATGGCGCAAATCGAGAAGGACCTGACCAGCCCCGAGGTGAAGGCTACTCTGGAAGAGAACTTCAAGATTGCCGAGGCGCTCGGCATGAACGGCACGCCGAGCTACGTGATCGGCTCCGACGTCGTGGTCGGCGCGGTCGGCCTCCCCGCGCTGCAGGAAAAGATCAACACCAGCCGCTGCGGCAAGGCGACGTGCTGATCCGTTAATTCGCCTTACGGCGGATTTTATAAAGAACGAACCGGGAGGAGCGATCCAGCTCCTCCAATAGGTCCGGTAGCGGGTTCGCAGTTGGAGCACCCAGCACGTAGAGGTACTGGAAGTCGCGCGGCCAGGCCCGCAGATATTGCGGCACAATGTCGGCGGTCTTGCCGGCGGCAATTGCGCTCAGGATCGACATCGGCACGGGGCCGCCGTGCGGCACGGCGAGATGTCGCATATCTTCGCGCACCGTCACCGGCTGCTTGCCCGCGGCGGCGAACAAGTTCGGCACGAAAGCATTCGCGTAGTGCACGGCTAAAGCTGGCGCGTAGTAGAACGGATAATCGGTCAAATTGTTGAACGGCGGATCGTCGCCGTTACCGGTCGTGCCGGACAGTACCGTCGCGCCTTTCTCGATCCTGGCGAACGATGCAATCAGCGACGCGTAGTCGGCGCGATAAGACAGCCAGACGAAATACACGACCAGCAGATTTGCAACCGTGATCAGGGCGACGGCATAGAGCGCGCGGAACAGCCACGTGCGCTCCGGCAGCGTCACGTCACAGAACGCCGGCAGGATGAATGCCGCGGCGGCGATCACACGGAAGTCGACGAAGGATGTGCCGAACAGGCTCGACGGCAGCAGCACATAGAGAATGCCGAAGCCGATCGCGAGCCATAGCCCCACCCGCATGATGACGAGGAAGCCGCGCTTGGCGAGGAAATTGCCGAGCATCCCCAACCCGAACATGCTCAGCGCTGCGACCGGCAAATTGTAACCGTTGAAAATGCGGAAGAACCACAGCGGTTTGAACTCGAAATGCCACGCATTTCCCTCGCCGCCGATGGCTCCCGCGTCCAGCATCATGACCAAGAGCACCAGCACCGCCGGCAGCGCGAGTACCGCAAGCCGCGCGGCTGTTTGCGCATGCGCGGCTTTGCGCTCTCTGGCGCGCCACAGTTCGACGATACCGAGCGTTGCGCCATAAATGCCGAGCGCGAAGAAGTGCGCGGCAAACAGCGCGACGACAAACAGCGTGTTGACCGCCAGCCGTAGCGGCCACGCCCCCTCTTGCGCCCATAGCATCGCGGCGATGCCAAACAGCGCGACGCCGATGCCGAATTCGAAATTGACGAAGCCCCAGGTGAACGGCAGGCAGTAGAGAAACATCAACGCGACAAAGCCGGCGATCTGCACACGGCCTTTGACGACTTGCTCAAGCGCCAGCGCACCGCCGACGATCAGCAATTGGCTCAACAGCAGAAACAGCCGCGTCGCAGTCTCGACGCCGATGAGCTTGGCGAAAAGCGGCACGACCAGATCCATCGCCAGATTTGGGTACAGTGCCCACGCGGTCTGATAATATGGATTGGCATCCGGCGTGCCAGCGGCGCTGAGGATGTACATGCGCGCGAGGTGGTTCGGATAATCCACCATCGCCGGTATCGGCGTCAGGAAAACCGGGCCGAGCGCAACGCAAAACAGAATCGCAAATGAAATCTGGATGACAGTTTTGTCGGATAAGTCGCGCATCGAGGCATTCCATACCAAAGCCACCGGCGAATCATCCGGCTTTCCCGGCATTTAGCGTCTTATCCAACGATGATTGGAACCCGGAACCACCCCTCGGTGTTGTTGCGCGCATGTATACGATTGGCATCGAAGAAGAATATTTCGTGTTCGACGCCAAGACGCGCCGGGCCGTGCGCCGTCATGACAAAAAATTCTTCGACATTGCACATCAAAAAATCGGCGATCGCGTCATGCCGGAGATGCTGCAATCGCAGATCGAGGTGGCAACACCGCCCTGCAAGTCCATGGACGAGGCGCGCGCCCATCTTGTGAACTACCGCCACGCTCTCGGAGAAGCCGCGCGCGAACGTAAACTCGGCATCGCCGCGATGGGAACCTTCCCGCTCGCCTTCTGGCCGGAGCAAATCGCCACCAAAAAGGAACGCTACGCCGCGCTGCTGGACGATCTCCAGATCATCGGCCACCGCAACATGCTGTGCGGCATGCACGTACATGTCGAGGTGCCGAAACGCGATAGCCGCGTCGATCTGATGATGCGGGTCACGGCGTACCTGCCGCTCTTGTTGGCGCTATCGACCTCATCACCGTTCTGGCAGGGCCACCTTACCGGCCTATCCGGCTATCGCCTCGCCGCTTACGATGAAATGCCGCGCACCGGCTTGCCCGAACTCTTCCGCACCATGGAGGACTACCAGCAGTTCGTCGATGCGCTGGTCTGGGCGAAAATCATTCCGGACGCGAGTTATATCTGGTGGGCGATCCGGCCATCGCTCGCACATCCAACCCTTGAGCTGCGCATCGCCGATAGCTGCACGCGGCTCGACGACGCCATGGCGATTGCCGCCCTGTTCCGCTGTCTGGTCCGCGCGCTCGACCGCGACCGTGATCTTAATGCCGGCTTCGACCGCGTCGGCCGCGCCATCACCGTCGAGAACAAATGGCACGCGCAGCGCTATGGCGTGCAGGCCGTGTTCGTCGATCCGTTCTCCCGCTCGCCTCTCACCGCGCGGGAGTGGCTCGATCAGGTGCTCGACTTCATCGCCGAGGACATCGAGGCGCTGGGTTGCGCCGCCGACATCAAGCACCTCGGCCGAATCATCGACAACGGCACCAGTGCCGACCACCAGGTCGATATCTTCCAGAAGGCCAAGGCGGCGGGCCGCAAGAGGTTAACGGCAATTGCCGACGTCGTGGACTGGGTGGCCGCGGAAACGCTGGCTCCCGGACGCCTCAAAGCCGCAGCCAAAATGACGGTAAAGGCCTAAATCCGGGCGGGCTTCCCTCAGGGGTTCCGGCCACCTATAAAGCGGCCATATTCGTGGCCGCCGGAAAAAACATGCCCAAGACCATATACGTCCTCAATGGTTCCAATATGAATATGCTCGGGACGCGCGAGCCCGAGAAATACGGGACCGCGACGCTCGCCGACGTCGAGAAACTGTGCCGTGATACCGCGGCCCCCTACGGCATCGATATCGAATTCCGCCAGTCGAACCACGAGGGTGTCATCGTCGACTGGATTCACGAAGCCTACGCCAAGAAGGCGGACGGCATCGCGATCAACGCCGCAGGCTTCACCACGACGTCGGTATCAATCATGGATGCGCTGCTTGCCGTCAAATTGCCGGTAATCGAAGTGCACATGACGAATATTCACGCCCGGGAGGCTTTCCGGCACAACTCGTATATGTCGAAGGCGGCGAAGGGCATCGTCGCCGGTTTCGGCACGGACAGTTACAGACTGGCGATCCTTGGCCTCGCCAACATCTTCGGCGCAAAAGCTAAAAGCTAAAACCGGAAAGCTCGATGGCAAAATCGTCTAAAACAGGATCGACTTCTTCGCTGGTCGATCACGATCTGATCCTGGAGCTGAACAAGCTTCTCAACGAAACCGGTCTGACCGAAATCGAGATCGAGCAAGACGGCAAGCGCATTCGCGTCTCGAAGGGCGCGGTTGCCGTTGCAGCCCCTGCTCCGGTCCGCGCGGTCGCGTCGGTGCCGCAGCCGGTCGCTGAATCGGTGTCGGCGCCGATGGATCCGGCCAAGCATCCGGGCGTCGTCGCCTCGCCGATGGTCGGCACGGCTTACGGTGCGGCCGAACCCGGCGCGAAACCTTTCATCGATATCGGCTCGCAGGTGAAAGCCGGCGAAACGTTGCTCATCATCGAAGCGATGAAGACGATGAACCAGATTCCGGCGCCGCGCGCCGGCACCGTCAAGCAAATCCTGTTCGAGGACGGCAAGCCGGTCGAGTTCGGCGAGCCTTTGGTGATCATCGAGTAATGTTCGACAAGATCCTCATCGCCAATCGCGGCGAGATCGCCATGCGGGTGATCCGCGCCTGCAAGGAGTTGGGCATTCCGACGGTCGCGGTGCATTCCACCGCCGATGCCGACGCCATGCATGTCCGCTTTGCCGACGAAAGCGTGTGCATCGGCCCGCCGGCCGCCAAAGACAGCTACCTCAACGTCCCCGCCATTCTCTCGGCCTGCGAAATCACCGGCGCAGACGCCGTGCATCCCGGCTACGGCTTCCTGTCGGAGAACGCGCGCTTCGCCGAGATCCTCAACGATCACGGCGTGCACTTCATCGGCCCCAAGGCCGAGCACATCCGCATCATGGGCGACAAGATCGAGGCCAAGCGCACCGCGAAGCGCCTCGGCATTCCGGTCGTGCCCGGCTCAGACGGCGGCGTGACCAATGACGTCGATGCCGCCAAGATCGCCGACGAGATCGGCTATCCGGTATTGATCAAGGCGGCCTCCGGCGGCGGTGGACGCGGCATGAAGGTCGCACGCAGCGCGGCCGATCTGTCCACCGCTCTGTCGACCGCGCGCTCCGAGGCCAAAGCCGCGTTCGGTGACGACGCCGTCTATATCGAGAAATATCTCGGCAAGCCGCGCCACATCGAAATCCAGGTGCTCGGCGACGGCAAGGGCCGCGCCATCCATCTGGGCGAGCGCGACTGCTCGTTGCAGCGCCGTCACCAGAAGGTACTGGAAGAAAGCCCCTCGCCAGCGCTCAATGTCGAAGCGCGCGACAAGATCGGCGAAACGGTGGCCAAAGCCATGCGCGAGATTCAATATCTCGGCGTCGGCACCGTCGAGTTCCTGTTCGAGGACGGCGAGTTCTATTTCATCGAGATGAACACCCGTATTCAGGTTGAGCATCCGGTGACTGAGATGATCACCGGCATCGACCTGATCTTCGAGCAGATCCGCGTCGCAGCGGGTGCAGAGCTCACCTTGAAGCAAAGCGACATCGAATTCCGCGGTCATTCCATCGAGTGCCGCATCAATGCCGAGAACCCGGTGTCGTTCCGGCCCTCGCCCGGCAAGATCTTGCATTATCACGCGCCCGGCGGCCTCGGCGTACGCATCGATAGCGCCGTCTATCAGGGCTACACCATCCCGCCCTATTACGATTCACTCGTCGGCAAGCTGATCGTGCACGGCAATACGCGGACCGAAGCTTTGATGCGGCTCAAGCGCGCTCTTGATGAGGTCGTCCTCGACGGCATCGAGACGACCCTGCCGCTGTTCCGCGCGCTACTCGGTGAGACCGACATCATCGACGGCAATTACCATATCCACTGGCTCGAGCAGTTTCTCGCCAAGGGCAGCGCGGAGAATTGACCGGGCGGCGCGGGGCATCTGCGTCTGTTGGCCCGGTCCTGTTCTCATGTGGAACTTTTCTGTCCCGGCCCGGTTATAGCCTCGTCCGGGGGGACGGCATTCTGACGAGTGCTCAGTTTTCCTTGGATTAGAGCAAGGAAACTGCACCCGATATGCCGACGACCGAGGCTCGATGAGCGACGCTCCCCGCTCCAGTTTTCCATTTCAGCCCATCCTGCTCGGAATCGGCTTTTTGCTGCTGATCGCGATCAGCGTGGCCACGACCTGGCTCGTCAACCAGTCGGCGGACGATGCCGCGGCGGTGGCGCATACGCTTCGCGTTCAGGACAAACTGTCCAATCTGCTGCTTGACGTCCGGCGTGCCGAGTCCGGCCAGCGCGGATATCTGCTGACCAACGACCAGCAATACCTCGAAGACTATCGCGAGGTTGTGCCGACGTTCGACGGCCAGATCGGCGAGCTGCGAACGCTGACCCAGGACAATCCGTCCCGCACATTCGCGTTCGATGAGGCGGCCGCGTTGATAAAGACCAAGATCTCCGAGATGGACCGCACCATCGACATCAATTCCAGCGGCGACCGGCAGGAAGCTCTCAAGCTAGTTCTCGGCGGGCTCGGACGCGACACGATGAACAGGTTGCGGGAGTTGGTGGAGCGACTCATTGCGGACGAAGGCCGCCTGCTCGATATCCGGGGTGAGCGGTCGCGATCGAACAATTTTCTGTTGCTGATGATGGCATTGCTCGGTTCTGCGGTCGTGGTCCTGATCGGCGCGGCGTCGGTCTTCCTGGTCCAGCGCAACTATAAACGGGCTGAAATCGCGCGGCAGACCGTCGAGGCCACGAACGCCAATCTCGAACAGATCGTCGCCTACCGCACCGCCGATCTGACCGAAGCTAACGAAGAAATCCAGCGTTTCGCCTATATCGTCAGCCACGACCTGCGCTCGCCGCTGGTCAACATCATGGGCTTTACCGGCGAACTGGAGGCGCTGCGGCAGGATATTTTCGAGCAGGTGAGCAAATTGCAGGCCGACCTGAAGGGCCTGAATGCCCAGATGGAACCCGGAACCGCTGAAAACGTTGACAGGCTGGGACATGACTTCGACGAAGCCATCCGTTTCATCAAGACGTCGATCGCCAATATGGATCGCCTGATCAATGCGGTGCTGAAACTGTCCCGCGAAGGGCGCCGCCAATTCAATCCGGAAACCATCGATATGAACGGCCTGCTGGATACGGTCACCCAGACCGTCGCGCACCGCGCCACCGAAGCCGGCGCGACGATCACGATCGACACGCTGCCCCCGGTCGAGAGCGACCGGCTGGCGTTGCAGCAAGTCTTCGCCAATCTGGTCGACAACGCCCTGAAATACAGCCGCAATGACGAACCGAACCGCATCGCCATTATAGGGCAGACGCACGCCGGCAAAGCCATCTATGACGTTACCGACACGGGCCGCGGCATCGATCCGCACGACCATCAGCGGGTATTCGAGCTGTTCCGCCGTTCTGGAACGCAGGACAAGCCCGGTGAAGGCATCGGCCTCGCGCACGTGCGGGCGCTAGTGCGACGTCTCGGCGGTACGCTGAGCTTGCAGTCGGAATTGGGCAAAGGAAGCACATTCACCGTGACGCTGCCGCGCCGGTGGACGGTCGAAAAAAGGAGTGCCGCATGAACAGCAAGATGACGGAATTGCCGGTCGAGATCGTGATGGTCGAGGATGACGAAGGTCATGCCCGCCTCATCGAGAAGAACATCCGCCGCGCCGGCGTCAACAATGCGATCCGGCCCTTCACCAACGGTACGGATGCGGTGAACTTTCTGTTCGGCATCGATGGCTCTGGCACGACCAACAAGGGCAAGCCGCTCTTGATCCTGCTCGACCTCAATCTGCCGGACATGACCGGCATCGATATCCTGAAGCGCGTCAAAACCAACGACAATCTCAAGCGTGTGCCGGTGGTTATCCTCACCACGACGGATGACGCCGTCGAAATACAGCGCTGCTACGATCTGGGCTGTAACGTCTACATCACGAAGCCGGTGAATTACGAAAACTTCGCCCACGCCATCCGTCAGCTTGGATTGTTCTTCTCGGTCATCCAGGTTCCAGCCGCCGAGTAAACATGCCCCGCCAAGTCCTTTACATCGACGACGACGAAGCCACCCGGGCTTTGGTTTCGCGCGGCCTCGGCCGCGAAGGGATCAACGTTGTCGCCTGCAAGGATGGAGAGAGCGGTCTGAAATCGCTCGCCGCGCAAGAACCGGGCAAGGAATTCGATGTCGTCGCAGTCGATCTTTACATGCCGGGCATGACCGGGATCGAAACTGCTGAGCGTGTCAATGCGATGCCGAACCATCCGCCAGTAATCATCGTCACCGGCGCGCAGGACAGCCGCATGGCGGTCGCCGCATTGAAGGCTGGTGCCTTCGATTATGTCATCAAGGATGTCGGCGGCGATTTCATCTTCTTGCTGAAGTCGGCCCTGAGCGCCGCAGTCGACACCATGCGCATGCGCCGTGCCAAGGAAGCCGCAGAGCAGGAAGTACGGGAAGCTCGCGACCGTTTCGAGGCGCTTGCCGTCGAGCGCGACATGCTGCTGCGTGAGGTCAACCACCGCGTCGGCAATTCGCTCCAACTGATCGCCTCACTGCTGCACATGCAGGGCCACGGCGAGAAGAACCAGGATATCAAGCAGGCCCTGGCCCAGGCCACCAACCGCGTCATGGCTGTGGCGCAGGTGCACCGCCGGCTCTACACCTCGGATGACGTCAAATCAGTCGCGGTCGATCAGTATCTCGATGCGCTGGTGAGCGACTTGCGGCTATCCGCCGGCATGGCGAAGCAGGCCCAGCTCATTCTCAATGCGGATGCAATCGAAACCGATCCGGACCGCGCTGTCGCCATCGGCGTCATCGTCAACGAGTTGGTGATGAACGCGATGAAATATGCCTACCCCAGTGGCGAGGGACAAATCCGCATCGGGCTCAAAGGCAATGGGCCTGAAGCCGCCATCATCAGCGTCGAAGATGATGGCGTCGGCATCGGTGGGGCTAATTCGGCGGGCACGGGTCTTGGTCAGCGTATCGTACGGGCCATGGCAGACAAACTCGGCGCCCAAGTCGACATCCAGTCGCCGACGCGCGGCACTCGCATCCAGATCGCCTTTACGACTGTACGCAAGACGGTGTCGGTGCAGCCCCTACGACCCGATCATATCGTTACTTCGTCAGCCGCGCCGCCTGTATGACCTTTTGGAACAAGGCGGTCATCGCCTGCGAAATGCCGTCGGTTGGGCTGACTTCGAAGTAGTAGCCCGGCGAGGCGCAGGACTGCATGTTCGTCGCGATCTGACTGTTCGGCGACGGGCCATACGGACCCTGATTGAACGGGTCGATCCAGCTCACGTACCAGCTATTGGTCGGCAGCGCCAAATAGGTCGTGTAGAGCACAGCCACCTTGATGCCTCGGTTCTTTAGTGCCGTGCATAGCGACGCCTTGATCGGCTCCTGACAGCGCGTGTAGTTCGTGCCGGTCTGAGGGTCCTGCCCCGCCGTCGTCGAACGCGAGCATGTGATGCCGGCGGCGTCGTTGACGCCGTCGGATACGAAGAACACCACTTTCTGCGGATTTGTCGCCGACACGCCGTCGCCGGGCGTCGCGATTTCGTTGTTAAGCGCGGGGAAAATGGTGTCGAAGTTTGTGTCGGTATCGCTCGCATAATTCTGATACGGCACCGTCATCAGGTCGATGGCGCTTGCCGCGGTCTTGGCGCTCGACAGGCTCGACGACAGCGAGAAGATGCGCGTCAGCCCCTTGTTCTGCGCCGAAGCGCCGAATGTGTAGATCGCGCTGCGGAACTGCCCCGATACCGTCTGTGTCGACGTCGCCGTATCCATCAACTGCTGCGTCGCAGTGCGTACCACGTCGATACGCGTGGTGACGCCAAGGGTTTTGGCAAGGCCATAATAATCGTTCGGCGACACGTCCATCTGGTGGCAGGCGAAGGCGCATTGATCCGAGGTGTTGGCCACCATCTTGGACACGTCGGCCGGCGTCGCACCGACACCCATTGACGGTGAGTTGTCGAGCAACAGATAGAAATCGATATAGGTCGGCACCGCCGATGCGCCTGACGACGATCCCGCGATATTGATATTCTGCATACCGGCAATGGCCGCGATCGTGGTCGGCACTTGCGCGGTGTACTTGACCTGCGCGGCTCGGCCCGCGCTTGAATCGGTCACAGTCGCAGTCACGGTCAGAACCGTGCCGCGCTTAAGCGTCACCGCTTCGGCGTTGAAATAGTCGACTGCCTTCGTCTGAGCAGCGGCGGCCGTCAGTGACATCGCCGACTGCGCGGTCACCGACAGCACTGCGGCGTCGGCGAATGAATCAAGCGACGCCTTGGAGCGGTTCGCCGCGCTGTAGTCGACCGCGACACCAGCTGCCAGCATGATTGGGAACGCCGCAATGGCGAAAGTGATGGCCACATTGCCGCGGCGCTCGCGCAACAGCGCGCGTATTGTTGCAAATGGACGATTGATGACGGACGACGAACGCAATGCCTGGCTCCTTCTGGAGGAAGGAACCTACGATCGACCGATTAAAAATATGAAACCAAAATGACAGGGTTAACCGGCACTTAACGCAACATCAGTGTGTCGTCCCGGTCAACCGGTTCAGCAGCGTGCAGATGTCGCCGAGATCGTAGGGCTTCTTGACGAAAACCGACCGCGGCATCAGCGGCGCGATCGCCGAGGACGAGTAGCGCCCGGAGCAATAGACGATCGGCAAATCGGGGCGCCGTGCGCGCGCCGCCTTGGCGAGCGTCGAGCCGTCCATGCGGCCATCGAGGTTGATATCGGTAAACAGCACGTCGACTTCAGTACCGGAATCCAGATAGTTCAGCGCCGCCTCGCCCGTCGCCGCAGTGTGAACCTCGAAGCCGTTTTCTTCCAGAACTTCCGAGATCAGTTCGCAGATCATTACTTCGTCTTCAACGACGAGAACATTGGTCCGGCGCATGGCTTGACCCCATTGTTCGCCGCACGCTTGCGGCACAGACGTTGCGCGGAGCTAACGCTTGAACAGCGATTTGTTTTCAACTTTAGGCAGTTTCGTCCCGTCATGGTGACGGAGCGGTTAATTTCCGCTCCCATGACCTCATCAAGACCGCTAAAATGACCTGACGAATGTGGAACTTTTAACGTCAATTCCTGGATACTTGAACCGTAAGCCTTGAACCGTATGGCCAACCGCGAAACCACACTGATCGAGATCACGCCCGAGGTGCTGCTCAAGGCCTATGCCTGCGGCATCTTTCCGATGGCGGAGAGCGCCGACGATCCGGCGCTTTACTGGATCGAGCCCGAGATGCGCGGCATCATTCCGCTGGACGGCTTTCATTTAGCATCACGGCTGGCGCGTACCGTACGCACGACACCCTACACGGTCTGGGTCGACCGCGATTTCGACGGCGTCATCGATGGCTGTGCCGAGGCCAAGGAGAACCGCACCAAGACCTGGATCAACGGCCGCATCCGCAAGATCTATCGCAGTCTCTACGACCACGGTTACGCTCACTGCGTCGAGGTTTATGACGGCGACGCGCTGGTCGGCGGACTTTACGGCGTATCGCTGGGCCGCGCTTTCTTCGGCGAAAGCATGTTCCACCGCGCCCGTGATGCCTCGAAGATCGCGCTGGTGCATCTCGTCGCGCGGCTGCGCGCCGGCGGCTATCGCCTGCTCGACACGCAATATGTCACGGACCACTTGATCACCTTCGGCGCGGTCGAGATCGCCAAGCGCCGCTATCACCGCCTGCTGGAAGACGCCATCTCGGCGGATGCCGATTTCGGCGCGTTGCCGGTAGACCGTCCCATCGGCGGCGCTGAGGCGCTGGCGCTTCTCACCAACTAGCCTTTACACCGGCGCGCTAGCACTGGTCCGGATAATGGGACTAGCGGAACGCCGGCTGGAAGCCCGATGGTTGCTGCTGTTGCGCGCGCGGCTGCGTCGGCTGTTGCGGACGCTGCTGCACCGGCGGCTGTTTGGTCGCCGGCGGTGGGCGCGATGCTGGCTTTGCCTCCGGCGGCGCTTCGGCAACCGCCGATGGTGCGCCTTTGCAGTCGGTCAGCCACACGTCATAAACCGGATGCTCGACCGCATGCAGGCCGGGGCTCGCCGCGAACATCCAGCCGTCGAAGATGCGCTTGATCTCGCCCGAGAGCGTCACCTCCTCGACTTCGAGGTAGGCGTCGGTATTCGGCGTCTCGGTCGGCGGCCGCGAATAGCAGACGCGCGGCGTCACCTGCAGCGCGCCGAACTGCACGGTCTCGTTGATGGCGACCTCGAAATTGATGATGCGGCCCGTGATCTTGTCGAGGCCGGAGAACACCGCGGTCGGATTGGCGATACGCTGCGGCGGCGGCTCGACGACGATTTCATCGCCAGGCTTCGGCGAGGTATCGGCCGGCTGCTGCGGAACACCGCGGGGCTGACGCTGTCCCGGTGGCAAGCCGGGCAACGTCTGGTCCGACTGATTGGGACGCGCCTGTTGCGGCTGCTCCATCGCCGGCGCCTGCGGCGCGACGGGCCCGCCCGGCAGCGGCGCCAGCGGCGCCGATTCGATATCGCGCACGCCCGGACGGCTCGACGGCGGCAGATTCATCGGCGCCGGCAAGGGCTGCGCCGGCGGCTGATCGGACTGCATGTCCCGCGACGGCGGCAAGACGCGGTCATTGCTGCGGGGGTAATTCGGGGGCGGAGGTGCACGGCCGCCACCAACATCGGCCGGCGGACGCGGCGGATCGTCGCGAAAGATCGAGCCGAATTGCGCAAAAGCGGGGCCAGCGCACAGCAGCGCGGCCGCCGCGATCAGAGCTCTTGAAACTTTGCAGCGCGCCATAAATCCGGGCTTTCCCGCCTGGCCATTCCGTCGCCAATAAGGGCCCGGTTAACACGGGGAATGCGGCGGCGGAAGGGCGGAACCGCACGGTTCCCAAGGCTTGTCGGTAGCCACCCGATCGCGCATGGTGCCGCCCGAAACAGACCGCACGCCAAGTCATTTAAAAAGTTGCGGAACAAAGGGGCGAAACATGAAGCGTTATCTAAGCGCCGCGCTATGCGCATTGGCGTTTGCCGTCGCCGGGACACCGGTCAAGGCGCAGAATTATCCGGACAGACCCATCACCATCATCGTGCCGCTTGCACCGGGCTCCGGGCTGGACGCGCTGGTGCGGCTCTATGCGGACAAACTCCAGACCTCGCTTGGCAAGCCCGTCATCGTCGAGAACAAACCAGGCGCGTCGCTGATGCTCGCCGCGCAGTACGTCGCGCAGGCTCCGGCCGACGGTTACACCCTGCTCGTCTCCACCTCCTCGGCGATGGCGATCAACCTCGCCCTCTTCAAGAAGGTGAACTACGACGCCGCCAAGGATTTCGTGCCGATCTCCTACTACGTGAAGTCGCCCTTTATCCTGGTCGTGAACCCCGACCTCCCGGCCAAGACCGTGCCGGAGCTGATCGAACTCGCAAAGAAGAGCAATCCGCCACTAAGCTTCAGCTCGCCTGGCGCCGGCGTCGCGCAGCATCTTTCCATGGAATACATGAAGAAGCGCTTCGACCTGAATATGGTGCACGTGCCCTATCGCTCAACGCCGCAGTCGATCACCGACATCGTCGCCGGTCACGTCCAGCTTGGCTTTGCCGAAGCCGGCGCCTCGCTGCCGCTGATCCGCGAGGGCAAGCTGCGCGCGCTCGCCGTGTCATCGCTGACGCCAATCCCGTCCCTGCCCGACGTACCGCCCTTCGCCAAGGCCGCCAACGCGCCCGACTTCGAAGCGGTGTCGTGGCACATGCTCTATGCGCCGGCGGCGACGCCGAAGCCGATCGTCGACAAACTCCATGACGAAATGACGAAGATCATGTCGGACCCGGAAATGCAGGCGAAGGCCACGACCATCGGCCTGTTGCCGATCATCCCGCCCTCGATCGCCGACACGCAGAAATATCTCGCGTCGGAGCGTGAGAAGTGGGGCTCGCTGGTCAAGCAGCTCGGGCTGGAAGGCTCGCAATAGCAACATCATTCCGGGGCGGCGCCCTTGGCGCGCCCCGGAATGAAGACAAACGTTACATCTGGTGCGCGACGATCTTGTCCTTGATGCTGTCGTAGACGTTCTGCGGAATGATCTTGCGCCCGGTCAGTTCATCCTTCGCCTTGTAAGGCCGTCCGGCAATGATGGCCTTTGAACGAGCGGCGCCGATGCCGGGCAGCGCATCGAGGTCGGCCGCCGAGGCGCGGTTGATGTCGATCAGAGCGGCCTTAGGCGCGGGAGCCGCGTCTTTCTTGGCGGCGGGCGCCATCATTCCGCCGTCCTTCTTCGCAGCAGGCGCCATGGGCGTAGCGGCCGGCGTTTGAGCGTAGGTACCTTGGACAAGCGCGGGCGACAGCGCGATCAGCGCTCCGACCAACAAAGCTTTGGCTAAGTGACGCATTTTTCCGGCTCCCTCTTACGCGGCATAATTGCCGCCAACAATTGATGACAGCGTCCGTGACGGGACGATGCCCGTCAACGAAATACCGGAACAAAAAGGACGATTGTGATAGCGGGACGCCGGCCGTTTAGGTGCCGATGCGCCTACGGCGTCCAGGCTTTGTAGTCGCCAGTTGCTTTCGGCCGGCGGCCGGTAGCGAGCGTCGAACCCGGGGGCCGCGACGCTGCAGGCGTACCGGTCATGTTCGGCCGGTGCGGCTTCTGCCAGGGTTTCGGCTTGTAGTCTTCCTGCGTCGGCGGCGTGTCCACCGTGTGGTGCATCCAGCCGTGCCAGGCCGGCGGAATGCTCGAGGCTTCCGCATAGCCGTTATAGACCACCCACCGCCGTTCGAAGCCGAGCCGCGAATCGATCTTGCCGCCGCGAGTGCGGAAATACCGATTGCCGAATTCGTCCTCACCGACGGATTCGCCGTACATCCAGGTCCAGAACTGGGTCCCGAAGGTCTGCCCGTTCCACCAGGTAAAAAGCTTGAGGAAGAAAACTTTCATGGCCATCGCGCTTTGAAGCGGTTGCGACGTTTGCGTTTTGGCACCTCGCCAACGCCAAGTCCAGTACGACCGAGCCCAGTAAGGCCGGGTTCCACACGGGCTAAATCCAGCACGCTTGTTGTGGCGTGCGAACCGCACCGTTGAATGACGCTGCCTCAACAATATTGCGCTTGCCTCGTTTGTACGGCTATCCTGCCCAGGAATTCATCAGTTGGGCGACTCGGAGCACAAGCCGAAATGCCCTGCCGATAATCAGAGACGACAGTGCCGGTGCGAAAGGCGGATCCTTGCGGGTCCGCCTTTTTCGTTTGTGATTCCCTTACTCAATTCCTGCGACAGCTCCGAAAACGCGAATGCACAGCTGCGGATATCCATCACACACTGCCCCTGCGCTCTGGCGTGCCTCCTAAGACACTGAGCCAGTTCTGAGAATCAGCGACCGGGCCGAGGGGTTCCCAGCACTTTTCCCGGGCTTATCCACGGCCCGGCCGATGCGCGGATTTAGATGTGGATTGCCCGCAATGGCGATTTTGCGGTCTTTTTAGTGTCATGGCCGCGGGGATTAAAGCCTAGCCCTAGTGGTGCAGAAAAATGGCTTCGCGAGCGGCAAAACTGGCTCATACTCAAACCCGTTCTCACCCACGTTATCCCCGTATTTCACCGGGATTACACAATAGGTAGATTGTTAACTAACACGACCCACTATTGCTTGACGTAACGGGTGAGTCCACTTAGCTTCAGATTGTTCGGTGCGGTGTAGTAATCGCGTCCCTCCGGGCCTTCAAAACGACGCCGCGTCGTCTCTGCGACCCACACCAGTAATGGTGTCTTGGGGACGGGTTATTACTGTCTTTCGGGGCTCTGTGAGCCCCGGGAATACCTCTGTTCGGGCTGTTTGCCGGGACTACAGGCGCAAGGGGAAAAAGCGCCGGGGGTAATTAAGTACGGGGTGTGCGTTGTGCAGCGTGTGAGCCGAAATGAAGCGGACAGGGACATGTCCGCTTGCGATAATCGGGCGGCAAGCCGCCTGAACAATTCAAGGGGCTAGAGAAATGCGGATCGAACGGCGCTACACCAAGGACGGACAAGAGTCGGCTTACGCTGGCCTCAATTTCCGGCTGACCACCAGCGAGATCAAGAATCCCGACGGTTCGATTGTCTTCAAGCTCGACAATGTCGAGGTCCCCGAATTCTGGTCGCAGGTCGCCTCCGACGTTCTGGCGCAGAAGTATTTCCGCAAAGCCGGCGTCCCCGCCCGCCTCAAGAAGGTCGAAGAGAACACCGTCCCCTCGTTCCTGTGGCGCGGCATCGCCGACGAAGAGGCCCTTGCCGCCCTCCCCGAGAAAGAACGCTACATCGGCGAACACTCGTCCAAGCAGGTGTTCGATCGTCTGGCCGGCACCTGGACCTACTGGGGCTGGAAAGGCGGCTACTTCGACTCAGAAGCCGACGCGCAGACCTTCTTCGACGAACTCCGCTACATGCTGGCCGCGCAGATGTGCGCGCCGAACTCGCCGCAGTGGTTCAACACCGGCCTGCACTGGGCCTACGGCATCGACGGCCCGTCGCAGGGTCACTTCTATGTCGACCCCTTCACCGGCGTCCTGACCAAGTCGGAATCCTCCTACGAGCATCCGCAGCCGCATGCCTGCTTCATCCAGGGCGTCAGCGACGACCTGGTGAACGAAGGCGGCATCATGGACCTGTGGGTGCGCGAAGCGCGCCTGTTCAAATACGGCTCGGGCACCGGCTCGAACTTCTCGGCGCTGCGCGGCGAAGGCGAAAAGCTGTCGGGCGGCGGCAAGTCCTCCGGCCTGATGAGCTTCCTCAAGATCGGCGACCGCGCCGCGGGCGCGATCAAGTCGGGCGGCACGACGCGCCGCGCGGCGAAGATGGTCGTCGTCGACGTCGATCACCCGGACATCGAGCAGTACATCGACTGGAAGGTGATGGAGGAGCAGAAGGTCGCGGCGCTGGTCTCCGGCTCCAAGATCAACCAGAAACACCTCAAGGCGATCCTCAAGGCCTGCGTCAACTGCGAAGGTTCGGGCGACGATTGCTTCATGCCGGAGAAGAACCCGGCGCTGAAGCGCGAGATCAAGCTCGCCCGCAAGTCGATGGTGCCGGACAACGTCATCAAGCGCGTCATCCAGTTCGCCAAGCAGGGCTACAAGGACATCAACTTCCCGACCTACGACACCGACTGGGATAGCGAAGCCTATCTCACCGTCGCCGGTCAGAATTCGAACAACTCGGTGCGGATCACCGACGGGTTCCTCAAGGCCGTTGAAGCCGACGGCACGTGGGACCTGACCTATCGCAAGAACGGCAAGACGGCGAAGACGTTGGCCGCCCGCGAATTGTGGGAAAAGATCGGCTACGCCGCCTGGGCCTCGGCCGATCCCGGCCTGCAATACCACACCACCGTCAACGACTGGCACACCTGCCCGGCGTCCGGCGAAATCCGCGCATCCAATCCGTGCTCGGAATACATGTTCCTCGACGACACGGCCTGTAACCTCGCCTCGCTGAACCTGCTGACGTTCCGCGACAAGGACACCGGCACGTTCGACGTCGACAGCTACGAACACGGCGTGCGCCTGTGGACCGTCGTTCTCGAAATCTCGGTGATGATGGCGCAATTCCCGTCGCGCCAGATCGCCGAACTCTCCTACGAATTCCGCACGCTCGGCCTCGGCTACGCCAACATCGGCGGCCTGCTGATGACCTCCGGCATTCCGTATGACTCGGCCGAAGGCCGCGCCATCGCCGGCGCGCTGACCGCGATCATGACCGGCATTTCCTATGCGACCTCGGCGGAAATGGCGAAGGGCCTGAGCCCCTTCCCCGGCTTCGAGAAGAACCGCGACCACATGCTGCGCGTCATGCGCAACCACTGCCGCGCCGCTTACGGCGAGACGACCGGCTACGAGAACGTCTCGATCGCGCCGGTGCCGCTCGACCACGCCTCGCTGGCGACCAGCACCTATCCGGCGCTCAAGGGCTATTCGGAATTGTCGGCGCACGCCAAGTCCGCGTGGAACAAGGCCATCAAGCTCGGCGAAATCCACGGCTATCGCAACGCGCAGGCCACCGTCATCGCGCCGACCGGCACGATCGGCCTCGTCATGGATTGCGACACCACCGGCATCGAGCCCGACTTCGCGCTGGTGAAGTTCAAGAAGCTGGCCGGCGGCGGCTACTGGAAGATCATCAACCGCGCCGTTCCCGAGGCGTTGCGCACGCTCGGCTACTCGGAAAGCGACATCGCCGAGATCGAGGCTTACGCCGTCGGCCACGGCAACCTCGGCCAGGCGCCATCGATCAACCACACCACCTTGAAGGCCAAGGGCTTCACCGACGAAGCGCTGGCGAAGGTCGAGAAGGCTTTGCCGACCGCCTTCGACATCAAGTTCGCCTTCAACAAGTGGACTTTGGGCGAAGAGTTCTGCCGCGACAAGCTCGGCATCACCGCCGAACAGCTTAGCAGCCCGACCTTCGACCTGCTCGCCGCGCTCGGCTTCTCCAAGCGCGAGATCGAAGCCGCCAACATCCACGTCTGCGGCGCGATGACCGTCGAGGGCGCACCGCATCTCAAGCTCGAGCACTACGCCGTGTTCGATTGCGCCAATCCGTGCGGCCGCACCGGCAAGCGTTATCTCTCGGTCGAAAGCCACATCCGCATGATGGCGGCGTCGCAGCCCTTCATCTCGGGCGCCATCTCCAAGACCATCAACATGCCGAACGACGCGACCGTCGAGGACTGCAAGAACGCCTATCTGCTGTCCTGGCAGCTCGCGCTCAAGGCCAACGCGCTCTACCGCGACGGCTCCAAGCTGTCGCAGCCGCTCAACTCGCAGCTCATCGCCGATGACGAGGACGAAGACGACGCCGTCGAGGCGCTGCTCGCGCAGCCCAACGCCGCCCGCGTCTCCGCCATCTCGGAGAAGGTCGTCGAGAAGATCGTCGAGCGCATCACCGTGCTGCGCGAACGCGAGAAGCTGCCCGGCCGCCGCAAGGGCTACACGCAGAAGGCCGTGGTCGGCGGACACAAGGTCTACCTGCGCACCGGCGAATACGATGACGGCCGCCTCGGCGAGATCTTCATCGACATGCACAAGGAAGGTGCGGCGCTGCGCTCCTTCATCAACAACTTCGCCATCGCGGTGTCGCTCGGCCTGCAATACGGCGTGCCGCTCGACGAATATGTCGACGCCTTCACCTTCACCCGCTTCGAGCCGTCGGGCCCGGTGCAGGGCAACGACACGATCAAGTTCGCGACCTCGATCCTCGACTACGTGTTCCGCGAACTGGCCGTGAGCTACATGGAGCGTTACGACCTCGGCCATGTCGATCCGTCCGAGAACGCCTTCGATGCGCTCGGCAAGGGCGAAGACGAAGGCAAGGCGCCGACGCTCGTGTCGAAGGGCCTGACCCGCGGCATCGCGCGCTCGGAGAAGCTGTCGGTGGTGAGCAGCGACAGCGTCCAGCCGATGGCTGCCGGCGGCAACGTCACGGCCTTCGCGGGCTCCAGCGGCCAGCGCAACGAAACGCAAGGTACGTCACTTGGCGCGACCGCGCTCAAAGAGCCGGAAGCCAAGCTCTCCCCCGCGCAGCAACTTGAAACGCGCAGTGCCCCGACCGCCAAGCAGGTCGCGACCGAACGCCGCCTCGAAGCAAAAGCCAAAGGCTACGAAGGCGACGCCTGCGGCGAGTGCCAGAACTACACGCTGGTGCGCAACGGCACCTGCATGAAGTGCGACTCTTGCGGCGCGACCAGCGGGTGTAGCTGAGGGACGCCGAAAGCCGATGACTGCTGCCGCTACGCGGATGACTAGACAGGAGTTCCTGATGATCAGGAACTCCTACCTGACATCTGCGCAGCCCATTCAGTCGCCAGAACACCTGAAAGGAAGAACGCGCACCCTACAGCTCTTGTTGGATGCCCTTACCTCTCCAGGAAGACATGCGTTCATTTACGGCTACCGCGGCGTAGGCAAATCGTCGCTAGCTCAAACAACGGCGTATCAGCTCCAACATGCTGCCGGATCGCCCATCATTATTGGGTGCGAACCAACATCGACCTTCGCGCAAATTTGTCAGGATGTAATCCGCATCGCAGCGAACGTAGATCCTCTGGAGCGTAAAGGACAAACGAAGTTTAATCTTGGGGGGAGCATCTCGGGTTACGGCGCGAACGCTGCGGTAGAAACTGCAGATTAGTCCGGTAACGCGCGCAAATCTCGCAACGAAACTTAATCAATTATCGCAAGATAAATACGGAAGTTTGCTTACAAAGCCGCGTCGATCGAATTACACTTTCGCTGAAAAAATGATGCGAGCTTACGCAAGGCTGCGCGCAGACAAAACCGGATGTGTCTTAGGTCCAGAAAACGCGGCATTAGTTGCACGGAAGCCCTAAAGCTCTACGGCTTCAGTCCCGGCGCACGCACGCATGCGCAGATTGAACGCGACCGCATCCCATGTTGAACCGATCTAGAAAATCCAACATCTGGACTCTTATCGCCTATATCGGCGCGCTTTCCTTTGTCTGCTTTTTGACCGCAGCTATTCAGTGGCAACGTGACAAACGGATTTTGGCAAGCACCCCTGCTTTGGCCACCATCGAGAAAGCTTGGGTCGAAACTGGCAAGTACGGAGGCACATTTGCGACCTTGTCCTTTCAGCGCGAACAGGCAGGAAAAACAATCCCATGTCATCTTGATAGGATATGGGTCGGCCCGACCTCAGCAACGGTGACCTTGGGCCAAACGGTTAAACTCGTCCCGCGCACCAACTCTTGTTATCAGCCGGACATGCGGCCGGATGAGCCAGAATGGTTCTCTGTCCAAACGCTCATTCTGATGGGCGTGGCCGCTAGCTTGACTGCACTTTTCTTGACGAGAAATGCGTATCGGAAGGCTCGGGCGGCCCAGGCATCTGCACCTCGCGTTTGAGGGCGGCAAAGAAGTAGTAAAGTTACGCGCATAGTCCGCTTCCCGGTCTCACTCCAAACACGCCATAAACACCGCATCAATAACGGCTCCATCCCCAATTAGAGCCGCCTCCCCCGCGTGCGCGCTCCGCGCAGGCCTGTACACTCCACAGCCGAACGTCACCGTTCCAAGCCGTTGAGGAGCGTGTTTTCATACCCCGCCAATTGCCCCTATTGTCCACGGCAGTGCTTTCGTTTGAACGCGCGAGACAAGAATGGGCCTGCGATTTTTAAAGGAATTCAAGCCGGACGGGGACTCACTGCTTCGACGTATGTCAACGCTTGTCGATGATGCGACGCTGGACCTCATCGCCGACGAGGATTCCGTAGGGGGCGATGCACGGCGAGCAAGACACATCAATGCCCTGCGCAATATCCGCGACGGCGGCCCCCTGTTGACCTCATCGGATTTCGCTTCATCGGACAAATTCTACGATCAGGATGTCAGGGAGCTTCTGCGATTCAGCTGCGCTGGCGACCCGGAGGCTAGGGTGGCGGTGCGGCGTGGCTCGCGAGGGCATTGGGCGCGAGCTTTCGCCAGCGCAGTCTTGTTGCGCGCCTACGGAGACGAAAACTTCCGTCAAAGCGACAGCCACGGGAATTATCCAGTAAGGGCCTTGGCCGAAAGCATTCTTAGCCTAGACGCGGGCCTTGAGCCGGAAGCAATGGCCACGCTGGCATGGCTCGTCCGGCTTATTGACGATGATCAACTTTGGGCCGGAGCCGACTCTGACTGGCTGGTATTTACTGGGCTTGGCATTCTGTCGCTCGCCATCAATTCAAAGAATGCGATTTCAGGCGACACCATCATTGAACTTGCCAATTGGCTCATCGCTGAGGAAAAACGGGCTGCCAGCGCGCAATCGAGGTCCGGGAAGTTTCCACACCACTGGCTTTTCAGAGCCACCTTTTTCGACCTTGACCGTCAACAATGGATGGCGATCGGCGCGAAGTTGGCGGCCTTCAAAGGCAACAGCACATACGGCAATGCTGTGAGGACCATTGGGCAAAAGTTGTCCGGGCAAGAGCCGGTGCCATAAACACCGCATCAATAACGTCTCTGTCCCCAATTCCGGCTTCCTCTCCGCATGCGCACGCCGCGCCGGCATGTACACTCCACGACCGTAAGTCACCTTTCCGGACCGTTGTGGGGCGGCCTCATGTTCAACCGATTGATCCGTTCATTTGCCATTGTGGTGCTGGCGCTGCCGGCACTCGCCGCTTTTCCTGGCGCGACGTTCGCACAGACAACCGGCCAGCCTAAGCCGGTCGATGCCGCCGAACTCGCCAAGCCCAATCCGCTCGGCGAAATGTCGATCGGCGCCGCCAACGCGCCGGTCACGATCATTCAGTACTCGTCGCTGAAATGTCATCGCTGCAGGAGCTATTTTGCCGACTCGTTTCCCGAGATCAAGGCGCGTTACATCGACACGGGCAAGCTTCGCTATATCCTCCGCGAGGCCGCGGTCGATCCGGTCGATGCCGCGGCATTCCTGCTGGCGCGCTGCGCTGCCAAAGACGACAAGGCAAAATATTTCGACATGGTCCGCACCCTGTTTCGGCAAGATGAGACG
>DASYCM010000112.1:0-2855 GCA_036500165.1 Pseudolabrys sp.
CCGCCGTCGGCCGAGACTTCCACCGACCGGATGCCGGAGCCGCTGTCCCAGGCAATACCGCTGACCGTTGTCTTCCCGCTCTTGAGTTTGGCGCCTTCGCTCGGTGTCGTGATCAGCGAGTTCACCACCATTTCGGTGATCGGCGTGTTGGGCCCAATCGACTCTTGTGACGTGAAACGGGCGCCCGGAAATATTCCGATTGGAATCCGATAGGCACTCTTCATCCAGAAGCCCTCGAACGGCTTCGTCACGGCGCGGATCGAGACCAGATGTTTCATCCAGTAGGTGCCGGTCCAGCCCGGCACGATGAGGCGCGCGGGAAAGCCGTTCAGGTGTGGCAGCGGCGCGCCGTTCATTTCATAGGCGACAATGGTGGTATCTTCGATCGCCTTGGCGACCGGAATGCTTTTGACGAAGTCCGGTGTCTTGTCGAGGACTGGGCCGTCGGCGCCATCGACGACGATCTCGACGGCTTCCGCTTTGAGTCCGGCCTTGGCGAGAATGTCCTTGAGCTTTGCGCCTTTCCAGCGCGCGCAGCCCATCGCGCCGTAACCCCACTCGACACCGGCGACATGCGGCATAAAGAGGCCGCGCCGATTTCCCGAGCACTGATTGACCGCGACGACTTCGACGGCGGGCAGTTTCTTGAGATCGGCCAGCGTCAGCTCGGCGGTGCCGTTGGCGCCGTCACCGCTGACCGAAAGCTTCCACTTTGCGGCGTCGATCTTTTCGGGAATGTCGGCGAGATGATAACGCACGAAGAACTTGTCGTTCGGCGTGATCGGCGTCTTGAAATAATCGATCGGCGATTCGTAGTTCGGCGGTCGATAGGTGAGCTTGATCAAAGGCTGCTTGCCCGGCAGCCGTTCCATCGCGGCCTCGCCGCGCGTCCCGGCGGGTAATCCCGCGTTGAGATTCGATATCTCGGCTTCGGCGAGTTTTGGGAATGCGAGCGCGGCACCAACGAGCGCTGCGCCAGCGCCTGCTGTTTCCAGCAGGTGGCGTCGTGTGATCATCGTTTCCTCTCCTCAGAGGTTTTCTAACGACTACGGTCATCACCGCAGTCCTTGTATTCGAATTAGATATCCGAATTCGAATATGATCCGCCCGAATGTTGCATCGGTCAAATTAAATGGCGGCTTGCGCGTGCAAATTCGTTGCCGCGTTGCAGCGTATTTTGCCGGGAGGTGGTCTTAGCGCGTCGCGGCCTTCCACAAGGCGCGGTGCTTCGGCGTCGGCGCCAGCAGTGGATTGCGCTGGCCGCAAAAACTGCGGTTGAGTTCGGCTTGCGCGAATAGCGCGCCGACTTTCGGCTCGTTGCCGGCGGCCAGCAAAGTCAGCCGATCAAGCGCGCAGGCCAGCGTGCTGCGCTCGATGAGTTCAGTGCCGCCAAAGGTCGTCCCTTGACAGAACCAGCCTGAGATTTGCATGCGCGGGTCGTCATAGTCGCGCACGAAAGCCAAGCACTTGCGTGGCGGCGATTTTGTTGCCGTGAAGGTGACGATGGAAAAGGGGCCGAACTTGGAGGCGAGCGTTTCGCTTTCGCTGGCCACATCTGCCGGACCGAGTCCCGCGGCGGCAGCTTCAATTTCTGTCTTTGGATCGGCGAAACGCGGCTGTTCGACGCCGGGACGGTAGATTTCGACCTGAAGAAAAGGCGCGACGCCGTCGGCCTGGCCGAGGCTCAGAATATCCTTGCGGCCGCCGCCATTCGTATGGCGGCGGATGGCGTAACTCGCCGGGGCGTCTACGGCTTCCGGAATGGACAGGGCGAAGGCCGGAAAGGGCCGCTCAATCTCGACCCAGTCGGAGCGATGCACGGGCGTGATGGCTTTCATCACTTGGGGCGAAACTTGCGGCGGTTGAAAGTAATAGGCGGCGGCGGTGGAAAGCACGGCGAGGCCCCCCACATAGGCAAGGAGCCTTACGAGGATGGCAGGCAGGTCGTCACGCCAGGAATGCAGGGCCGGGTGCATGGGTCAGTCCATCGCAGGCCGCCGTTGTCATCTTTGCCAATCTCGCCTAGAAGCCCTGCATTCCGGTTGCGCGGCGTTACCGCGCACTGCGGATATTTTTCTGGAGAGTTAACAATGGGTTACAAGGTCGCTGTGGTGGGTGCCACCGGCAATGTCGGGCGCGAAATGCTCAACATTCTGGCCGAGCGGAGCTTCCCTGCCGATGAGGTTGTCGCTTTGGCGTCGCGCAAGAGCGTGGGCCAGGAGTGCTCGTACGGCGACAAGACACTCAAGGTGAAAGCCCTCGACCACTACGATTTCTCCGACGTCGATATCTGCCTGATGTCGGCCGGAGGATCGGTGTCTAAGGAGTGGTCTCCTAGGATTGGCGCGCAGGGCACGGTCGTCATCGACAATTCGTCGGCCTGGCGCATGGACCCGGACGTTCCGTTGGTCGTGCCGGAAGTGAACGCCGACGCGCTGGCGGGCTTCACCAAGAAGAACATCATCGCCAATCCGAACTGCTCGACCGCGCAACTCGTCGTCGCGCTCAAGCCGCTGCACGACAAGGCGACCATCAAGCGCGTCGTCGTTGCGACCTATCAGTCTGTATCGGGCGCCGGCAAGGATGCGATGGATGAACTGTTCTCGCAGACCAAGAACGTGTTCACGACCGGTGAGATCGTGACCAAGAAATTCCCCAAGCGCATCGCCTTCAACGTCATCCCGGAAATCGACGTGTTCATGGAAGACGGCTATACGAAGGAAGAGTGGAAGATGATGGTCGAGACCAAGAAAATTCTCGACCCCAAGATCAAGTTGACCGCCACTTGCGTGCGCGTGCCGGTGTTCGTGTCGCACTCGGAAGCAGTCGACATCGAGTTCGAGAACCCAATCAGC
>DASYCM010000113.1:0-2613 GCA_036500165.1 Pseudolabrys sp.
TGCCTTGATTGAAGGCCTTTCCAGAGGCGCCGAAGCGGGTTTTTCATGAAAGTTACAGTCGAGCGTGCAGAACTGCTGAAGTCGCTGGGCCACGTCCATCGCGTGGTCGAACGGCGCAACACCATTCCAATCCTCGCCAACGTGCTGATCAAGGCCGACAAGGGCAATCTCAGCCTCAAGGCGACCGACCTCGACCTCGAGATGACCGACAGCATCGCCGCCGAGGTCGCGCCCGGCGGCGCCACCACCGTGCCGGCGCATATGTTCTACGAGATCGTGCGCAAGCTGCCCGAAGGCACGCAGATCGTCATCGAAGGCTCCGGCGATCGCGCCGTGCTGTCGATCCGTGCCGGGCGCTCGCGCTTCACCTTGCAGACGCTGCCGGAAAGCGATTTCCCCGATCTCGCCGCCGGCGAGATGACGCATTCGTTCAAGGTCGGCGCCGGCGATCTCAAGCGGCTGATCGACAAGACCCAGTTCGCGATCTCGACCGAAGAGACGCGTTACTACCTCAACGGCATCTATCTGCACACGGCGGGCACGGCCCAAGCCGCTACGCTGCGTGCGGTCGCCACCGATGGCCATCGCCTCGCGCAGGTCGAACTGCCGCTGCCGGAAGGCGCCGCAGGCATGCCCGGCATCATCGTGCCGCGCAAAACGGTCTCCGAAGTGCAGCGCCTGATCGAAACCGGCGAAGGTGAAATTTCTATCGAATTGTCCGCCGGCAAGATTCGTTTCACCATCGGCAATGCGGTTCTCACATCCAAGCTGATCGACGGCACCTTCCCGGATTACGGCCGCGTCATTCCGGCCAACAATGACAAGAGCCTGGTCGTCGACAAGAAAGATTTCGAGGCCGCAGTCGACCGCGTTTCGACCGTGTCGAGCGAGCGCGGCCGCGCCGTGAAGCTGGCGATCAGCGCCGGCAAGCTGGTCCTGTCGGTGACCAATCCGGACAGTGGCAGTGCTACGGAAGAGCTCGAAGTCGAGTACGGCAGCGAAGCGCTCGATATCGGTTTCAACTCCCGTTATTTGCTCGATATCGCCGCCCAGATCGAAGGCGAGGTCGCGGTGTTGAAACTCGCCGATCCCGGCTCGCCGACGCTCATTCAGGACAAGGACGCCAAGGGCGCGCTCTATGTGCTGATGCCGATGCGGGTGTGATCGCCGGTTTCGTGTCCCGGACAAGCGGGCGTCAGCGAGCGACGATCGGGGACCCAGGAGAGATGCAGCGCGGCCGGTAGGCCGCGTTTCTATTTTAGGCTAGTGAGTTGTTTCACTGGGTCCCGGTTCTGCAGCGTACGCTTCGCGCTGCGCTGCGCCGGGGACACGAGAGCGAGATGACCGCCGCCTTCATCCAACGCCTGACGCTGACGAATTTCCGCAGCTATCACGCCGCGCAGGTGTCGTTCGACCACGCCGGGCCCGTGGTGCTCACAGGCGCGAATGGCGCGGGTAAAACCAACCTGATTGAAGCAATCTCGCTGCTGGCGCCTGGGCGCGGCCTGCGCCGCGCGACGATGGACGAACTCGCCTTCTCCGAAGGCGACGGCTCCTGGGCCGTGTCCGCCGAGATCGAAGGCATGGCGGGCCTCTCCACGCTCGGTACCGGCATCGACCCACCGTCGGCGGACAGTACGACCAATTCGCGCAAATGCCGGATCGACCGCGAGGCAGTCGGCTCCGCCACCGCTTTCGCCGAGCACTTGCGCGTGGTGTGGCTGACGCCGTCGATGGACCCGCTGTTCAACGGCCCGGCCTCAGAACGGCGGCGTTTTCTCGACCGGCTGGTGCTCGCGGTCGACGCCCAGCATTCCAGCCGCGTCTCGGCATTGGAGCGCTCGTTACGCTCACGCAACCGGCTGTTGGAAGACCCGCGCAGCGATCCGCATTGGCTCGACGCGATCGAGCACGAGACCGCGGAAGTTGCGGTCGCGGTCGCGGCAGCGCGCGCGGAAACCGTCAATCGTCTCTCCGGCGCGCTTGAAGCATCACGCGACCAATCGCCGGAATTTCCGATGCCCGACATCGCGCTCGAAGGCTGGATGGAAAAGATGCTGCCGACATCGCGCGCCATCGAGATCGAGGACCGCTATCGCACGCTGCTGAAAGAAAACCGTGCGCGCGACGCCGCCGCCGGCCGCACGCTTGACGGCCCGCATCTGTCCGACCTCTCCGTCATCCACGCCGCCAAAGGCATCCCGGCGTCCAACTCTTCGACCGGCGAACAGAAGGCGCTCCTGATCCGGCTAATCCTTGCGCATGCGCGGCTTATCAAGGAGATGACCGGCTTTGCGCCGCTGTTGCTGCTCGATGAGGTGGTGGCGCATCTCGATCCCGGCCGGCGTGCAGCGCTCTACGATGCGCTCGCGGCGCTTGGCGCCCAGGTTTGGATGACCGGCGCCGATCCAGCGGCTTTCGGCGACATCACAGGACGTGCGCACGTCTTGGTCGTGCAAGGCGGCAATGTCGGGCCAGCCGCCTGAAAGTTCCAATAAGTCTCTGGTTACGTTTCATTAATCGAGACAACTTGAACTGTCTGAAAACAGGAACAATCGCGTTCGCCAGCCCTTAACCCAACGACACCGGCATGCCGCCGGTGACAGGGATACG
>DASYCM010000114.1:0-4963 GCA_036500165.1 Pseudolabrys sp.
ACCTTTCGCGGTCTGGCTGCACGCGCCTGAATTCGGGCAGGTCGCGCAGCCGGTCGGCGGCTTTTGCCGGTACCAAACGACGCTGCCGGCGCGGCTCTCGGAATTCGCCATTCTGTGCACGGCGCGGCTGTGGCGCGCGCAGTACGAATGGTTTGCGCATGCGCCATTGGCGGAAAAAGGCGGCGTAAAGGCCAAGACCCTCGCCGATCTGAAAGCCGGACGCGCGCCAAAGTCGGCGCCAAAGGACGAGCGCGCGATCTATGATTTTGTACAGGAACTGTACAAGAAGAAACGCGTCAGCGACCGCACCTACAAAAAGCTCAACGCCATTATCGGCGACAAGGCCACCGTCGAACTGGTCGGCCTGCTTGGCTACTATGTGATGATCTCGTTCACGCTGAACGTCTTTCAGATGATGCCGCCAGCAGACAAACCACTGGCCTTCACCGAGCCTAAGTAACAGCCTTAAGTAACGGCCTTCCACACGTGAAAATCCCGGCGCCACAAAGCGCCGGGATTTTTTATTGTCAAAACGTCACGCGATTAACAGCTACGGCGCGTCTTGATGACCACGTTGCCGTTGGGCAGACGCGTCTTGACGCGGACGACGCGACAGTCGGCGTGATGACGGCGCCAATCATTGTGACGCCAGCCTTCGTGACGGCCACGATCATGATTCTCATGCACGGCAACACCGGAGCCGCCAGCGCGGACGACGACCTCGGCGGAAGCAGGCAAAGCGCCGATAACGGTAGCGGCAATAACGGCGCCCAAAACAAGAATTTTCATTTTCAAACTCCATCGTTCCATATGAACTATAGGAACGCCGGAGAGACGAATTGGTTCAATATTTCAAATAGTTACTTACGCACGCAATGAACGGGCGTTCATCGCCCCCCAATGCAGCGACAGCGAACTTAAGCGGACGTTGGATAACGGCGGACCAGCTTGTTTTGCCGGAACAGGCTGCTGACAAAATCGCCCGCAGGCGTCGGACGAAAACCGCGCGCGCGGTTTCGGTCGCCGATCAAGAACAGCAGACGCTGCTGTTCGGCAAGACGCCTGTAGCATTCCGAAACGGGCAGACGCGGATCCCAGCAATCGATGGCTTCGCCGCCGATGCCGTTGATTTCGAGGATTGAGAAGTTTTCGCCGCGCATCAGCGCTTCGACACTCTCGAACCGCAGATCGAAACGTCCGTAATGGAATTCGGTCATGCCACGGGCGATTTCGTCGAACCGCGCATCGAGCGCCGCCGTGATGTGGCAGCGGCCGTCTCGATAAAGCGCACCGGCGCGCTGATTGCCGATCAAGGCAATGCGAACCACCTCACCCGCTTCCGGCACGCGATTGAGATCAAGTTGATCGAGGCCGCGATGGGTCGGGTCGACGCCGAGGTGAAGCGCGGACTTCCATTGCGCGCGCGCATCGCTGGCGATGAGCCGGCGTACGGTGCTTGCACCGTCACCGACCACTTGTGGGAAATAGCGCAGCGTCAGCGAGATCACGCGGCCGCGATCTTCACCCGGCAGCCGCGCGTACAGCACTGCCGCTTCGCCGGCATAAGGCACGTAGCGCTGCAGGATCAGCGTCATCGATTCCGGATAATTGGCGAGATAGCTTTCAAGCGCCGCCGGCGTATCGATGCGCTGCACACCGTGACCATGCCAGCCGATATCGGGCTTGGCGATCAGCGGAAATCCGAGACCGGCGTCGGCCCGTGCATTGTCGGCGCGCTCGATATCGTCGGCGAGACTCGATGCACCCGCGTTACGTTTGACGACGACGAAGTCGGCGATCCACTTACGCTCTGCCAGCCCCACGTCGAAGAAATACGAACTTTTAGATTCGCCCCACATTCCACCGGTGAAGATTGTCGGGTTAGCGGCGGTCGGCAGCGTCAAAGAGCGATGGCGGATACCTAGCCTAATCCAGTTGAAAACCAGAGGCACATAAAATAGGCCCGGCGGAATTCGCTCTGCCATCGCCACCTTGCGGTCAGCGCGCGACAGCGGCGGCATGCCGTCACAGGCCATAGCCGGAATCGTATCGTCGACAATGTCCTCGATGACGGTTTTGCGGAATGCGAAGACGCGTTTACGCGCGAGGCTGGTGCCGGCAATAGCCAGGAACAGCATGGGCCAGGCCCAGAACCCGACATTGTCGTCCAGCGCGTCACCGAACACGATGACGAGATAAAGCATCAACGGCAGGTAGAGCGCCGAGACGATCAGGCTCGCCGCGATGAAGCGCCACAGAGAAACACGCGCCCAGCCGCAGGCGACAAAAGCCACGAAGACGATACCGGGCACTACGCGACACAAGGCAACTAGACCGAACACGTTATGCTTGAGCTTGTCGCCGAATTGGCGAACGCGATCGTCCACGGCGTAACGCGATAGCCACGGCACATAACGCGCGCACGCGCCTAATCCGTACAGCGCCAGATCGCTGGCGACGATGCCGCTATAGATGCTCAAGGCCACGATAGAGGCCGGCATGAGTTTATTCACGATGATGTAGCCGCCGAGGATGATCGCGAGATCCTCGTGCGCGAATGGCAGCACCACCAGTGACGATATCTGTGCAAACAGGGACATATCGAGCGACGCGATAGGTCCGAGCCCAGTAAACGATTGAAACAAGCGCTTCCCCAATCCCCCACGTGCCTTTCGCTTTTGCGAAAAGACAAATAACCTTTCAGCGACACTGATTTTTCCGGCTGTGCCGCCTATGTTTCGGAATGACATCCCGACGAAAGGCAAAGTTCTGTTTTTATTCTTATATCCCCAACTTCGGGGAGATTTTGGCGTAACGCAATGCCAGGGACAAGAAGCTTTGCACCGCCGCACCGCGGTATCGTCGATGTCAGGCAATTGCTCTGGGGACCGTGGCGAAGCGGCAACAGGTCCATCGCCCGAAGCGCAGCCGCAGATTGTAGAATGTTCCAGACCGTGCACTTCAACGTAATGGCTATGGATAGGCTCGCGACATCATGACCAGCGACAACAAATCATCGTCCGCCGATGAAGGGCGCGTCGTGAGTTTCCGCAGCGGCCGCCCTGTGTCGCTCCCACCGACCGAGCCGCCGGTCGAAGGCCTGGCCAAATATCAGGGCAAGGAGAGCCCGGAGGACTATCACGACCGCATGATCGTCAATATCGCGGCCTTTATCTTCCTCCTCGCGCTTGTGGGCGGCGGATTTTGGCTGGCCGACACCATGGCGCAGATGCGCAAGAACGAAGACTGCGCCGCTTCCGGACGCCGCAATTGCATCCCTATCGAGTTCAACCACCAACGTTGACGGCCGACGTCCCGCCCGGCAAAACGACAAAAAAGGGCCGCGAAAACCGGTCTATCCCTAAAAAGCTGGCTGCCATTGAACTTAAAGCGCTGCTTCGCTATACGGGCAGCTTGCCGCCGGCCGGGGGCAGTTCGCGCCCTAGGGCCTTTGCGCGGCATTGCAAGTCTCGGCTCGGGAATTGTCAGAACTCTAGGTAAATCAGAGAGTTACCGATGTCTTCAACCTATGACACGATCGCCAATATTATCGCCGAGACCTGCGATATTCCGCGCGACACCATTAAACCCGAGAGTCACGCCATTAACGACCTCGGCATCGACAGCCTCGATTTCCTGGATATCGCTTTCGCAATTGATAAGGCCTTCGGCATCAAGTTGCCGCTCGAGCAGTGGACCCAGGAAGTAAACGACGGCAAAGCCACTACCGATCAGTATTTCGTGCTCAAAAACCTCAGCGCCCGCATCGACGAGCTCGTCGCTGCCAAGGGAGCGTAAAGCTCACTCATAAACATGCGTCTCGACTACTTCCAACTGATCGACCGGATCGTCGACCTCAATCTCGCCGGCCGTTCGATCAGCTGCGAAGCGGTCGTACCTGCCGAGCACGAAACCACTATTTTTCAGGGTCACTTTCCCGGCTTCCCGCTGATGCCCGGCGTTCTGTTGATCGAGGCCATGGCGCAGACCTCGGGTTGGCTGGTCGTTGCCCTGAACCGGTTTAACCGCATGCCGTTCCTGGCGCAGGTCAAAGACGCTAAATTCCGCACCTTCGTCACGCCGGGCCAGCAACTCCTGGTCGAAGCCAAGCTGGCGCACGAAGGCTCAGGCTACGCCGTCACCGAGGCGAAGATCACGCTTGCCGGCAAACCGGTCTGTGACGCCACCCTCACCCTGCGGGTGATGGATTTCCCCAATGCCGAAGTGAGCCAGAAGATGCGCGAAACTGCGGCTCGCGTCGGATTTCCGAGTGAGGTTGCCGTCGATGGCTAACGCCGAACGCGAAGCGTGGATCACCGGCGTCGGCATCGTTTCCAATCTTGGCGAAGGCGCTGAAGCCCATTGGCAGAAATTGATGGCCGGGCAGCCCGCCGCCGACGTCACGACCTTTGCGCCCTACGTCGTGCATCCGCTGGCACCGGTGAATTTCGATCTGCAAATTCCGAAAAAAGGCGACCAGCGCCAGATGGAAAACTGGCAGCGCATCGGCACCTATGCTGCCGGCCTCGCGCTCGATTCCGCCGGCGTCAAAGGCAAGCCGGACATTCTGTCCAACATCGACATGATCGTGGCCGCCGGCGGTGGCGAGCGTGATCTAGCGGTCGATGCGGCGATTCTGTCCGGCATGCCGCGGGCGCCGAACCAGTCTGCCTATCTCAACGAACATCTGATGAATGGTCTGCGCCCGACCTTGTTCCTGGCGCAGCTCTCCAACCTGCTCGCCGGCAATATCTCGATCGTGCATGGCGTTACCGGATCGTCACGCACCTTCATGGGCGAGGAAACGGCGGGCGTCGATGCTGTGCGTATCGCGCTCTCGCGTATCGCCGCAGGGCAAAGCGACATCGCCCTCGTCGGCGGCGCGCATAACGGCGAACGCCCCGATTTGTTGATGCTCTACGAGTTCGCCAATTTCAATTTGAAGGACCAGCACAAGCCGGTC
>DASYCM010000115.1:0-2133 GCA_036500165.1 Pseudolabrys sp.
GTGATGATGTCGTTAGCGAGTACGCCCGCCTTCGAGGCCGGGGTTTCGTCGATCGGCGCGACGACCTTGATCAGGCCGTCTTCCATCGTGACCTCGATGCCGAGACCGCCGAACTCGCCGCGGGTCTGCACCTGCATGTCGCGGAAGCTCTTTGAGTCCATGTAGCTCGAATGCGGATCGAGACCGGCCAGCATGCCGTTGATCGCGGTTTCGATCAGTTTCGAATCATCCGGCTTTTCGACGTAGTCGGCGCGGACGCGCTCGAACACATCGCCGAACAGATTGAGCTGCCGGTAAGTATCTGCGACTGCGGCTCGTGCGGTCGTGCCGATCATGATGCGCGGCTGCACCGCGATCAGCGTCATCGCTGCGCCTGCCGCCGCGCCGAGGAGAATGAGTGAAGTCTTGCGCATCATCCGCGAACCTTTTCGCCTTCGCCAGCCGCCCACCATGGGCCTGGATCAACGGGAACCCCGTCCTTACGAAACTCGATATAAAGCACCGGCTGTGTGGACCCTGTCGCGAGGATAGAAGCGATTTGGGAGCTGTTTCCCATCACCGCAACGGGTTCTCCGGTCAGCACGAACTGTCCGAGATCAACTGATATCCGATCCATCCCAGCGAGCAAGACATGATACCCGCCCCCAACATTGAGTATCAAGAGTTGCCCGTAAGAGCGGAACGGACCTGCATAAACGACCCAGCCATCGGCCGGGGCGGTAATCTGGGCGCCAGCACGCGTGGCGACCGAAACTCCCTTTTCCTGCCCGCCGATACCATCGGGGGCGCCGAATTCCTTCAACTTCACGCCATTAACCGGGATTGGAACACGGCCTCGTAGCGAAACAAAGGCAACGGCCGGCGTTAAACGGCCCGGATCGCGAAAAGCTGACAAAGCCGGCCGGCTGTCGGTGCGAGCGGCCTCGCGGGCATCCTTAATGGCGGGGTCGAGCCCGGCCTCCAGCTTGCCGATCAAATCTTTGAGATTATCGACCTGGCGGCCCAAATCGGCGGCCCGCGTGCGCTCCGCCTCCAGCGCCTTCTCGCGCTCGGCTTGCTGGGCCTGACGGGCCTCGACCAGCGCGCTCATGCGGTTTCGCTCGGCGTCGAGCGCGGCGACCTCGGATTTAAGCTGTTCGCGTTCGGCGGCGATTTTCTTGCGGACGTTGAGGAGTTCCGTGAGGTCGTTGGCGAGCGCGTCGACCTCGTGGCGCATTTCCGGCAGCACGCCGCCCATGACCATCGCCGTGCGCACGGATTGCAGCGCGTCCTCGGGGCTGGAAATCAGTGCCGGCGGCGGACGCCGCCCGATACGCTGCAACGCCGCCAGAACTTCGCCGATGACGGCACGGCGGCCATCGAGCGATTTGCGGATGGTGGCTTCGTTCTCGTCGAGCGGCTTGATGCGCTCTTCCGTGGCGACGATCTTGTTCTCGACACCGCGCAAACGGCCGGCGGTGTCGATCAGATCCTGATTGAGCTTGCGGCGATCGGCGCCGATCTGCTCGATCTCGCGCTTGAGCCCGGCTTCCGCTTCGGCCGATTTGCGTTGCGCCTCGCGTGCGGCGTTGAGTTCATCGTCGCGCTGCTTGATGGCGTCGAGTCTGTCCGATTGGGCGACAATAACAGGCGCTTGGACAGGGGCTTGCTGCGCGGAGGCGAACGGCGGGCACGCGACCGCAAGCGCCGCGAGCAGCGCGGCGCAGCGATTAAACGCGTGGGTTCTGCAAATCATCGCAGTCAGATTAAGCCAGCCAAGGTCAGCAAAGAAGTTCCATCGCAAGATTATTCTCAGGTTCATGCCGGGTGATTAAGACCAATGTGGGACGCGCAGGCGTGCACCATCGCCCGTATTCTTTATCGGCCCCGGGCAGGCCGTCGTCCAACTTCGCCTTCCTTTGCTGCCCTCCAATAACGAGGGCGCGCGGAACGCCGGGGCCACAACAGCCCCGCAGCCCTGTGTACGAAAGTGAGTTGGAGTACACAGGCGTGATCACCACGGAGTGCCGGTTTCCCGGCGTCCCGCGCGCGATGTTTATAGGTTTGCTCCGCATGATCCCCGGTGGGAGTACCATTTTTACCCACCGCTGCGGACGGCGCGTGATCTGAAGAAGGTACCCAGCCGTAAGTCCG
>DASYCM010000116.1:0-2669 GCA_036500165.1 Pseudolabrys sp.
GGACGCGAAAATGCGCGCCGATCCGAAGGACGCCAAGAACCAGCAGCTCATCTTCTTCGACGACTGGGAACGGCCGGAAGAACGCCTCAAGGGCTCATTGGCGATCCTGCGCAAGCTCGCCAGCATCGCGGAGCGTGCGAACGCGGCGTGAGTCCGGCTTTCCAAGCTGAATGTATTGCTGCTATAGCCGGCGCGGGGCGCGACATCTGGGCTGAAAAAGCCCTTTCTCGGTAGGGAGAGGTTCATGGGCGGTATCATCCGCATGAGCCGCGTCGCGCTATTCGCCGCCGCGCTCACTGTTGCAGGTTTCATTTCGAGTTCAGCTGATGCGCAGGACTGGCCGTCTAAGCCAGTGACCGTAATTGTGCCGTTCGCCGCCGGCGGTACGACCGACATTGTCGGCCGCATGGTCGCGCAGGCACTCAGCGATAAGCTCAATGCGCGCTTCATCATAGAGAACGTCGGCGGAGCCGGCGGCAATCTCGGCGCGATGAATGCCGCAAAGGCTGCGCCGGACGGCTACACGATATTCATGTCGACCGTGGCGCATGCGATGGCGCCCGGCATCTACAGTACTTTGTCCTACAACTTCGAGCGAGATTTTGATCCGGTGACCATTGTCGGCACCGTGCCGAATATTCTGGTCGTCAACCCGTCGGTTCCGGCGAAGTCCGTTCAAGAGCTCATTGCCTACATCAAGGCCAATCCGGGCAAGCTGAATTATGGCTCGGCCGGCGTCGGCAGCACCGAACATATGTCGTCGGCGCTGTTTGCCTCGATGACCGGCGGTGACATCGTGCACGTGCCTTATCGCGGCGGCGCGCCGATGATGGCGGATCTGGTCGCAAACCACATCCAGATGTCGATCGAAACGAGTGCTGCGGCCACTCCGTTTATCAAAGGCGGGCAGGTGCGTGCGCTTGCTGTCAGCCCAGCCAAGCGCTCCGCACTTTTCCCCGATCTGCCGACCATCGCGGAGTCCGGCCTCGCGGGCTATGACGTGTCGACCTGGTACGGATGGTTGTTCCCTAAAGGTACGCCGGAACCGATCCGTAACAAGCTCTACGCGGCGCTCACGGAAGTGCTCAAGCAGCCGGACCTCGTCAAGCGCATGGCGGACGTTGGCTGTGAAACGGGCGGCATGCCGCCGGCCGAGTTTAAAGCCTTCATTCACACCGAGACGGAAAAGTGGGTCGCATTGGCTCACAAGGCAGGCATCAAGGCCGAGTGATGTTCCGCTTGCGGCTGCCGCCTAGTGCGGCAGCCGCAATACCGGCTTGATCGTCGTACCTTTGGCCGCGTCATCCGCGGCGCGGTTAATGTCGGCCAGATCGTAAAAGTTAATGAGCCGCTCGACCGGCATTTGCCCTGAGACGATATAGTCGGCGAGCTTCGGGATGAACTCCTTGGGCACGCTCTCGCCTTGCATCACACCGAGAGCCTTGCGGCCCTGTTGCAGGAACGGCATATCGAACGACACGTCAGTGCCGCTGCGAGCGCTACCCAGCAGGATACAGGTGCCGGCATACATCATCGCTTCGATGGCCTCGCGAAACACCGCGGGAATGGCTGACGTCTCGATGGTGAAACGTGCGCCGCTGCCGGTGATCTTGCGGATTTCCGCGACAACGTCCGTGCGGCCGGTGTGATTGATCGTATGCGTCGCGCCGAGGTCGCGGGCAAGCGCCAGCCGATTCTCATGCACGTCGACGGCAACGATCGGATCGCAGCCCGCTATCTTCGCCGCCATCAGTGCGGCCAGGCCCACGCCGCCGACACCGAACACTACGATGCTGTCGCCCGGATTGGGCTTGGCGACATTGAGCACCGCGCCCGCGCCGGTCTGTCCGCCGCAGGCCAACGTACAGACCTGATCGAGCGGCGCGTCGTTGCGCACCTTCACGGCGAAACGCTCATTAGCCAGCGTAAAGTTTCCGAATGACGACTGCTGGAAGAACGAGCCATACATCGGCTTGCCGTTCTGCGAATGGATTGTCGAACCGTCGGCGCGCGTGCCGGCCATCTTCAACTCGGTCACGCTGAGGCAATAGCTCTGCCGGTGCGTGCGGCAGTTCGGGCATTCGCCGCACCAGGGATAGGCCATAACGACGTGATCGCCCGGCTTGAAGGTCGTCACGCCTCGGCCGAGCGCGCGCACGATGCCGGCGCCTTCATGGCCGAACACCGCGGGAAGTGGGGTGTTGTAGTAGCCGTCGCGGCCGTGCAGGTCGGTCTGACAGATGCCGGACGCCACGACCTCGACCAGCAATTCGTCATCGCGGGGCGTATCGAGATCGACCGTTTCAATGCCGAAGGTGCCGAAGCGCTCGCGTGCGACTGCCGCGGTGATTTTCATGACGCGACGTCCTGATTTCTATTCCGCCGCGTCAGCCCGGCCCATTGCCACACGCTCAATCGCCTCGGCGAGGTGTTCCGGCGCCTGCGCGCCCGACACCGCGAATTTGCCGCCGAAGATGAAGCAGGGCACGCCATCGATACCTGCATCCTTGGCCTGCTCGGCCTGTACACCGACCATGTCGACGTCCTTGTCGGACGCGAGATCGGCGCGCACGGTTTCGGCATCGAGGCCGACAGCGGCTGCCGCCTGCACCAGCGTGTCTGCTTGCGTCAGGTCTGCACCCTCGGTGAAATAGAAATCCATCAGCTTC
>DASYCM010000117.1:0-10742 GCA_036500165.1 Pseudolabrys sp.
GCGCCAAGGCGCTCGGCCAAACGGCGGAACGGCGTATCGGTGATGCCGGACATCGGGGCAAGAACGACCCGGTTGGGCACCGTAACCGCGCCTATCTGCAGGGAGTTGGTTGGAAATGGGCTGATTTTCACTTCCTTGGCCTAATGCCTATCATTTAGGCTGCTTTGTTCGCTGCTCAGAGTTTAGCCATTTTGAAAGGCCAGGCAAGTGCTGCACTGCAATAAATTCGTCATGCGTAAAAGCAATGCAGCGCATGGGAAATAATCGAAAACGAAGCAATTTCCGTTCCGCTCCTAGCCTCTCATACGCTATTCAGCGGGAGGATCGGGAGTAACCAGAGAATGCCCAACATTGCCGCCGTGATTGTGGCCGCGGGACGCGGAACCCGCGCCGGTGGCGATTTGCCCAAACAATTCAGGCAGATCGGCGGCGAGGTCATGCTCGGTCGCACGCTGTCCATGTTCTTAGAACACCAGAACGTTGGCGCCGTACTGCCCGTGATCAATGCCGAGGACGGCGAACTTTATGCACAGCTAACCGTCGGGATGCCCCATGACCCGCGCCTGATATCCCCGGTCTTCGGCGGCGCGACGCGCCAAGCCTCGGTCCGAGCCGGGCTCGAGGCGCTCGGCGACCGCAAGCCCGACTACGTTCTCATCCACGATGCCGCCCGCCCCTTCGCCAGCGCCGACCTCTTGTCACGCGCGATCACGGCCGCACAGAAAACCGGTGCGGCGATCCCCGCCCTGCCCGTCACCGATACCGTCAAAACGATCGATGGTCTCGGCCGCGTCGACAAGACGCTCGACCGCGCTTCGCTCCGCCTCGTGCAGACGCCGCAAGCCTTTGCCTATGGACCGCTGCTCGACGCGCATCGCCGCGCGCAGGCCGCGGGCCGCGAGGACTTCACCGACGACTCCGCACTTGCAGAATGGGCTGGCATGAAAGTCGACGTGTTCGCCGGCGAGCCCGGCAACATCAAGATCACCAGTGCGGAAGACTTCGCGCGCAGCGAGGCGATGCAATTCGCCGCCATGGGTGACGTGCGCACCGGCATGGGCTTCGACGTGCACGCCTTCGGTCCCGGCGATCATGTGATGATCGGCGGCGTGCGCATCGCACACGATCATGCGCTCGTTGGTCATTCGGATGCTGACGTCGGCCTGCATGCGCTGGTCGACGCCATTCTCGGCGCGCTGGCCGATGGCGATATCGGTTCGCACTTTCCGCCGAGCGTCCCGCAATGGAAAGGTGCTTCGTCCGACAAGTTCCTCGCCTTCGCGGTCGAGCGCGTGGCGGCGCGCGGTGGCCGCATCGCCCATCTCGATCTCACCATCGTCTGCGAGCAACCGAAGATCGGCCCGCATCGCGACGCTATCCGCGAACGCGTTGCCCAAATCTGTCACCTCGGCATTGGCCGTGTCGCGGTCAAAGCGACGACCAGCGAAAAACTCGGCTTCACCGGGCGCGGCGAAGGTATCGCGGCTTACGCCACGGCGACCGTGCGCCTGCCCTGGAGCGCGCTATGAATGATGTGACAGCCGCGGCTACCGCGCTCGTCAACCTGTGCATCGAACGCAAGCTGACCATCGCGACGGCTGAGTCCTGCACGGGTGGCTTGGTGGCCGGCGCCATTACCGAAGTGCCCGGTTCCTCTGCCGTGCTCGACCGTGGCTTCGTCACCTATTCGAACGATGCCAAGCAGCAAATGCTCGGCGTGCCTACCGAAACCTTGCGCGATTACGGCGCGGTGAGCCGGCAGACCGCCGAGGCCATGGCGCAAGGCGCGCTGACGAAGGCGAAAGTCGATCTTGCCGTGTCGATTACCGGCATCGCCGGTCCCGGCGGCGGCAGCGCAGAAAAGCCGGTCGGGCTGGTGCATTTCGCCGCCGTGACGCGTGACGGCACGACGATGCATGCCGCCAAGAGCTTCGGCGATATCGGCCGCTCCGAAGTGCGGCACAAATCGGTGCTTCAGGCGTTGGCGATGCTCCGGGAACTGGCGGAGCAATAACGCCCGCCTCGCAAAATCGAAGAACGATTTCCATGACTGAATTGAATAAGACCGGCTGGAGCCGCACGTTTGTCTACGCCGTGCTCGCCATCGTCCCCGTGATAATCGCTCTGTTGCTGGGCCAACTGGCGACGTTTCCCAACCTGCCGTGGCATGCAGGGCTGGTAAAGCCAGCCTTCAACCCGCCGAACTGGGTGTTCGGTCCGGTGTGGACCACGCTCTACGCATTGATGGCTTTCGCAGCCTGGCGCGTCTGGCGCTTGCCGCACTCGACGGCCCATCGCACAGCGCTGATCCTGTTCTATGTGCAACTCGCACTGAACGCCGCATGGTCGTGGATGTTCTTTGCCGCGCATAGCCCGAGCCTCGGGCTGGTCAATATCGGGCCGCAGTTCCTGCTGATCCTCGCAACGATCAACGCATTTCGTCCGCTCGACCGCATGGCCACATGGGCTTTGGTGCCGCTCGCCGCGTGGGTCGCGTTCGCCGGCGTGCTCAATTATTCGATCTGGACGCTGAACGGCTAATACTTGCGCGGCGCCCTCAGGGGACTGCCGCCATCAGAATGAACACGATGAAAATCACGAGGTGAACGGCGCCCTGAAGGACCGTCGTTCGCCCTGTTCCGAGCGTCAGCGTACTGACGAACAGCGTCAGCAACAGAAGAACCGTGTCGGCTGGCGTCAGGCCGAGAACAAGCTTCTGTCCCAGAAGCAATGAGACGACAGCCACCGTCGGGATCGTCAGCGCGATACTGGCCAGGGCAGACCCTAGTGCCAGATTGATGCTGCTTTGCAGCCGATTGACGAGCGCCGCTTTCACGGCGGCTAGTCCTTCAGGCAATAAAACAATCGCAGCGATCACGACGCCGACGAAGGCCTGCGGCAAACCCGCCATGGCGACGATTTTGTCGAGAGGACCGGACAGGACTTTTGCCAACAAGACCACGGCGACCAGCGAGAAGATCAACAAGACGACGCTGATAGACGTCGTCTTGTTGGACGGCTTGTCATGGGGCGCGTCGCCCGATTCCAGCGCATCATCCCCGACTTCGAGGAAATAATTGCGGTGACGAATGGTCTGCACGAAAACGAAGATGCCGTAGAGCGCAACCGATACCGCACCGATAAACAGCAACTGAACCGGCGAATAAAGCGGCCCCAGCGTCGCGACCGTATAATTCGGCAATATCAGAGCAAACGTCGCCAATGTCCCGAGCACGGCGAGCGTGGCCGAGGCGCCCTGGAGCTGAAAGCTCTGCTCGTGGTGCCGCTGCGCCCCGAAAACGAGACACAGACCGATAATGCCGTTCAATGCGATTATAACCGCGGAAAAAATCGTATCGCGCGCCACGGCGTCGCTGCCGGCCTTGCCTGACAGCATGATGGATACGATCAGCGCAACCTCGATGACCGTCACGGCGATGGCCAGAAGAATGGAACCAAAGGGCTCGCCCAGCCGCACAGCCAGGACTTCGGCGTGATGCACGGCAGCAAACACTGCACCGCAAAGCAACACACATTCGGCAAGTGAGACGGGCACCGCGTCCGGAGGAACGACACCGGCAAATATGACAGCCAATAGCGCGCCTGCGGCTACGGGCGCAGCCCAACTCCAGACAGGGGTAGTGTCGTACGAGTGGCTCGACATGCGGTCTCCTCGGCGAATGCAACCGCCAAGTAAGTTCAACCCGTCGTCAAGATCAAGACGGGTATCTAGGCGTTGATGCCGCGCGCCGGATTGAGGATCGCCTCGCGCATCAGGTCGTTCGGCGTTTTGTCTTGCAGTTCTTCGACCGCGTCGGCGACGTCGTGGATCATGGCCCGCGCCGGACGGCCTTCGGATTCTTCCCTGGCGATGAAGGTATCGACCACGGGGCGCGTCGCGTCGAATATCTTGCCGAATTCCGCGACGTTGAAATTGACGAACTGCATGCCGCCTTCCCTGAAGTGGTCGCGCGCCCTCGCCCCGGCCACGCGGTAGAATACCTGCGTCTCCGCCTGCGCCTCGGCGCGCAGCCAGACATCGACGATGGTCTTGAGGTCCGGCGGCAGCGCGGTCCACGCCGCCTTGCTCATGCCGAATTCGAGGTTCTGCCGCACCAGGCTCAGCGCCGTGCGATAACGCGCCACCTTGCCGATGCCGAAAACCTCGGCCGATCCGTCGGCAAGATGCATGGCGTCGATACGGCCTTCCGACAACGCTGGGTTCATTTCCAGTGACGACAGGCTGACCGGAGTAGCACCCAGCGCGCGCATGACGTCGGCCTCGACGCCTTCGGTGGTGCCGACGCGCAAGCCCTTGAAGTCGTCGCGGGTGCGGACCGGCTTCATGCTGAAGATGTGATAGGCGCCGGACGCCTTCATGCGGCCCATCAGGATGCCTTGACGTTCGACATCGGCGCGGAAATGTTTGCCGTAGAGCTGCTCCGACACCAAGGTCGCCATTTCCGAATTGGGAAACAGGCCGGGCAATTGCAGGCCCTGCACCAGCCTGTAGGCGTTGCTGTCCCAGCCCGAATAGATCGGCGCAAAATGCGAACGGCCGTCATTGAGCGCCGCGACGCCGTCGCGATCACGATGGCGGCTTGCGCCCCAGTGCTCCTCGACCTTGATCTTGCCGCGGGACATCGTCTCCAGCACCTTGAACGAGGGCTTAAAAACATCGACGACGGCGGACGCCGTTTCCGGCGGATGGCCGGTGACGACGAATGTAATAGGCTCGCCGGTGTAAGTGACCGGATAGCTGACCTGATCGACGAAGTCTCCGGCGAGCCAGCCACGCGCGACACTCGATTGTTCACGGGCCTCCTCGAAGGTCGGCTCGTGTTCAGGCGCGCGGGGCTCGACGAATTCGGTCACGTCAGAACTGGCCGATACCGAGCTTCTTGACCAAGGGACCGGACTTCTTGGCCTCGGCCTCGAGCGACGATTGCAACTCAGCACCGGTCGATGTCATCGCGACCAAACCCGCATCATCGAGACGCTTGATAACTTCTGGCTTCTTCAGCGACGTCGTGAATTCCTTGCGCAGATAATCCACGACCTCCGGCGGTGTGCCCTTTGGTGTAAACAGCGCCAAGGTCGGCTCGTAGACGTAGCCCTTCACCGTCTCGCCGACGGTCGGCACGTCCGGCAGCGTCTTGGTGCGCACGTGATCGCCGACCGCGATCGCCTTCACCGTCTTGTTCTGGATGAACGGCAGCGCAACCGACGTTGCGATCCAGAAAGCGTTGACCTCGCCGGTCGCGATGGCCTGTGTCGCCGCGGCGCCGCCGCGATACGGCACGTGCAGCATATCGATCCCTGCATCGGCCTTGAGCTGTTCCATGGCAACGTGTTGCGGACTGCCGACGCCGACCGAAGCGTAGTTCAGCTTGCCGGGCTCTTTCTTGGCGAGCGCAATCAGATCCGCGAGATTGTTGACCGGCAGCGCGGTGTTGACGATCAGCACGCTCGGGAAGCGCGCCAGCAGCGTGATCGGCAGCAGATCCTCGAACGGATCGTAGCCGAACTTCATGGCCGTGAACGGCAGGATGGTGTGAATACCGTTGTTGAGTGCGCCAATGGTGTAACCATCCGGCGCCGAACGCGCGAGACGCGTGGTACCGACACCGCCGCCGCCGCCCAGAATGTTTTCGACAATCAGGGTCTTGCCGGTGCGCTCGCCGACGTCCTGCGCAAGCACGCGTGCGACCAGATCGGAAGCCGTACCCGCCTGAAGCGGCACGATCATCGTGATCGGACGGCTGGGGAAGCTGGATTGCGCCGGCGCCGACGCGATGCCGGCCGCAAGGACCGCAGCAGCCAGCACTGGCCGCGCGAATGAATTCAGAAAACGCATTGAAATCTCTCCCTACCCGCGGCTTTTTCGTGCGCGGTTATTTCTGTTCCAGTTTTTGTTTGTACCAGCTGAAGTCCTGACGGCCCGGCGCGAAGACGTCGAGATACTCGGCATCCTCCAGCACTTCGCCGCCATGCGGCACACCGGCCGGCATCAGCAACACGTCGCCGGGCGTCACGATGCGCGGCTCTTCGCCTTCGATCACCCAACGCATCTTGCCGGCGAGCATGTGAGTGATCTGGTCGAACTCGTGCGTGTGCATGTTGATCGGGCCCTTAGGCGCCTTGATCCGCGCCATCATCGCGTTCGGCACTTCAACCACGCGGCCTTTGATCAGCGGATTGAGCGGAACCTCTTCAAGGTCCGACCACCTGTACATTGGCATGGGCTAATCCTTGGCGTTTCGTTATGCACGGTTGTTGCGAGAAGCATAGATCAAGTTGTGAAAGCATGCTTTCGCGATGGCAAAAATATGCCAGCCAACCCCGCCTTGCCCACTCTCGCTAGTTGTCTTTGCCGTAGACTTCGTCCGCGCGCTTTTCAAACGCTGCGGCGAAACGTCTGAAGGCGGTGTCGAACATGGCGCCCATCAGCATGGCCAAAGCCCGGCTTTTGAATTCGTATTCGATGAAGAATTCGACGTTGCAGATTTCGCCGCCGTTCGGATGGAAGGTCCAGCGGTTCTGCAAACGGCTGAACGGCCCGTCGAGATATTCGACGAGGATTTTCAGATTGGCTTTGTCGAGCGTGACGCGGCTGGTGAAGGTCTGATGGATCAATTTATAGGCAACCGTCATGCTGGCGACGAGCACCATGACGCCGTCGACCTTTTCGGTGCGGCTTCTGACCTTTAGCGACTGGCACAGCGGCACGAATTGCGGATATTTTTCGACGTCGGCGACGAGGTCGAACATATCGGCGGCGCTGTGACGGACGCTGCGCTTGGAGGAGAAGGACGGCACTTTTAGGTTTTGGCCTGTCGCGCGGCCTTCAGCCGAGCGAAATCGTCGCCGGCGTGGTGCGACGAGCGCGTCAGCGGCGACGATGCCACCATCAGGAAGCCCTTGGCGTAGGCAACCTTCTCCAGCGACTTGAATTCGTCCGGCGGCACGAAGCTCTTCACTTCGTGATGCTTGCGTGTCGGCTGGAGGTACTGGCCGATGGTGAGGAAGTCGACATTGGCTGAGCGCATGTCGTCCATGACCTGCAACACTTCGTTCCGCTCTTCACCCAGGCCCAGCATAATGCCGGACTTGGTGAACATCTGCGGATCGAGCTCCTTCACTCGCTGCAACAGACGCAGCGAGTGAAAATAACGCGCGCCCGGCCGCACGGTCAGATAGTGCGAGGGCACGGTTTCGAGATTGTGGTTGAACACATCGGGCTTGGCCGCGATGACGACTTCGAGCGCGCCTTCCTTGCGCAGGAAGTCAGGCGTGAGAATTTCAATGGTCGTTCCGGGCGCGTGCGTGCGGATGGCGCGGATGGTCTGCGCGAAGTGCTCCGCACCGCCGTCGGCGAGGTCGTCGCGATCGACCGAAGTGACGACGATGTGGTTGAGGCCGAGCTTCGCCGTGGCTTCACCAACATGCACCGGCTCGTTCGGATCGAGCGCGTTCGGCAGGCCCGTCTTGACGTTGCAGAAGGCACAGGCGCGGGTGCAAGTGTCGCCCATGATCATGAACGTGGCGTGCTTCTTCTCCCAGCACTCGCCGATGTTCGGGCAGCCTGCCTCCTCGCAGACCGTAACGAGTCTGTTCTCGCGCATGATGGCGCGGGTCTGCTCGTAGCCCGGCGACACCGGCGCCTTGACGCGGATCCAGTCCGGCTTTTTCGCCAAAGGCGTATCCGGCCGGTGCGCCTTTTCGGGGTGGCGCGGGCGCGGATTGTTGATGAGGTCGAGAACGACGGCCATGGGTCTTACTTACGGGTGCGGAAGCCGGGCCGCAAGTTGGGCGACTCCAGCCATGCGGAACGGCCGTATCTGGCCCTCAAAGTATGGCCTCGCAGCACAGGTCCGCAGGTTAGGCTCGGCGTATCGCCCGCCAGACGAACAGGAAAATGATGGCGCCGATGGTGGCCGTAATCAGGTTGCCCCAGAAGTCGGGCATGACCTGCAAATGCAGCTTTTCGAACAGAAATCCGCCGACCAGCGCGCCGATGAGGCCGACTGCGACATTGCCGAACAGGCCGCCGCGGCCACCGAGAATGAGGTGGGCGAGCCAACCGGCGATGAGCCCGCAGATGATCCAGTAGAAGACGTTCATAAGCGTTCCTTGTCGTCATAGGGAGGCGGCACGAATCTAGTATACGACATCTGTGCCTGCGACACCCTCCACCCGGCTGATCCTCGCCACTTATACCGTGGCGGTGTTCCTAAGTGCGCTGTTGCTGTTCGCTGTGCAGCCGATGTTCACGCGCATGGTGCTGCCGCAACTCGGCGGCTCGCCGTCGGTGTGGTCGATCGCCATGGTGTTCTTCCAGACCATGCTGCTGGCCGGTTACGCCTATGCACACTGGCTCGCCAAGATCGAACGAAGGATTGTCCCGGTTATTGTCCATGTCGCACTGCTGATCGCAGCCGGGCTGACGCTACCGCTGGCCATCGCCAAAGGCTGGGGCGAGCCGCCCGCGAGCGGTACGGAATTCTGGTTGCTCGGGCTCTTTGCGGTGTCGATCGGATTGCCGTTCTTCGCGCTGGCGGCGAACAACCCGTTGCTGCAAGCCTGGTTCGTGCGCACGGGACACTCGGACGGCAAAGACCCGTATTTCCTCTACGCCGCGTCGAACGTCGGCAGTTTCCTGGCGCTACTGTCGTACCCGATCCTGATCGAGCCGATTTTCACCGTGCAGATGCAGAGCAGACTGTGGAGCGTAGGCTTTGCACTGCTGACGCTGCTGATCGTGGGCTGCGGCTTCCTGCTGTTGCGTGCGCCTGTGCATGCGCAAGCGGCGCATGAAGCGCCGACAACGCCGAAGCCATCGTGGCGGCTCGTCGGCCGCTGGGTATTCGTTTCCGCCGTGCCGTCCGGCCTGCTTGTTGCGGTGACCGCACATATTTCGACGGACATCGGCGCAGCGCCCTTGATGTGGGTCATGCCGCTGTCGCTGTATCTGCTGACCTGGGTGCTGGTGTTCGCGCGCAAGCCTGTGCTCCCGCAATCCTTCGTGCTGCTGTTACAGCCCGCCGCCATCGCCGGCGTGATTGTACTCCTGCTGACGCATAGCTTCGCACTGCTGGTGCTGAACCTGTTGGCGCATCTGCTGACGTTCTTCATCATCACGATGGCCTGCCACGGCGAACTGGCGCGCACACGTCCCCATCCCGCCCATCTCACCGCGTTCTACGTCGCGCTGTCGTTCGGCGGCATGCTCGGCGGGTTGTTCGCGGGGCTGGTCGCGCCCTATACGTTCAACTGGATCGCGGAATACCCGATCCTCGTTTTCCTCGCCGTGCTGTGCCGTCCGCCGACGCCGGAGGCCTGGGCGCCGGTCGAGCGTTTCGTGCCTACTTTTATTTTCGCTATCGGCCGCCAGATCAACCGCTGGTTCTGGCCGGTCGCTGTCCTGGTCGCGCTAGCGCTGATCCTACCGGCCTTTTTCGGCTTCCAGATCGTATATGCCGACACCGGCAAGCTCCGCACCGTGGTGTTCACCCTCGCCGGCCTTTCGATCCTGTTCATGCGCGATCCGCCGAAGTCGGCGCTGATCGTAGCCGTCGCGCTTTCCCTCATCCGGCTTTATCCGACCGACGAAGGCCGCACCGATACGCTGCGCAGCTTCTTCGGCGTCAACCTGATCTACGAGACGCAGGACCACAATTTCCGCGTCATCAAGCACGGCTCGACGCTGCACGGTGCGGAACGGTTGCTGACAGACGAAGGCAAACCGCCGGAAGGCAAGCCACAACCGCTCACCTACTATCATGCCAAGTCGGCGATGAAGCAGACCATTGACTCCGTGCGCTGGCGCAAGGGTGGACCTATCCGAGTCGCCATTATCGGCTTAGGGGCCGGTTCGCTGGTGTGCTGGATCGAACCGAATGAAAACTGGAAGGTCTTCGAAATCGACCCGACCGTGATTATGGCCGCGCGCGATCCGAAGCGCTTCACCTTCGTTTCGTCCTGCAAGCCCGATATCCCGATTGTCCTCGGCGACGCGCGCCTGACGCTCGCCAAGGAGCCGGACGGCCTCTACGATCTCATCATAGTCGACGCCTATTCGTCCGACGCCATTCCAATCCACCTCGCGACGCAGGAAGCGATGACAATCTACAAGGCCAAGCTTGCGCCGCACGGTGTCGTCACCATGCACATTTCCAACCGGCATCTGGAATTGGAAAGCGTCGTGGTCGGCATTGCCACCGCCAACGATCTCAAGGCCTGGGTCTACACCAACGACAACGATGAAGAAGACGACGACAATTACATCTTCGGCTCCGACGTCGTGATCGCGGCGCGGGCGCCCGAGGATATCGGCCCGCTCAACGGCGCGCCGACCTGGCTGCAGACGGCGCCTACTCCCGGCGTACGGACCTGGACTGACGATTATTCAAACATCATCGGCACGTTCTGGCGGAAACAGCGGCGGTAGCTCTCGTCAAGCCCGACCAAAGCCGTCCGAAGGACGGCGTCACTTCACTTGCCTATGTGCCGGGCACCCACGTCTTGGTCAAAAAAGAAGGCGTGGATGGCCGGGACCAGCCCGGCCATGACAGAGTGAGGCTACGCCGCCTTTGGCGGCAGCATCTGATGGCTCGGCGTTGACTGCGAGATTTTGGTCTCGTCCTCGTTCATGTCCGCGCTGACATCGCCGAACAATGGCGTCGAGAGATAGCGCTCGCCGGTATCGGGCAGCATCGCCAGAATGGTTGAGCCCGGCGCCG
>DASYCM010000118.1:0-5320 GCA_036500165.1 Pseudolabrys sp.
CACAGCCGCCAATTGTCGCCGCGCGTGCGCGTCTTCGCCGACTGGGTGACAAAAGAATTCGCGACACGGGTGCCATCGGCCGCTGCTTGATGCTAAGCGCTGTGCCGTTCGCGGAGACGACAATGGCAAGTTTCAATCACGGCGGGATCGAGACCGCATATCTGGACGAGGGTGAGGGTGAGCCGATCGTGCTGGTGCACGGCTTTGGCTCGACCAAGGAAGTGAACTGGGTCAACACCGCCTGGGTCACGACACTCACGCGCGCGGGCCGCCGCGTGATCGCGCTCGATAACCGCGGACACGGGCAGTCGACTAAGCTCTACGACCCCGACGATTATCATACCGCCAAGATGGCCGACGACGTTGTCGCGCTGATGGATCATCTCAACATCGAACGCGCCGATATCATGGGCTACTCGATGGGCGCGCGCATCGCGGCCTACCTCGCGGCGAACGACAAGACCTATGTGCGCTCCGCGATCCTCGGCGGCCTCGGCATTCATCTGGTCGATGGTGTCGGATTGCCGATGAGTATCGCCGACGCGCTGGAAGCGCCGTCACTGGCCGATGTCACCGACCCGATGGGCCGGGTATTCCGCGCTTTCGCCGATCAGACCAAGTCCGACCGCACGGCGCTGGCCGCCTGTATCCGCGGTTCGCGACAGACGTTGAGCCGCGACGAGGTGGCGAAGATTGGTATCCCAGTAATGGTCGCGGTCGGGACCAAGGACCCGGTGGCCGGCTCGGCGCATGACCTAGCGGCCCTTATTCCGGGCGCCCGGGCGCTGGATATTCCGGATCGGGACCACATGCTGGCGGTCGGCGACAAGGTCTATAAAGCGGGCGTTCTGGAGTTTTTGGCGGGTAGGCCCTGAAACATAGGTTTAGTCGTCCTGGGTTTAAGCGTTCTGGCTTTAGTCGTCCTGATGCCCCTGAAAATCCGTGATAAAAGGTCTATCTAGGGACTGCCGAAAACGGCCGGAGAAGTACGTATGGCTCAATTGCAGACCAAAACCGCCAAAGGCCCTGACAATACCGGCCTCGCCAAGGTCGATCCGGGCTGGGCCCGCATCCGGCACGAGGCCGAAGACATCACGCGGCGCGAGCCCGAGCTCTCGACCTTCATCTTCGAGAACATCCTCAACCACGACTCCCTCGAAGCGGCCGTGATCCATCGCGTCAGCGAGCGGCTCGGCAGCAGCGACGTCTCCGCCGACCTGATCCGCCAGGCCTTCACCGAGGCCCTCAACGACCAGCCGGCCATTGGTGAGGCATTCCGCGCCGACATCGTCGCCACCACCGACCGCGATCCGGCGACCAAGCGTTTCCTCGAGCCCGTGCTCTACTACAAAGGCTTCCACGCCATTCAGACGCATCGTCTGGCGCACTGGCTGCAAAGCAAGGGCCGCAAGGACTTCGCGCTCTATTTGCAAAGCCGCTCGTCGGCGGTGTTCCAGTGCGACATCAATCCGGCGGCGAAAATCGGCCGCGGTATTTTCCTCGATCACGCCACCGGCTTTGTCGTCGGCGAAACCGCGGTGATCGAAGACGACGTTTCGATCCTGCATGACGTGACGCTCGGCGGTACCGGCAAAGAGCACGAAGATCGTCATCCGAAAATCCGCCGCGGCGTCATGATCGGCGCCGGCGCGAAGATCCTCGGCAATATCGAAATAGGTCATTGCGCGCGTATTGCCGCCGGTTCGGTGGTGATCAAGCCTGTGCCGCATAACACCACCGTTGCTGGCGTGCCGGCCAAGGTCGTCGGTGAGGCAGGTTGCCCCGAGCCTTCGCGCGCCATGGACCAGATGTTTCCCGGCATCGCGATCGACGGTTAAAATTTAGCTGTTTTTGTGCGGCTTGCGTTGCGCCGTTCAATCGGGCAACTAGGCGCGGCCATTATCAAGGAGCGCTCCGGTGGACGTGCACGAAGTCAGAAAGCTCGACGCTTATTTGAAGAAGCTGTTCGGCAACCCGAATATTCGCGTGGTGCCGAAGACCTACGACACCGCCGAGATTTTCGTCGGCGAAGATGACCTCGGCTTGCTCAACGTCGATGACGAGGATGGCGATCGCTCGTTCAATTTCCGCATGGTCATCCAGATCGGCAGCGATCCGAGCATTCAGCCGATCCCGACGCTCAATGCATATCTGCGCCGCAAATTCGACAACGACAAAATCCGCGTCGTGACCCGGCCGAAGAAGACCGATTCATTCGAGGCCTATCTCGGTGAGGAATTTCTCGGCGTGCTGTTCTTTGAGAACGAGAAGGGCCGCAAGTCGTATATCTTCGAACTGCCGATCCTCGATCTCGATCTCGAAGACGTGCAGGAAGCTTAGTTCCCCGGCTCATTCCCGCGTAAGCGGGAATCCAGTTCTTGTCTTTTCTCGGCTTGGGTCCCCGCTCATAGGCGTTCTGAAAGAACGCCGTCCTTTTGGACGGCTATGCGCGGGGACGAACGGTCATTCTATTAAAGCGGATGTAGCCGCAGCATCAGCCGGTCGATGCCGTCGGCGACGTTTTTCCAGTCGCCGATCCAGTCGCGCGGGAAGCGCACGGTGATGTCGGCATTGCCGATGCGCCGCTCCAACAGGCAACTGCCGGAATTGATCACGCCCTTGCGCGCACAACGCGCCAGGAAATGCTCCGGCGCGGTCGACTCGAACACCAGGTCTTCGTCCTTGTATGGCGTGTCGTTGCGGAAAGGACGCACCGTCAGTCCTTCAGGTCCCGCGACCGGCTCCGGCACCATGTAGCGTGGATAAATATTCTGCACGCGCTCCATCAGCGGCAGCGTGCCGTCGACCGTCTGGATGGTGACGAACAAGCGTTCATTTGGATCGACAGGCTCGCCGATAGTCGCCTTGAGCGCCGGATCGGGTGGCACCAGTGATGGCCACAGGTAGGCGAGGTCGACACGATCCTGCGTGCCGGGCTTGCGCTGGATGGCCTGGCGGATCGCCGCCGGTTCGATGTTGAAGAGGGTGCCTGCGACATTCACGGGCAAGGAGGGCGCATCGAGGCTGACCGGTGCCTCGGGCCAGCGCGGCCAGAGCACATAGCCGACATAGACCGCGGCGACCGCGATCACAGCGGTAAACAGCAGCACAGGCCCAGCGAGCGGATTGTGCCCGTTGCGGCGCTTGCCGTGCCGCTTGTGCTGCGTGATGTAGGCCATTGGAATCCCTGTCCGAATCAGAATTCCAGTATGCCACGGCACATGGCGAAACCTTGCCGCCAACCTTTGGCCGGACGAGGATTTTAGCTTTTAACCATTCGTTAAGGATTGGCTGGCGGGAACCTGCCCGGACTGTAAAACTTGGCCCCAGGTATTGCGTTGGTATCGCGTTCGAGGCCGGAAATGACTCCCGAGGCGTTGCAGAACTTGTTGTCGCTGGCGCTTGGCTTTGCCATGGCGGGCCTGTTCAGCTCTGCCTACCAGTTGGCCACGAGCAGGCTGCCGACCTTCGGCATGCTCTCGACCGGCCCGAGCCCGCAAGCTTTCGCCGCCGTACCGCTGCTGATGATTACTGCGCCGTTCCTTATCATGCGCAACACGCTGCTCGGCCGTCAGCAGGATGGCCGTCGCTTCGAGTTCGTGTTTCTCGCCACCGTGCTCGCCGGCTTCTGGAGCCTGATGTCCGGCATGGTGTTGCTGATGACGCTGCGCGCCGCCGGTCTCTGAGCGACTCGGCTTCCCTCAAAGCTTTTGATCGGGCAAGTTCGCCAGCCTTTGGCTAAGGAGCGGACATGGCGATCTTTGAACTCGACGGGCAGGCGCCGGAATTACCGGGCGAGGGCGAATACTGGATCGCCGACAATGCGACCGTGATCGGCCGCGTGCGCATGAAGAAAGACACCAGCATCTGGTTCGGCGCAGTGCTGCGCGGTGACAACGAGTGGATCGAACTCGGCGAACGCTCGCAGATTCAGGACAATGCCACGCTGCACACGGATCCGGGTTTTCCGATGGTCATCGGTAGCAATTGCGTGATCGGTCACAACGTGATCCTGCATGGATGCACCATCGGTGAGAATTCGCTGGTCGGCATGGGCGCGATCATGCTCAACGGTTCCAAGATCGGGAAAAATTGTCTGGTCGGCGCCGGCGCGGTGGTGACCGAGGGTAAGGAGTTTCCCGACAATTCGCTGATCGTCGGCTCGCCGGCGCGCGCCATCCGCACCATCGACGACAAGCTCACGGCAATGATCGCGCGCGGCGCAGAAGTCTATGTCACGCGCTCGAAGCAATACGCCAAAGGTCTCAAGAAGATTGGTTAGGCGCTCGCAATCTCAAGGCAACAAAGAAAGAAGACTTCAATGCCGTTCAAAGGGAACTATGTGTTCGTCTCCAGCATGGACGTCGATCCGGACAAGGAGGCGCTGTTTCACGAGGTCTACGACACCGAGCATGTGCCGAGCCTGCTGAAAGTGCCGGGCGTGCACTCTATAAGCCGCATGGACACTGAGCCTTTCTCGGTGAGCATTGGCGGCGTGGAAAAGCGTGTCGAGGCCGAGAGCCCGCGTCATCATGCTGTCTACGAAATCGACGGTCCGCATGTTCTGACGAGCCCGGAATGGGCGAAGGCCGTTGAAGACGGCCGCTGGCCGTCACAGGTGCGGCCCTTCACGCACAATCGCAAGCACACGCTGTACAAGGTGCGATAAGCCGGCCCGATCCAATCACAGGCAAGGCGGCCATCCCCTAACGATATCAGCCGTTGTATTCCTTAAGCATCGCGTTCGGCGTTCATGCCGCGCGACGGTTGCATATCTTTATCCCCTCGCTTGGAGGGGTGCGCCCATCGCTTCTTGAGTGAAGTCGGTGAAGTTCTGTTTTTTGGCGCCGGTTATGCGTAACCATGACGCTTGCGTCGTGGCACGCAACGCAATCCAAAAACCGCGCTTGCAGAACCAGAAGAAAGCCACATAATCTGAACCAGATGAGTTGGCCTATACTGTCGTTCACGTCTGACCTGGCTGAACAAGGCAGAGTCATATAAAAACGCGCGCGTTTGGTTCGGTGTCTCTAAGGCATCTGCAATCAAAAGGATCAGGGCGGATCGCATGCGAAGAATTTTTCCAAAATGCCTCGCCTTTCTTTTGATGATGTATGGTTGGAGCGCCGTTGGCCACGCGTCTGATTATCCCGATCGATACATCCGGGTAATTGTCGGGCCTGGAATCGATCTGCCTGCGCGCATCATTGGCGAGGAGATTGGCAAAAGACTGAAAACCCAGGTCGTCGTTGAGAGTAAGCCGACCGCGGGCGGCGCACTGGCGATGAACGCCGTCGCAACCGCTGCGCCGGATGGCTAT
>DASYCM010000119.1:0-5641 GCA_036500165.1 Pseudolabrys sp.
GGACGGACTGGAGAATACGATGAATGCCCCCCGGGCGACGGAGCAGAGCCAAGACTCCCAGCGCCAATACAAGAATCTCGACGATCGCTACGGCAAGATCGGAATTTCGGCAGTGGCCGCCGCCATCCGCCATCAAGGCGAACTGCGCAATACGAACGGCGACGCCGTCACCGACGCCGACTGACGGCACGCTCCGTCTCATCATCAGCTGACGCGTGAGAATGCCCGTGACCGCCTTCGGCGGCTCGCGCGATTTATTGTCGATTTATTATCTTGCGCAATTCGCCGTGATCGGGTCATGAGAAGGCCGATCCGTCGCGGGGCTTGGGTTCATGCTTTCGGTCTACATTCCGCAAGGCACATCGCTGCAGCGCGTGCCGTCCGGTGCCGGCGAGCCGCCGCCGGAGGCCGCGGTGTGGATCGATCTGGTCTCGCCCACCGTGCAGGAAGACAAACTCGTCGAGAGCCTGCTCGGCATCGGCGTGCCGACGCGGGAGGAGATGCAGGAGATCGAGGTCTCCAGCCGGCTCTATGTCGAGGACGGCGCGCGCTACATGACCGCGACGCTGATGTGCCAGTCGGACACGATGACGCCGAAGACCACGGCCGTCACCTTCGTCTTGTCGGGCCACCGCCTCTGCACGGTGCGCTATGACGACCCGCGGCCCTTCGCCATCGTCGAGCACAAACTCGCGCGCAACTGCTCGCCCAAGGTGTCCGGCGAGTCGGTGCTGATGGATCTGCTCGATGCGGTGATCGACCGCTCGGCCGACATTCTCGAGCGCATTGGCGCCGAGGTCGATCAATTGTCGCATTCGATATTCGAGCCGGACGCGGCCGAGGCGCCGCCGTCCTATAACGACGTGCTCAAGGCGCTCGGCCGTAAGGGCGACCTCACGTCCAAAGTGCGCGAAAGCCAGGTCTCGGTCGGCCGTCTGCTGTCGTTTCTGGCGCACGAGGCCGAGGTCATGAAATGGACCAAGGACCCGCGCACGCAAATTCAGTCAATGCAGCGCGATGTGGTCTCGCTCACCGATCACGCCAGCTATCTGTCGGCCAAGATCACGTTCCTGCTCGACGCCATGCTCGGCGTCGTCAACATCCAGCAGAACAACATCATCAAGATATTCTCGATCGCCGCAGTGATCTTCATGCCACCGACTTTGGTGGCATCGATCTACGGCATGAATTTTCATTCCGGCATGCTCGAGCTTGAGTGGGCCTACGGCTATCCCTTCGCGCTGGGTTTGATGGTGCTCGCCGCCGTCGTGCCGCTGCTGGTTTTCAAGTGGAAGAAGTGGCTATAGGCGAGGCCGCCAGTATTAAACGTGCTGGCCGCCGTTGATGTGAATCTCCGCGCCATTCACGTACGAACTGGTTTCCGTACACAGCACGTAAATGATCTTCGCCACTTCGTCGGTGGTGCCCAGCCGCTGCATCGGAATTTGCTCGACGATCTTCTCGGTGCCCGGCGACAAAATCGACGTATCGATTTCGCCCGGTGCGATGGCGTTGACGCGAATGCCGAGCCGGCCGAAGTCGCTCGCCATTTCGCGGGTGAGTGACGCCAGTGCCGCTTTCGAAGTCGCGTAGGCCGAGCCCGCGAAAGGATGTACATGCGAACCTGCGATCGACGTCACGTTCACTACCGAACCCTTCGCCGCCTTCAACTCGTCGACCAGCCCGCGCGCCAACATGATCGGCGCAAAGAAATTCACGCGAAATACCTGCTGCCAGACTTCGGTCGCGGTATCGAGTGAGCCGAGGCGCTTGCCGCCTTCGGCCTTCGGCGAAATCGCGGCATTGTTGACCAGCGCATGCAGCTCGCCGTTGAGACGCCGCTTGATCTCGGCGATGGCTTCGTTGGTGCTGGTCTCGTCGGAAAGGTCGACCTGGATATGATCTTCGGGTCCCGCGCCCCACGGGCAGTTTTCCGGAAACGCATGACGCGAGCAGGTGATGACGCGCCAGCCCGCGGCCGAAAAGCGTTTCACCGTCGCGTGGCCGATGCCGCGGCTTGCGCCTGTCAGCAGGAGCGTGCGGGGCGGCTGGTTGGATTGCGAGTTCGGCATTGTCGTCCTTGGAATTATTCTGGACTGCGCGAGTGTCGCGCCCATCATGCTAGCTTAATCGGAAGCCTTACGGATAGAGCCGCGTCTTGATCCAAGGCAGAGCTTGCTTGTCGCGCTTGAACACGATGCGGTCATGCAGACGGAACGGCCGGTCGTGCCAGAACTCGAACGTCGTCGGCACGATGCGATAACCGGACCATTGCGGCGGCCGTGGCACGGTGCCGAGCGCGTATTTCGCGGCATAGACGGCGACAGCCTTTTCGAAGGCCATGCGGCTTTCCAGCGGCCGTGATTGCTTCGACGCCCAGGCGCCGATCTGCGCCTGCTTCGGCCGGGTGGCGAAATACTCATCGGCCTCGGCGTCAGTCACATGCTCGACGGTGCCGCGCAAGCGCACCTGCCGGTTCAGCGACTTCCAGTGAAACACCAAGGCGGCCTTGGCGTGCGCGGCCAGTTCCTGGCCCTTCTGGCTTTCCTTGTTCGTGTAGAAAACGAAGCCCTGTTCATCGAAACCCTTCATCAGCACGATCCGCGCGTCCGGCATGCCGTCGGCATCGACGGTCGCCAGCGTCATGGCGGTCGGGTCGCGGGGTTCCGAGGCGGCGGCGTCCTTGAGCCATGCGGCAAAAAGCCGAAACGGCTCGTCCGCCGCGGTGAAATCACCACTCGTTAACCAATTCGGTTGTTCTATTGGTGCTGCATCGGACATTTCGGAGTGCTCGCTTGGACGGCCTCAAGACCCGTCAATTCTCTCGGGTTCTATATAGTGGAAGCAGGGCGGCGCGCCTATGGCGCGGCAGCCGGCTGACAGGTTTGGCGGCGTCCTGTGCCGCGACCCTGGCACTGGCCTGCGGGGGCTGCAGTGTCGGCCAGCTCGATTCAATTTATGGCTCGGCCGACAAGTCCGACCGTACCGGCTCGATCACGGCTCCGGCCAAATCGGCCAATGATCTGCCACCAGAGGCGGATCTGGCCTTCACCAAGGCTGCGGTCCGGCAGGTGCTCGAGAAGCCGAGCAATGCCAGCGAACCCTGGGAAAATCCGCGCACGGGCGCGCGCGGCACGGTGACGCCGATCGCGGCCGCCTATACCCAATCCGGGCAGACGTGCCGCGATTTCCTCGCCAGCTACGTCAACGGCCCCTCACAGTCCTGGTTGCAAGGCGAAGCCTGCAAACAGACGCACGAGAAGGGTGCCTGGGAAGTCCGTTCTCTCAAGCCCTGGAAGCGCTCCTAGTTTCTCGCGTAGTTTCTCTTGCGCGATCCGGACCGTTGCATCCGGGCAACAGGACCCCCACATTAGCGTTCGAGTCGCCGGCATCTGCTGGTGGGGTAATTCAACGGGAGTTCGAACGGATGCGCGACCCCTATGACATCTTGGGGGTTTCTAAGAGTGCGAGCGAGGCGGAGATCAAAAGCGCCTATCGCAAGTCTGCCAAGAAGCTTCACCCCGACGCCAACAAGACCGATCCGAAAGCCGCCTCGCGCTTTTCCGAGCTGAACGCGGCATATGAGATCGTGGGCGATGGCGATAAGCGCAAGGCGTTCGACCGCGGCGAAATCGATGCCGAAGGCAAACCGCGCTTTCAGGGCTTTGGCGGCGGCCACCCCGGTGGCGGCGCCGGCGGATTCAACCCAGGCGGCGGCTTCGAGAGTTTCTCCTTCGGTTCGGATGGTTTCCAGCGGCGTCCGCCGGGCGGTGGTGGCGCGGGTTTCGAAGACGTCCTGCGCGGTATGTTCGGCGGCGGCCGCGCGCAGCCGCAGTTCGAACAGGAAGAGTTCGGCGCGCCTTCGGCGCAGAACCTCGAGGCTTCCCTTACCATTTCGCTCGAAGATGCAGCAAAGGGCGCCAAGACCCGCGTGCACCTGCCGACCGGCAAGGACATCGAAGTCAAAATTCCGGCGGGCATTACGAGTGGTCAGCAGATCAGGCTGAAAGGGCAGGGCTATCCCGGCATGGCGGGACGCGCCGGCGACGCGATCATCACCGTGACGATTGCGCAGCACCCGGTGTTCACACCCGACGGCGCCGACCTGCGGCTTGATCTGCCGATCACGATCTACGAAGCGGTGCTCGGCAGCAAAGTTCGCGTGCCGACGCTCGGTGGCGCCGTAGAATTGGCGATCCCGCCCGGCACCGATAGCGGGCGTACGTTCCGGCTCAAGGGCAAAGGCTTGAAGTCGAAAGACGCGACCGGCGATCTTCTCGCCACTGCGCGCATCATCATGCCGGCGAAGCCCGATGACGAGTTCAAGGCGCTGATGGAAAAGCTGCGTGACGAGCAGCCTTACGACCCGAGGAAGGATCTGGGCTAAGTCCTAGCTCCGCTCATTCCAGCGGAAGCGGGAATCCAGTGCTTCACTTAGAACTGGGTCCCCGCTTTCCGCCTCCGCGCATAGCGCTTCGGCGGACTCCGAGCACGCCGTAGCTCGCAAAGCGAGCGTAGGCGGGCCGCGGGGACGAACGGAGTTGGTTTATGATTTTTTCGCGCCGGTTTTGTCGATCTGCTCGTAGACCTGCTTGGTGACGTTCTCGAGCTTGCCGCGGTCGGCGGGGCCGCTGACGACATAGGCGACCTTGTCGTCGACCCAGTAGAATGCCGCCGATCCCTTGCCATCCTTGAAGCGTAACGCAGTTTGCGCCGCTGCTTCCGCCTTGGCGCAGTAGATCGTGAAGCGTTCCCCGGACGCGCCCTCATACATGTAAAACGCGGCGGCACCGGTCGGTCCCGGCAATAAACGGCCGCCGACCAGCTTGAGACCAATCGATTGCAAGTCGGGAATGCGCAATTCCGTCCCGAGGCGCTTCGACAGCCACTGCGTCATGTGCGGACGCTCATTGCCCGGCACTTCGACGGGATGGCGCACCTCGACGACGTAGAGCTTGTAAGCGTCGAGCGCGTCGGCAGTGAAGATTTCGAAGTTGCTAGGCGCCACAGACGCCGCGCCACGTGCGATCCAGCCGGCGCCGCCGCCGATCAGGAAGGCGATGATGGCGGCAATCGAGGCAAACGCTTTCCACGAGCGGCCGTTGGCGCTGTCTTGCTTCAAGACCTGATCGAGCTTGAGGCGATCCGGTACCGGCTCGTCAGCCGCAGCGCCGTAACGAGCGCGGATACCATCGGCCTGCGTGCGCCATGCGGCGACCAGTGCTGCCTGATCGCCATGGTTGGCGAGCCAGGCGGTAACAGCTTCCATGCGGTCGGCCGGCAATTCGCCGTCGACAAAAGCGTGAAGCTCTTCCTCGGTCACGGGTGAATCGCGATCGATCATGGTCTTCCTTCTCTCTCATTTCACGCGGCGCAGCGCCGGGCGCCCGCCGTCGAGATAAGTTTTGATCTGCACACGCGCACGCGCCAAACGCGACATCACGGTTCCGATCGGTACGCCTTGTACTTCCGCGACTTCGCGGTAACTGAGACCTTCGAGCACCACGAGCAGCAGTGCCTGGCGCTGGTCTTCCACCAAAGTCGCCAAAGCGCGTTCGATGTCGCGGCCGCCCGCTTCGGGCCCGGCCAGATCCGGCGCGTCGTTGTCCTCGATCGAGGACATTGGCGGCCGCCGCGACAG
>DASYCM010000120.1:0-10143 GCA_036500165.1 Pseudolabrys sp.
GATTGTGGACGTGAGCATGAAACTTGGCGTGCCGTGGAGTGTGAAAGGCATTCGGCCTGAAGTGCGCGAGTCCGCGCGCGAAGCCGCGCGCCGGTCCGGCATGTCGTTGAGCGAATGGCTCAACACCGTCATCCTGCATCAAGCGGCTGAAGACGATTCCGAATATGACGACGAAGTCGTCGATGGCCGCGAACTCTCGGCAGTCAACCAGAAGCTCGACGATCTCTCCCGCCGCATCGAACATTTCGCCCGCAAAAGCAGCAAGGGCCCCGAGGCCTATGCGCCGAAGCCGCGCGAACAGGATGACAGCGGCCAGATCGCCGAACTGATCAACCGCCTCGACCGGCGACTCGACCAGTTCGTCAGCCAGTCACAGTCGGTCGCCTCGCCGCCCCTGCAGCCTGCAATGCAGGCGGCCATGCATCATATGATGCATCCGCAAATGATGCCGCAGCAGGCGATGCCGCAGCCAGCGTACCAGCCGGTTCTGCCGAACGTGCCGCCAGTGCGCATGCCGCCCGCGCTCGATATGGCGATCGCCGAGATCGCCGCGCGCCAGCGCGCGTTGAACGGCCAGCCGCCCCTCGGCCAACAATCGATGGCCGCCGCGCCGCAACACCAGCAAGCCGCGCCGGCGATGGCGCAACCCAGCCAACAACCAATGCCGCAGCCGGTGCTGATGCCGGTGCCGCAACAGGATCTGTCGGGGCTCGAAGATCAGCTCCGCATGATCACCAATCAGATCGAAACCCTGCGCAAGCCGGGCGTCGAGGAAGCGATCAATGCGCTGCGCGCCGAACTCGGCGACATCGCGCAGGCGCTTACCGAAGCCATGCCGCGCCAGGCGATCGACACCATCGAGCGGCAGATTCAGGGCCTCACCCACCGCATCGCCGAAGGCAAGCAGGCCGGCGTCGATGCCGGCCAGTTGACGGGCGTCGAACACGGCCTTGCCGAAGTCCGCGACGTGTTGCGCACCCTGACGCCGGCGGAAAATCTGGTCGGCTTCAACGACGCAGTGGCGGGTCTGGCGCACAAGATCGACCTGATCGTTGCCGACAAGAACCCCGAGACACTGCATCAGCTCGAGCACGCCATCACGACGCTGCGCGATATGGCGAGCCATGTTGCCTCGACCGAGGCCGTGACCGGCCTCGCGCAACACGTCGAACAGTTGGCCGACCGCGTCGAACATCTCGCTTCGGCTGCGTCCGGCAGCGACGCGCTCAACCATCTCGAACACCGCATTTCCGCGCTGGCCGACGCTCTCGCCCAACGCTCGGAAGCCGGCGCCACCGTGCCGCCGATGCTGGAATCGCTGGTGCAGTCGCTCTCCGACAAGATCGAGCTGATCCAGCAGAACCGAGGCGACTCTTTCGCCTCGAATCATCTGGAAGATCAGATCGTGGCGCTCGTGCAGCGCCTCGATGCCTCGGATTCGCGCCTCGGCCATCTCGAAGCGGTCGAGCGCGGCCTCGCCGACTTGCTCGTGCACATGGAAGAGCTGCGCGCCAACAAGAACAGCGGCGGCCTGCGCGCCGACACGTCGCCGGTTGTTGACGAACTCAAGAACGACATGGCCCGCACGCAAGACGCGTTGCATCAGGTCAACGGCACGCTCGGCACACTCGTCGACCGACTTGCCAGGCTGGAAAGTGGCATTCGCACCGGTTCGGGCCCCCAGCCTGCCGCCGCGCCACCGATGGCGCCGCCGCCAATGCCGGTGCCAGCCGAACACCACGCGCCAAGTATCGCACCCGGCATGCCGCAAGGCCGCAAACGTCCGGTCAGCGTCGAGGAATTCAACGAAGCGCGTCAGCCGATCGGTAGAGTCGCGGCCCGTGCCGTCGTCGATCCGCAGCCTGCGGCACAGCCGCACGCGCCGGTTCATCAGCCTTACGTCGAGCCGCACGTTGCGCAACAGGCGCCGCAACACGTTCAACAACCGGCCCAGCGCCAGGCGCCGCCGGCCCCGGAGCCAGTGCCCGCGCCGAAACGGCTGCCGCAGGCCCATAATCTGCCGATCAATCCCGATCTGCCGCCCGATGAGCCACTCGAACCCGGCTCCGGCCCGCCGAAATTCCGCGCCAATCCGGGCGCGCGCATCGCCACGTCCGAAGCAGCTTTGGGCGGCGCCACCCCCAATGCCGCCGGCGGCAAATCCGGCTTCATCGCCGCCGCCCGACGCGCCGCCAACGCCGCTCTCCAGAGCAAGGCCGAGCGTTCGCCGCCGCCACCGGCGCAGCCGCCCGCCGATATTCTTGAACTCGACGATCCGGATCAGCCGTCGCTGCGCGGCAAGCTGATCAAGCGCGTGAAGCAGATGTTCGTTGCCGCGAGCGTCGCCGCCGTCGTCGTCGGCTCGGTGCAGATCGCCGGCAATTTCTTCGAATTCGGCAAAGGCGACAGCGCCAGGACCGCAAGCCGCGCCGACGACGACATCAACACCGCTTCGACGGCCAAGCCGGCCACGAATGTCCGCTTTGCCGCCAATCCGCTGGAACCGGCCAAACCCGCCAAGCCGGCCGAGACCGCTTCGGCCGACTACATGTCGCCGGTCATGCCGTCATTGCTCAGCCCGCCGGCCATGACGGCGCAGGCCGCGGCACCGAGCGCTTCAATCGCCGACGTCACCGGGTCGATCCCGACGCCGAACCTCGCACGGCCGCCGCTCACGCTGCCATCCACCGCTCCCGCCGCCCCCATGGGTGACCGTCTGCCGGCCGCCATCGGCGGCAACAAGCTACGCAGTGCCGCTGTGGCCGGCGATGCCGGCGCGGCCTACGAAGTGGCCGTTCGCTTTGCCGACGGCCGTGGCGTTCCGGTCAGCCTCGAAGATGCCGCGCGCTGGTTCGAGCGCGCCGCATCCAAGGGTCTCGCCCCGGCCCAATTCCGCTACGCCAGCCTGCTGGAAAAAGGCCAAGGCGTGAAAAAGGATCTGGTGCAGGCCCGTAAGCTTTATCTCGCCGCCGCCGGCAAGGGTAACGGCAAGGCGATGCATAACCTCGCCGTGCTTTACGCCGAAGGCGCCGAAGGCAAGCCCGACTACGTCAATGCCGCGCAGTGGTTCCGCAAGGCGGCGCAACGCGGCGTCGCCGACAGCCAGTACAATCTTGGCGTTCTCTGCGCCCGCGGCCTCGGCACCGAAAAGAACGCCGCCGAGTCCTATCAGTGGTTCTCGCTCGCGGCGGCGCAGGGCGACAAGGAATCGGCCAAGAAACGCGACGAAATCGCCACCCATATGGACGCCGAGTCGCTCGCCGCCGCCCAGCGCGCGGTACAGAATTTCTCCATCGAGGCTCAGCCGCAGGATGCCACGACTGTGGCAGAACCGGCCGGCGGCTGGGATGGCGTCACGAGCGCGCCGGCGCCGAAGCCACGGCAGGTCGGTCCCCTGTCACTCGGCTCGCTGCAGAACCGTTACCGCTAGACCGGCACCGTTAAGGCTCACGCCAAACTTTCATTTGCAAAAGCCGCCTCCGGTGAGATTGTGCGACATGATCGCTGACGATTCAGCGCGCGTTGGTGTTAACACTGCGACGTACCTGCCGGCTTGAGACCGGCACCGGGGCCCAAAGGCGTTAAACCCTTGGCCCTCGAACCCCGGACGATACCGTTTGCAAATTTACCTGCCGATCGCCGACCTGCCCGTAAATATATTCCTGGTTCTGGGGATGGGGCTCGCGGTCGGCTTCATCTCCGGAATGTTCGGCATCGGTGGCGGCTTCCTGATGACGCCGCTGTTGATTTTCATCGGCATCTCGCCGGCCGTAGCGGTGGCGAGCGTCGCCAGCCACATCGCCGCATCATCTTTTACCGGCGCGATCAATTACTGGCGTAAGCGTGCCATCGACCTTGCGCTCGGCATGATGCTGCTGAGCGCCGGCATTCTCGGCACCGCCGTCGGCGTCTGGCTTTTCACCAAGCTGCGTGAACTGGACCAGCTCGATCTGATGATCGGGCTGTCTTACGTAACGCTGCTGACCGCGGTAGGCGGCATGATGATCTACGAAAGCGTGAAGGCCGAACTGCGCACGCGGCGTGGCATGCCGGCGACGTTGCGCCGGCCCGGCAGCCACACCTGGCTGCACGGCCTGCCTTTGAAGATGCGCTTCAAGCGCTCCAAGATCTATGTTTCGGCCATTCCGGTCTGGGCGATCGGCTTCATCATCGGCTTCATCGGTGCCATCATGGGTATCGGCGGCGGCTTCCTGCTGGTGCCGATGCTCATTTATTTCCTGCGCGTGCCTACCGCGACCGTGATCGGCACCTCGATGATGCTGACGCTGATCACCATGGCCTCGGCAACCGTGATGCACGCCGCGACCAACCATCTGGTCGATGCGGTATTGGCATTGATCCTGATGGTCGGCGGCGTGATCGGCGCGCAGTTCGGCTCGCGCACCGGGCAGAAGATGCGTGGCGAACGCCTGCGCCTGTTGCTGGGCTTGCTGGTATTCGCGGTGGGCTTGCGGTTCGCCTATCAGCTTATCGTGGTCCCGGACGATTTTTATTCGCTGCGGCTGGTGGGGATGGAGTGATGCGGTACCCCGCCCTCCTCATCGCGCTAGTGTTGACGCTTTGCGGCGCCGCGCCCGCCACCGCCGAGCGGCTGGTGGTGTCGCTGTCGAACCATCGCATCGCCATTACGTCGAGTTTCGTCGGCGACGACCTGGTGCTGTTCGGCACCGTCGAGCCGGACGCCGGCAAGACCTTGCCGCCGACGCACTATGATCTCGTCGTCACCGTGACCGGGCCACCTCAAATCTTGAAGACCCGCCGCAAGGAGCGCGTCGCCGGCATCTGGGTCAATGTCGATTCGCGCGAATTCATCCGCGTGCCATCTTATCTATCGGTGCTGAGCAATCGGCCGGTCGAGACCATTGCGGCTCCGGACAGGCTACGTCGATTGCAGATCGGACTCGACAGCTACGTACTGACCCAGCGCGTCGGCGCCGATTTCGCCGATACCGTGCGCGACGATCCGTTCCGCGCTGCCTTCGTTCGGCTGGAGACGCAATTCGGCCTGTATCGCCAGGATAGCGCGGCGGTGACCTTCCTGACGCCGACGGTGTTTCGCGTCGCCATGCCGATCCCGTCGAACGTGCCGACCGGCAATTACAACGTGGATGTCAAATTGTTTGCCAATGGCGTGATGGTGACGCGCACCGGCACCGCGCTGGAAGTAATCAAGGCCGGCTTCGAGCAATACGTCGCCGACGCCGCGCGCGACCACGGCCTGCTCTACGGGATGGTCACAGCACTGATGGCGCTGTTCATCGGCTGGTTCGGCAGCGTGGTGTTCAGAAGGGATTAGACTGCGTTTGCCGTCACTGTCCGTGAGTGCTGACAATCGACGGATCCAGACGCTTCAGCACCTGATAGGCTGCAGTGACGCGCGCCGCATTCGGCAAGTTCTTGTTCGCCAGTATGACGAGACCAATCTTCTTTGCCGGGACGAAAACGACGTAAGCGCCGAATCCATTGGTCGAGCCAGTCTTATTGAAAAGGGTCGGTGTTGACGGAGGTGCGGGTGACGTGATCGCGGTGACGGCGTTGGATTTAAAGATCATTGCGTCGCCATTACCGGCCAGCAAGCGTTCCAACGTCACCGGATACGAGTACTGCTCCCAGCCCAGCCCCTGCGCCATTTCACTCGTGTTGAAATACCCGACATGTGTAGCTTCGATTGCCTGCGGAATCGGCGCCTCCAGCACGCCGGGACGAATATTGGCTTCAACATAACGGACCATGTCAGCGCTCGACGCCTTGACGCCGTAGGCTTCGGCATCGAATACGCCTGAATTGACCCGAACCGGCACGCCGCTCTTGCTGTAGCCCCAGGCGTAACGCGCCATCGCCGTGGCCGGCACGTGGATATAGCTCTCGCGCATGCCAACCTTGGGGAAGATCTCGCTCTCGACCAATTTAGCGTAGTCGTCGCCGAGAGCCGATGCCGTGATGCGGCCGAACAGACCGATGCTTGGGTTTGAATAGCGGCGCAGCGCGCCTGGCGCCGCCGATGATTTCCACGCGCGGAAATAGTCGATCATGCCTGCGTCGCTCTTGACGCTGTCCGGCAACTGCAACGGTAGACCGCCTGCCGTATAGGTGCCGAGATTGAGCAATGTCGCTTCATCGATGGAGCTGCCGCGCAAGGCAGGAATGAATTTTCCCGGATGATCATTGAGTGCAATCTTGCCGCGGACCGCCGCGAGACCGAACAAGGTTGCGTTGAACGTCTTGCTGATGGAGCCGAGCTCGAACAGCGTGTCATTCGTCACCGGCGTATTCTTGTCTTTCGACGCGACGCCGTAGTTGAAGAAGTATTGGTGACCGTCGACCGTCACGGCAACGGCGATACCCGGCACGCCATACTTATCGAGCAGCGGCTTGAATGATTGATCGGCAACGGCGGCGATGGCGCCGGCATCATCGGCGCGCACGGGCGCGGAAAAAGACCCAATCGAGAAGACCACCAAAGCGGCCGTCATGCCGAGCTTAACGAGCGTACACACGCGAGCCTCTCAGTCTCTGAAAAACAGTCAATCCGCCAGGCACCGCTTTGCGGTGAAAGCGTAGAGCCGATCCTCGCCAAGCATATGCGCCGTGAAGGCGAGCGTGCCGAACAGATCGGCAAAGGCGGCGTCGCGGACGTTCAATCCGCCAGTGAAAGCGCCGAAAGCCGGCATCACCATGCGCGTCTCGTCGGCGGCGAAGCAGCGGCGGCTAACAGCACGGCCGCGATGCGCGATGCGCGCCAACGGATGCAGGTGACCGCAGATTTCATTGGCGAAGCCGGTCGGCAGGTGGCGGAAGGTCAGCGCACCGAGCGCGAATGTTTCGTGGAACGTGCCGCCAATATTGTCGGCCGGTTCCGGATCATGATTGCCGGTGATCCAGATCCAGTCGCGGCCGCATTGCAACGCTGACAGGCTTTCGCGGTCGCCTTGCTGCAAGCGTGCCGGTCCACCGCCATCATGAAAACTGTCGCCGAGTGCGATCACACAGCGCGGCGCATAATGCGCGATCAGTTTCGCCAGCCGCGCCAATGTCGCAGCTGTGTCGTACGGCGGCAAGAACTGGCCGCGTGCGGCATAGCTCGAGCCTTTCTCCAGATGGAGATCGGCGACGACGAGCAGGCCGTGTTCGGGCCAATACAGGACACCGGAGGGATCGGCGACCAAAGACGCACCAGCCAAAACAACCACATGATCCGTTCGTCCCCGCGAAAGCGGGGACCCAGAGTCAAGAACTGGATTCCCGCTTTCGCGGGAATGAGCGGGAGATGCGGTCACTGCATCGCTTCCTTGATCAAATCGTCGGCGGCTTCCGCCAATAGCGCGTCACCAGCCTCGCCATAAACCGTCTCGCGGCCGATCTCCAGCATGACGGGAACCGCGAGCGGCGAAACGTGGTCCAAGGCTTTATGGACGATTCGACCCTTCACGCGCGAGAGCATTTCACCAAGCCGCTTGATGTCGAGCAAGCCAGTGGCGGCGTCGGCGCGCGCCGCCCGCAACAGGATGTGATCCGGCTGATGCTTGCGCAAGACGTCGTACACAAGGTCGGTCGAAATCGTGAGCTGGCGGCGGGACTTTTCCTCGCCTGGGAACCGGCGCTCAATCAATCCGGCGATAATGGCGCAACTGCGGAACGTGCGCTTCATCAGCGCGGATTCGGCAAGCCATTCCTCGAGATCGTCGCCAAGCATGTCCTCATTGAAAAGTTCCGCCAGTGACAGTTCGCCACGCGTAATGCGTAAACCCAGGTCGCCGAGCCCCCAGACGGTCAGCGCGTACTCGTTTGTAACAAAGCCAAGGGGCTTCATACCAGCGCGCTCCAGCCGCCGTGTCAGCAGCATGCCAAGCGTCTGATGCGCGAGGCGGCCTTCGAACGGATAGCTGACCAGATAGAATTTCTCGCCGCGCGGAAATGTCTCGACCAGCAAGTCGCCAGCCGGCGGCAGCATCGAACGCCATTGCTGTATCTCGAGCCATTCGCGCACCTGCGTCGGCAGCGCGCACCAAGCGTCCTTGTCGGCGAGAATTCCGCGCACGCGCGCGGCGAGATACGTTGAAAGCGGAAATTTGCCGCCTTCGTAGGACGGCACTTTCGGATCGGTGGCGCTGGAGCGCGAGACGTAGACCTCGTCCTCGACGAGCGCCTCGTATTTCAGCACCTCGCCGGCGAAGACAAAACTGTCGCCGACATTGAGCATCTCGATGAAATATTCCTCGACCTGACCTAGTAAACGGCCGCCGCGCGGCATCATCGCCGAGCCGCCCCTGCGCGACCGCATCAGCCGTACTTTCAGCATGTCGGCTTCGACGATGGTGCCGATATTCATGCGATAGCGTTGTGCCACGCGCGGGTGCGTGACGCGCCACTTGCCGTCCTTGCCCTGCCGGATTTTCGCAAAGCGCTCGTAGGCCTTGAGCGCGTAGCCGCCGGTGGCGACGAAATCGACCGCCGCATCGAAATCGGCACGCGTGAGCAACGCATAAGGCGCGGCGGCACGGACTTCGGCGAACAATTCGTCAGAGGCAAACGGCTCACCACAGGCGCGGCCAAGAATGTGCTGGCACAGCACGTCGAGCGCGCCGGTGCGTAACGGCGGCGTGTCTTGCGCATTGTCGGCGACGGCATCGATGGCCGCGCGGCATTCCAGCACTTCGAAACGGTTGGCCGGCACCAGTACCGCTTTCGAGGGCTCGTCCCAGCGGTGATTGGAGCGGCCGACGCGTTGCATCAGCCGCGACGAGCCTTTCGGCGCGCCGACATTGACGACGAGGTCAACGTCACCCCAGTCGACGCCAAGATCGAGCGACGAGGTACAGACCACGGCGCGCAATTTCCCGGCGCTCATGGCTTCCTCGACGCGGCGGCGCTGCGCGACGTCGAGTGAGCCGTGATGCAAGGCGATGGCGAGATTGTCGTCGTTAATGCCCCACAGTTCCTGAAACAGGAATTCGGCCTGGCTGCGCGTGTTGACGAAAACCAGCGTCGTCTTGTGCTGCTTAATGAGATTGTAGATCTCGCCAAGCGCGTGGCGTGCAGAGTGCCCGGCCCACGGCAGATGCGATTCCGTATCAAGCATGCTGACGTGCGGCTGCGCGCCAGCCTGCGCGACGACGAGATCGGCCATTGATGCGCCTTCGAGCGGCTGCGGCACCAGATAGCGGCACAATTCGTCCGGCTCGGCGACCGTAGCCGACAGCCCGACGGTCGAGAGATTAGGTGCGAGCTTGAAGAGGCGCGCCAGATCGAGCGACAGCAGATCGCCGCGCTTCGAGGTCACCAGCGAATGCAGTTCGTCGAGAATGACGCGCTTGAGCGTGCCGAACAGATAGGGCGCGTCGGCGGTGGCAAGCAGCAGCGCCAATTGCTCCGGCGTCGTCAGCAGAATGTCCGGCGGATCGCGGCGTTGGCGCATGCGCTTTGACGCCGGCGTGTCACCGGTGCGTGTCTCCAGCCGGATCGGCAACGCCATCTCGCGCACGGGCGTTTCTAGATTGCGCGCGATGTCGACGGCGAGCGCCTTCAGCGGTGAGATATAGAGCGTGTGCAGGCCCTGACTCCGCGCCACGCTCCGGCCGGTGGATTGCAGTTTTTTTGGCAACGCGTTGCGTTCGCTCAATTCGACCAGCGTTGGCAAGAAGCCGGCCAGCGTCTTGCCGCCACCGGTCGGAGCGATCAGCAGCGACGAGCGACCTTCGCGCGCCTTCGTCAGCAATTCGAGTTGATGCACCCGCGGCGACCAGCCGCGCTGCGTGAACCAGCGCTGAAAGCGCTCGGGCAGCAACGGGGCATGAGCGATGGTGCGCGCAGCTTCCATTTAATTTCTAACCACCGCGATGAGACCTGGCACCGGCACGCCCTTTTCCGTTCGCGTCGTGGCAGGTTCGAGGCTGACCAGCGCAAGGCCTGCCGCAGCAAGAGCATCGCACACATGCGCCGCGCTATGCGCATAACGCAGCGTGTCACGCAGGATCACCTGGTCGCCCTCATGCGTCTCGACGCTGAAGGCGAGCAACCCATCGGGCGTCAACACCTTCTTCACGGCGTTGAGCACCGGATGCAGATCGTCGAGATACATGAAGACGTCGGCGGCCAGCACAAAGTCGTAGCGCGCGGTCTCGG
>DASYCM010000121.1:0-8820 GCA_036500165.1 Pseudolabrys sp.
TGCAGTTTAGGCGCTGAGACGCTTGCGTCCGCGCGCACGCCGGGCCGACAGAACCTTGCGGCCGCCAACGGTTTCCATACGCGCGCGAAAGCCATGACGGCGCTTGCGTACGAGCTTGCTCGGTTGATAGGTCCGCTTCACGATCAATTCTCCGAAAGTCACGCCGGGGCGGGCGAGGGTGTCAAAGCCGGCCCCCAAATCCGCAATAAAAGCCCGAATTGGTCAGGATCGGCACGTGTTTGCGCGGCTTATAAGGGAGGGGGCTTGGCCCGTCAATGCGACCTCCCGCCCGCCGGTCTGGCCCAGCGATCTCAGACACTTAGCTGTCATATAACAGCAGACTGGACGAGGGTTACAGTACGCTGGATAACCCTGTTCCGCGGTACATTCAGGCGTGTAATTGCAGGATTATCGCTATGGCTGAGGTTCTTACCCCCGATATCTGCGTGATCGGCGCCGGTTCAGGCGGCCTGGCGGTGGCGGCCGGTGCGGCCGCCTTCGGCGTGCCGGTCGTGCTGATCGAGCAGGGCAAGATGGGCGGGGCCAGCCTCGCAGCGGCGGTGCCGTCGAATGCGCTGCTGGCGGCCGCCGACCGGGGAAACGATTTCGCTGCGGCGCGAGCACATGTCGCGCAAACAGTCGCCACCGTGGCGCTCCAGCATTCTGCCGAGCGCTTTGCCGGACTCGGCGTGCGCGTCATCAAAGGCCATGCCTCGTTCAAGGACCGGCGCACAGTGACGGTTGGCGATATCGAAGTTCGCGCCCGCCGGTTCGTGATCGCAACCGGATCGTCGCCGGCTGTGCCGCCGATCCCCGGCCTCGAGCAAAGTCCGTACTTCACCACCGAGACGATTTTCGCGCTCGATGAGCGCCCGAAGCATCTGATCGTGATTGGCGCCGGGCCGCACGGACTTAAACTCGCGCAAGCCTTCCGCCGCCTGGGCAGCGCGGTGACGGTGCTTGATGGCGCGCAGGCGCTGAGCACGAGCGATCCCGAGGCCGCAACGATTGTCGTGACTTCGCTTGAGCGGGACGGCGTTGTGATCCGAGGCGGTGTGAAGATCGCCAAGGCCGATTGCACTGTCGGCGCGGTCACCGTCACGTTCGAAGGCGGCGAGACAATTTCGGGATCGCATCTGCTTGTTGCTGCGGGCCGCCGGACCAATACGGGCGGGCTCAATCTGGAAGCCGCAGGCATTCGTTTCGACGTGTCCGGTATCGCCGTCAATAAAAAGCTCAAGACCAGGAATGGCCGCGTCTATGCGATTGGCGATGTTGCGGCGGGACAGTCCCGCGGGGTGCCGGCCGCGCAATATCACGCCGAGTTGGTGATCCGGCACGCGTTATTCCGGCAATCTGTGCGCGTTGAACAGGATGCTGTGCCGTCAGTCACCAGCACCGATCCCGAATTGGCGCAGACGGGAGTAAGTGAGGCTGCCGCCCGTAAACGCGGCATGAAAATCCGGATTCTGCGCTGGCCCTATCACGACAACGATCGCGCGCAGATCGAACGCGAGTCGCACGGCCACATAAAAGTCATCACGACGCCGAAAGGTATAGTTGTAGGCGCCACGATTGTCGGCGCGAGGGCAGGCGAATTGATCGCGATGTGGGCGCTGGCGATTGCACAAAAATTGAACATCAGCGCCATCGCCGACCTGGTTGTGCCTTACCCAACGCTGACCGAAGTTGGTAAACGAGCGGCTATCGAGTGGCTCACGCCAAGTTTGACGAGCCCCCGGCTGCGGCGCATCATCGCGTGGCTGAGAATTTTCGGCTGAGATTACATTGGAAACCGTACATTCGAACGAAAGCGTTCCGTCTGTAACGCCGCCACAGCGCGGCGCGGGGAAGCGCGGCTTGCGCGTCGGCCTGTCGGGTAAACTGCTGCTGCTCACCGTGCTGTTCGTGATGGTGGCCGAAGTTCTGATTTATGTGCCGTCGGTGTCCAACTATCGGCTCAGCTGGCTCAACGATCGTCTCGCCGCGTCATACACAGCCGCGCTGGTGCTCGATGCCGCGCCGAGCGGCATGGTGCCGGAGAGTCTGGCGCAGCAAATTCTCGGCAGCATCGGCGCCCGCGCGGTGGCGATGAAGATGGGCACGCAGCGCCGCTTGCTCGCGGCCGCCAACGTGCCGGAGCACATCGAGCACGACATCGATATGCGCGACATGTCGCAATGGCGTGCCATGATGGACGCGACGCACACCTTGCTGTTTTGCCAGCCTGGCCACTTCATGCGCGTCGTCGGTCAGGCGCCGATGGGCGGCGACTTCCTCGAAATCATTCTCGACGAAGGTCCGCTGCGCGCCGCGATGCTGAAGTTTTCGGCGAACATTTTGCTCTTGTCGCTCGCCATCTCCGCGATCACAGCGATGCTGGTGTTCTTCGCTCTGCACTATCTGCTGGTACGGCCGATGGGACGCCTCACGGCCAACATGGTCGCGTTCCGCGCCGATCCGGAAAATCCGTCGCTCATCATCTCTGAATCCGGTCGCCGCGATGAAGTCGGCACCGCCGAGCAGGAACTCGGTGCTATGCAACGCGAACTATCTTCGATGTTGCATCAGAAGAGCCGGCTTGCCGCGCTCGGCCTTGCGGTGTCGAAGATCAACCACGACCTGCGCAACCTGCTGGCCTCCGCGCAACTGTTCTCCGATCAGCTTTCGAATCTGCCGGATCCAAAGGTGCAGCGTTTCGCGCCGAAGCTGATGCGCGCGCTGGAGCGCGCCATTGCCTTCTGCCAGTCGACGCTGTCCTACGGCGCGGCCCAGGAAGCCCCGCCCGAGCGTAAGGTGATCGAGGTCGAGCCTCTGATTGAGGAAGTGCACGAAGCGCTGGGTCTGACGCTTGACGTGCCGGTCCGCTGGATTGTCGCGGTCGAGCGCGGCCTCACGGTCGATGCCGATCACGATCAGTTGTTCCGCGTGCTGGTCAACATCGCGCGCAACGCCATGCAGATTTTGGAGGCTCGCGGCAACAAGGACCCCGCGCGCGACCAGATTCGCATCACCGGCCGGCGCGATGGCAGTGTCGCGATCATCGAAGTGTCCGACACCGGACCGGGCGTGTCGGAAAAGGCGCGGGCGCACCTGTTTCAGGCGTTTCAGGGTTCGACACGGTCCGGCGGCACAGGCCTCGGCCTTGCCATTGCCGCGGAACTGGTGCGCGCGCTTGGTGGCGATATCCGCCTTGTGCCGGGAACTATCGGTGCGACCTTCAGCATCAATATTCCGGACCGTGCGGTCGATCTGAACAGCCGCCGCGGCGCGCGCGCCCAGGCTTAAAGCCGGCGGGAACATCCGCCATTTCGCGGTGTTCGTCTCGTTAAGGGCGCGCGACTTTCATATCGGATAAAAGCATGGCGCCGTTGCCGGTGACGTTGCTATCACTCGAAACTGCCGTGCCGCCGCATGTGCTGGATCAATCCGCGGTCGCCGATTTCGCGCGCCGTGTTTATGCCAAGCCCTTTGCGCGCTATCCGAAACTCGCCGACGTTTTCGTCAACGCCGGGATCGAACGGCGTCACTCGGTGCGTCCGCTCGAATGGTTCGAGACGCCGCACGATTGGACCGACCGGACGCAAGCTTATCTCGACGGCGCCGGCGCGCTGTTCGTGCAGGCGGCGCAGTGCGCGCTCGACCGCGCCGGTATCCTGGCGCGCGACGTTGACGTCATCGTTACGGTGTCGTCGACCGGCATCGCGACGCCGAGCCTTGAAGCACGCGTTGCCGCGAAGCTCGGATTCAAGGCCAGCGCCGCACGTGTGCCGGTATTCGGCCTTGGCTGTGCCGGTGGCGTGTCGGGACTTTCCATCGGCGCGCGGCTGGCGCGTGCGGCGCCGGGTGAGACCGTGCTCGTCGTCGTGGTCGAATTATGCACTTTGGCATTTCGTTCCGACCGTAGCGGCAAGGCGGATGTGATTTCATCTGCGCTGTTCGGCGACGGTGCGGCCGCCGCGGTGCTGCGCGCCGAAAGCGGCAATGCCGCGTTGCAGATTGGCGCCGCCGCCGAACACACCTGGCCCAACACGCTCGACATCATGGGATGGACTGTCGATCCTGCGGGTTTCGGCGTCGTACTGTCGCGTGCGTTGCCGCGTTTTGTCGAACAGCGGCTGGCGGCGCCGGCGCGGCGCTTTGTCAAAACGGCGAAGCTGATCGCGCCACGGTTCATTTGCCATCCCGGCGGCGCCAAGGTGCTCGACGCCCTCGAGACAGCGCTCGAGTTACAAAAAGGGACGCTGCGGGACGAGCGCGAAGTATTGCGCGGTCACGGCAATATGTCGGCGCCGAGCGTGTTGTTCGTGCTGGAGCGCGCGCTCAAACGGGGCTTGCGCGGCTCCGCGGTGCTCTCGGCGCTCGGCCCCGGCTTCACTGCGAGTTTCCTCGCGCTTGAGGCTGCGACGGGATGATCAACATGGGCGAGGGCGGTTGGCTGATAGCCTTTCTGATCGTGCAGCGGCTAGCTGAACTGGCGCTGGCGACGCGGAATTCGCTGCGGCTGCGTGCGGCCGGCGGCGTGGAATTCGGCGCGGCGCATTATCCGCTCATCGTCGCGCTTCATGCTTTCTGGCTGTTGGGATTGTGGGTGGCGGGCCATGATCGCGACGTCGATCCGGTCTGGCTCGCCATCTTCATCCTGTTGCAGGCGGGCAGGGTCTGGGTGATCGTGAGCCTGGGCTCGCGCTGGACTACCCGTATTATCGTGATGCCGGGTTCCACACCGGTCGCGCGGGGCCCGTACCGTGTTCTACGCCACCCGAACTATGCGGTCGTCGCACTGGAGATCGCGGTAGTTCCGCTGGCGCTCGGCCTGCCGCTATTCGCGCTGTTTTTCACGTTTCTGAACGCGGCGCTGCTGGCCTGGCGCATTCGCGTCGAAAACCGGGCGCTGGCTTGGGCGGTACAGGGTGAAAGCGTTAACAGCGGTCCAACGACCCAAACGACGACACTTGCCAATGATACCCCAAGGCGATAGCTATGCCCCGGTTCCGCAGGCCCCGAGTTTACCGGCCTCGGTATCGGCGCCCGTAGCTCAGCTGGATAGAGCACCAGACTACGAATCTGGGGGTCAGGAGTTCGAATCTCTTCGGGCGCGCCATTATTTAGCTGCTGTTTCTAAAACGTTCTCGAATTTGGCAATCGCGCTTTCCGCGAGCCCGCTCGTTCGGGCTCATTGTGCGTAAGAAACAAAAAAGACGGGCGTGCGCCGCCCGTCTTCTTTGATTCATTGGTAGCAGGGCAGATCTGCCGGCTACTGCAGCGCGCCGAGCTTATAGTTCAGTCCGACGCGGACCACGCTGCCCCGGTAATTTGCCGATGAACCGAAAACCGGAACGCCGGGCGGGGTGTCTCTCGGATCAACCGCGGTGTGCGAAACGCTGCCGAGGTCGTAATAGAGATATTCGACCTTTGCGCTCAGATTGGATGTGAGCCCAAGCTCGGCGCCGCCGCCAATCGTCCAGCCCACGAGCCATTTTGACGTCGCGTTCGCGGCGCAAACGCCGCCCGGGCCGCAATCTCGCGTGTCCAAAACGGATGTTTGCAGTTCTGCTTTACCAAACGCAGCGCCGCCAGTGCCGTAAACCAAAAAGCGGTCCCAAGCGTAGCCCGCTCGCGCCCGCAACGAACTGAAGCTGTCTAACTTTGTCTGAGCGGCGGTCGTGAAAGGGTCAAAGAAAGCAACCGTTGTCGAAGCCGAGCCGCTGCCTTTGATGTTGGCCCAATCGAAGTCCGCCTCAACGCCAAAAATCCAGTTCGCCCTCGTCTGCCAATTGTAGCCGATCTGACCGCCGGCGAGGACGCCGTTAGCCTGGCCGCTCACATTGCCGGGAACTACGCCGGGAAAAAAGATGGCGGTATCTGTGTTCGCCGGGGAAAAGCTGACGCCGTTATCGTTGCTGCGCCCCGCGCCCCCGTTGATGCCGGCGTAAAGCCCGATCCAATTGTAAGGTGCTTCGATCGCCGCTCTATGGATGGGCGCTTGCGGCAGATCGGCCGCCCCAGCCATTCCGGTTATTCCGAACGCAACGATACCCACGCCAGCTAATAAAAACTTATTCACCCACATGCCCCTTGAGGTTTGAACCAATTGCGGTCGCACAAACACTAATTAGAGAGCGCCGAAGGTGCTTGGACTCTAACTCACTCGCGCACGGACTACGGCTCACTCCTGCGACAATTTGCCGTTTGTGTTGCGAGTACTCTACAAGGCAGCGGGTGGTTTTATGTGTTGCGGCGACGTTTATGAGTGACGAAGTTACGAGATTTCGGATCTCGACCGATGTTTTCGGCGGAAGCGAGCGGCTCGACGAATTTTGCGAGACCTTCGGCCGTGCCATTCTGAAAGTCGAAATCGAACCAACGAACGGCATGCCGCTCGATATCCAGATGGACGTTCGCGTGTTGCCCGGACTTGCGTTGGCAACAGGCTCGCTGTCCACGATGGAGGTCCGTCACACGCCGCAACTTATCAGCGACGATGACATCGTTCTTGTTGCGATAGAGAAAGGCGCGGCTCACTTGAAGCAGGCCGGGCGCGAAGCCTTCGTTCAGGCCGGCCAAGCCGTTCTAACGACGACCGGCGAGTCAGGGACATTCAGCAAAATGGCTCCGACGACCCTGACGAATCTTCGACTAAGCCGTGCCGCGTTGGTCAACGACGTGCTCGATCTGGATTCGGCCATAGCGGGTATCATTCCAATGTCTCACCCGGCCCTTCGGCTGATGATCGGATATGCTTCCTTGCTGAACGATCAGCAGGGTCTCGAAACCCCCGAGCTGCGCCGCTCGTTCGTCGCGCACATGCATGACCTTGCGGCGCTGGCGCTTGGCGCGAAACGGGACGCTGCTGAAACGGCGAAGTTGCGGGGCGTTCGCGCAGCGCGGTTGCACGCGATCAAAGCCGATATATTGAACAATATCACACGAGCGGACTTGTCGATCGATGCCGTCGCTTTGCGGCAAGGTCTATCGCGCAGCTATATTGGTCAATTGCTGGCCGCCGACGGCACGACATTTACCGATCTCGTCCTTGATCGTCGTTTGGTCTACGCCCATCGTGCGCTGACGAACTGGCGATACGCGAACCGCAAGATAAGCGTGATCGCCTTTGAAGCCGGGTTCGGTGACTTGTCGTATTTTAATCGCGCGTTTCGCCGCCGTTACGGTGTAACGCCGTCTGATGTGCGTGCCACGGCGCTAGTCGCATCGACCGACTAGCTGCTTCTTTCGGCCGACTTAGAACTGATAGAGCCGCGCTGGATTGTCGACGAGGATTTTGCGCAGTTCGGTATCGCTTTTGGTCCACGACGCGAGCCGGTTGATGGCAGCGCCGTTGTCGATCGGCCGGTACGGCTCGATCGCCATGGGATCGCGGCGGCTGCCGCCGGGATGCGGCCAGTCGGTGCCCCACACAACATTGTCCGGGTTGGCGTCGATGATCGCACGTGCGATCGGAGCGACATCGGCATGGCCTGGCACGGTGGAAATGCGGTAGGCCGCCGAAATCTTGACGTAGATCTTGCCGCCGCGCAGCAGCGATAGAAGCTCGCTGAAGCCCGGTTGGCCGGTGCCATCCGCCGCCTGCGCCAGGCCGAAATGATCGACCACTAGCGGCGTCGGCATTTTCAAGATGGCGCCGGTCAGCGGCTGAAGGACGCGGAGGTTGGTGTAGGTCTGCACATGCCAGCCAAGTCGCGCCACGCGGGCGGATGCGGTTTGCAACTGCTGCCCGGCTTTCGCCGGGTCTTGTTCGCCGGCGGATTCCAGATTGACGCGCACGCCGCGGATGCCGGCTTCGTGCATGGCATCGAGCTCGGCATCGCTCGTCTTGTCGTTGATGACCGCGACGCCGCGGGCTCGCGCACCCATCCGGCGTACGGCATCCACGGTGCAGGCATTGTCGGCGCCGTAGGGCGAAGGATGCACGACGACGACGCGGTCGATATGCAGCGCGCTGTGCAAGACGTCCAAGTCGGCGATCAAAGCATTTGGCGGTGTGTACGCCCGATCCGGCGAGAACGGAAATTTGTCGTCGGGCCCGAAGATATGGACGTGGCAGTCGCAGGCGCCCTTCGGTACGGCGAAACTGACTGGCGTCTGTGTCACGCCGAGAATGGAAGGTTTTGACGTCACGGAATTAGCCTCTTGCCATCTGATGAACCTGCGCAGCCTCGTCGTTCATCGCGGCTTGCAGAAACTGAATGCCGGTGCCGGTAGCCTGCCCCTTTTGCCAGCGCAAGGGGCGGTGGGCCAAGTGCTGGTCAACCGGTCATGAGCGATGGACAGGTTTGCGGAAACCCGCCAGACTTGAGCCGTCAACGGCGCATCAGACGCCGGGACAGCGAATAACAAGAACAAGAAAAAAGCTTCCAGGGAGGGAACATGCTGATGCCGGAAGGCACCACGCAAAAAGCCGTGCAGGCTGCGCATCGAGTCCGCATGCCGGACTTATCCGGCCAGCCTCTGCTGGACGTTCGTGGCGTCACTATCCAGTACAAGACGCAGGCGCATCTGGTCACGGCGACATACCGGGTCGGCTTCAAGGTTCTGCAGGGCGACCGCTTTGTCGTCGTCGGGCCGTCCGGTTGCGGCAAGTCGACTTTGCTCAAGGCCGTCGGCGGCTATCTGGCGCCGACCGAGGGCGAGATCCGGTTGAAAGGTGAGTTGATTACCCGGCCCGGCCCGGACCGTATCATGGTGTTTCAGGAGTTCGACCAGCTGCTGCCGTGGATGACGGTGCTGGAGAACGTCATGTTCCCGCTCAAGACCACCGGCACGCTCAGGGGCAAGGCCGCCACCGACCGCGCCATGCAC
>DASYCM010000122.1:0-9536 GCA_036500165.1 Pseudolabrys sp.
GAGGTCGCGGCGTTCCTTGAATATCTTGTTGTGCTTCGGGATGAAGTCCTGTGGACCGTTGAGCGCCTCAACCGCCGCCCACTGCGACACCGCCGTCGGGTTCGACGTCGACTGCGACTGGATCATCGCCATCGCCTTGATGAGAGGCTCCGGGCCGCCGGCGTAACCGATGCGCCAGCCGGTCATGCAATAGGCCTTCGACGTGCCGTTGATGGTCAGCGTGCGCGGATACAGAGCGGGTTCGACCTGCGCCGGCGTCGCGAACTTGAAGTCGTCGTAGGTCAGGTGCTCGTACATGTCGTCGGTCATGCAATAGACATGCGGGTGCTTCATCAGCACGTCCGTCAGCGCCTTGAGTTCGGCATGCGTATAAGCCGCGCCGGTCGGGTTCGACGGCGAGTTCAAGAGCAGCCACTTGGTCTTCGGCGTGATCGCCTTTTCGAGCTGCGCGGCGGTGAGCTTGAAACCGCTCTCCATCGAGCACACGACTTCCACCGGCGTGCCGCCGGCGAGATAAACCATGTCGGGATAGCTGACCCAATACGGCGCCGGGATGATGACCTCATCACCAGGGTTCAGTGTCGCCACGAACGCGTTGTAGAGCACCTGCTTGCCGCCGGTGCCGACGATGATCTGCGACGGCTTGTAGTCGAGCTCATTCTCGCGCTTGAATTTGGCCGCCACCGCCGCCTTGAGTTCGGCAATGCCGTCCACGGCGGTGTACTTCGAGGCGCGGCCCTCGCGGATCGCCCGGATCGCGGCTTCCTTGATGTTATCGGGCGTGTCGAAATCCGGCTCGCCGGCGCCAAGGCCGATAACGTTGCGGCCGGCCGCCTTCAACGCGCGCGCTTTATCCGTCACCGCGATGGTCGGCGAGGGCTTGATGCGCTTGAGACTGTCCGCGATGAAGGCCATTAGGATTCTCCGTGTTACGCCCGTGGTCTAAAGGCCCGAAAAGGCGCGGGCAAGCCGCTTTTCCCGAATGAATTCATCAAGCCTGTTGATGGGCTTTTTAAGGAGCACGGTCTTATCCGAAAACCGGCCCCACTTTTCGGGACGATGCTCAACCTGGCCTTAATCGAGCACTGCTAGACCCCCGGCTATGGCCAGTTTTATTGATATTTTGCGCAACGGCGCATGGCTGACCCGCGAACGGGTGCGGCTGATCGGGCTCGCCATGCTTGCCGCCTTCGTGCTCGGCGCCGGCTTCTTGATCGCCACCTCGAACGGCCTCAACGACCGGTTCGGCCGCCCGCTCGGCACCGACTTCTCCAACGTCTACGCCGCCGGCACCTATGTGCTGGACGGCCAGCCCGCCGTGCCATTCGACCCGCCCCGGCAATATGCCCGCGAGCAGGCGATTTTCGGCCAGACGACGCCGTTTTACGGCTGGCACTACCCGCCCTTCTTCCTCGGTCTCGCGGCGCTGCTGGCGACGATGCCCTACTGGCTGGCGCTGCTGATGTGGCAGGGAGTGACGCTTGGGCTTTACCTTTTAGCCATCCGATCGATCCTGTTCACGTCATGGCCGGGCTTATCCCGGCCATCCACGACTTCCTCTCACCTCAGCCAAGACGTGGATGCCCGGCACAAGGCCGGGCATGACGGAGAAGAGGGCTCGGGCTCAAACTCACTCTGGCTCCTGCTCACCCTCGCCTTCCCCGCCGTGTTCATCAATCTCGGGCAGGCGCACAACGGCTTCCTCACCGCGGCATTGTTCGGCGCGGCGCTCGTGCAACTCGACAAGCGGCCGATCATCGCCGGCATTCTGTTCGGCCTGCTCGCCTACAAGCCGCAGTTCGGTTTGCTCATCCCCCTCGTGCTCTTGGTGAACGGACGCTGGCGCGTCATCATCGCCGCGAGCATCACCGTTGCGGCACTGGCGCTTGCCATCACGCTCGCCTGCGGCACCGAGGTGTGGACCGCGTTTTTTGCCTCGACGAAGTTCACGCGTGAAGTCGTGCTCGAACAGGGCCAGACCGGCTGGCACAAAATCCAGAGCGTGTTCTCGTGGGTACGCCTGTGGGGTGGTGGCCTCACACTCGCCTATGCGCTGCAAGGCGCGGTCATCGCGGCCATCGCCGGCGCGTTGATCTGGCTATGGCGCGGCCCGGCCGCTTATTCGATCAAGGCCGCGGCGCTCATCATCGGTTGCCTGCTGGCGACGCCTTACTCGCTCGACTACGACCTGATGCTGCTCGCGCCGGCGATCGCCTTTCTTGCCGTTGACGGATTTCGGCGCGGCTTCGCCCCGTGGGAAAAAACGATACTGGCTGGATTGTGGCTGGTGCCGCTGGTCGCGCGTTCGGTTCCCGAGGCGACGCTAATACCTTTAGCTGTTCCATTAATGCTGGCGGCTTTCGCTTTCTTGCTGCACCGCGCAATGACCGAGGCGGGACCGGCGCAAGTCAGTAGCATTTTCCCGCACGCGCCGTAGACTTGCTCTCAATTCGACGCGCCGGACAACGGCGCGAGAACCAGGGAGCGCGCCATGAAGCTTTCCGCCGAACAGCTCAAGGCTTTCGACGAGCAGGGTTACGTCTTTTTCCCGAACTGTTTCTCCGAAGAAGAGATCGCGCTGTTGCGGCTTGAGGCCGACAACATCCTCAAGCTCGAACGCAAGGAAGTCTGGCGCGAAAAATCCGGGGCGCCGCGCACGGCCTTTGCCGCGCACAAATTCAATAAAGTGTTTGAGGTGATGTCGCGTCATCCGCGCCTCGTCGAACCTTTGATGCTGTTGTTCGGCGAGAGCGTTTACGTCCACCAGTTCAAGCTCAACGCCAAGGCCGCCTTCGAAGGCGATGTCTGGCAGTGGCATCAGGATTATGGCACATGGGCGCGCGACGACGGCATGCCCGAGCCGCGCGCGATGAACATCGCGATCTTTCTCGACGACGTGTTGCCGATCAACGGCGCGCTAATGATCATCCCGAAGAGTCACAAGCAGGGCGTTCTCGCCGCCGGTCACGACAAGACCACGACGTCGTATCCGCTATGGACTCTCGACAAGGAGACGGTGACGCGGCTTGCGAGTGACGCTGCGGGCGATGACGGCGTCGGCATCGTCGCGCCCACCGGCAAGGCCGGTTCTGTGCTGATGTTTCACGGTAATCTTGTGCACGCCTCGCCGCCCAACATCACGCCCTACCCACGCAAGATCGTCTATCTCACGCTCTGCGCCTGCTCGAACCACATTACCAAATTCACGCGCGAGGAATGGATCGCGCATCGCGACTTTACGCCGATCGACATGGTCGATGATGATGCGCTGGTCGAATATGCCCGTGCGCATAGAGTCGCAGCGGAATAAAATTTTCATAACGGCTCGTTATGAAGTTTGGTGTGCTTCCAATGTGTTGCTGATGAGAAACGTTTTAAATAACTGTCGCGCTGCGGCCTTGTTATTGCCGAAGTCAACCGACATATCCGGCGAAGGAATTCGTGCCGGGGCTGACGCGCATGATACCGATCGAGACATGATACCGTTAAGACGATGCGCAAGGTGAGATGAATGTACACGCTCTATTCGATGCAACGGTCCGGCAACAGTTACAAAGTTCGCCTTGCGCTGGCGCGCCTCGGCATTCCGTACAATTTGGTCGAAGTCGACATTCTCAAAGGCGAGAGCCGTACGCCGGAATTCCTCGCCAAGAATCCGAACGGCCAGGTGCCGCTGCTTGAAGTCGCGCCCAACCGTCACCTCGCCGAGTCGAATGCGATCCTGTGGTACGTCGCCGGCGGCTCGCCGCTCGCGCCCGAGGGCCGCATCGAGCGCGCCCAGGCGCTGCAATGGATGTTCTTCGAACAGCGCAGCCTCGAGCCGAATATCGGCGCGGCCTATTTCTGGCTCTGCATGGTCAAGGGCGGACGCGATCTGCAAAGTCACGCGCTCGAAGACTGGATGGAAAACGGCTACCGCTCGCTCAAGGTGATGGATATGCACCTGTCGAAGCACGACTACTTCGTCGACGGCCGTTTCACGATTGCCGACATCGCGCTCTATGGTTTCGCCCATGTCGCGCATCAGTGCGACTTCGATCTTGGTCACTATCCCGCGGTGCGCGACTGGCTCGACCGCGTTGCCGTCGAACCCGGCTACGTGCCGATGGACTGGCAGCGTCATGTCGAGGCGGCGGAATAGACCGCGAATTACCCCTCCGCAGAGCGGAATCTCCGGCCTCGGCTTACCGGAACGAGGGGTTATTAACCTCTCATTAACCATAAAAGCCACGAAAACGCCGCGGTTCCACGCCGGGTCCGCCTAAATCGCGTCGAACCAAAGCCGAGTTCGCGGGTTAAAAACCGACAATCCAATTACGGATTGCCAAGCTCGCGAATTGCAGGCTCGTCATGACGACCTCCCTCGAAGGCACTGGTTTCACTGCTCCTTCCGGACATGAACTCGGCAAAGAGCGCGGCACGGTCGCCGTTGCATCGCTCGTTACTAGTCTCGTTCTGATGCTGAGCACGATCATCGCGGCCACCGTCGTCATGGCCGGCGTTGCCCGCGCCGCCGCAGTCGATGGCGTGATCGACAACGAAGGCACGCTGTTCATGCTTGCGTTGGTATTGGGCCTCGTCGCCTTCCTCGGCATCGGCAGCATCACGCTGCTACCGCGCCGAGGCGATCCCCGGCATCGGCAATAGATTTCCTTTTTTCAGCGAACGCTGAAACCTATCGCCATCGTGTCGCGTTTTCGCGCAAGATGATGCGCATGAAGATCACGAAGCAATTCACGCTCGCCCTCAGCGCGCTGCTGGCACCGTCGCTCACCTTACCGTCAGTTGCCTTGGCGCAAACTTTCAAGTCCTCCGCCGGCGATCTCAAGATCGAAACCGTCGCCAAAGACCTCGTGCATCCGTGGGCGCTCGCCTTCCTGCCCGACGGCCGCATGCTGGTGACGGAGCGGCCCGGCCGCATCCGCATCGTCGCGAAGGACGGCACGCTGTCGCCGGCGCTCGGCAACGTGCCGAAGGTTTTCGCGGTCAGTCAGGGCGGCTTGCTCGATATCGCACTCGACCGCAACTTCGCACAAAACAAGACGATCTATTTTTCCTATGCCGAACCATTCGATGGCGGCGGCCGCACCGCGCTGGCGCGCGCCAAACTCGACTCCGAAACGCCAAAGCTCGACGACGTCAAAGTGATCTACCGCCAGAAAGGTCCCGCTTCGCGCGGCAATCATTTCGGCGGCCGCATCGTGCAAAGCCCCGACGGCAATATCTTCCTCACCAATGGCGAACACTTCACCGACCGCGACAAGGCGCAGACGCTCGACAACGATCTCGGCAAGATCGTGCGCATCACGCCGGATGGCGCAGCGCCGAAGGACAATCCTTTCGTCAACAGATCCGGCGCGCGGCCGGAAGTCTGGTCCTACGGTCATCGCAATCCGCAAGGACTCACGATCAATCCCGCCGACGGCACATTGTGGGAGCAGGAACACGGCGCCATGGGCGGCGACGAGATCAATGTCATCGTGCCAGGCAAGAATTATGGCTGGCCGCTCGTCAGTTACGGCGTCAACTACGATGGTTCGCCGGTCGGCACCGGCAAACAACAAGCACCCGGCATCGAAGACCCTGTTTGGCATTGGACGCCGTCCATCGCGCCATCCGGCCTCACGTTCTACAGCGGCGATCTGTTTCCCGCCTGGAAGGGCAATCTGTTCAACGGCGCACTGAAATTCCAGTTGCTGTCGCGGCTCGAAGTCAAGGACGGCAAGATCGTGAAGGAGGAGCGCCTGTTGCAAGGCCTCCACGAACGCATCCGCGACGTGCGCCAGGGTCCTGATGGCGCGCTCTACCTGCTCACCGACAACAACGCCGGACGCATTCTACGCATGACACCGGCAAAATAATCAGAGCGGCCCGCGAAAGACGAAGAACGCGCCACCGGCGATCAGTGCGAAGCCGACGATGTGATTGAGCGTGAAGCCCTGCTTCAGGTAGACGATCGAGAACACCGCAAACACAATAAGCGTGATGACTTCCTGAATGGTCTTGAGTTGCGCGGCATTGTAGACGCCGCTGCCCAGCCGGTTGGCCGGCACCGCCATGCAATATTCGACGAAGGCCAGCCCCCAGGAAATCAAGATCACTTGCCACAGCGCCACTTCCTTGAAGCGCAGGTGCCAGTACCAGGCCGTCGTCATGAAAACATTGGAGCCGACCAGCAACAGGATCGGCGTCAGATAGGACCAATTCAAGGGCATGAGGTTCTCACCGGTTGGTAGGCCGCAGGTATAGCGGCTTCCGCGCCACGTAATCCACAGGGGCTGAACGTGTCACAGCGCCGTCATGACGAACCGGTCTAATCCCGTTGCTGCTGTTTAGTTGCGTAACGAGTTCGAGCCCCTCTAGCGGCCCTGCCCCGGCATCCCCTGCCTTCGGGGCCGCATTTTTTTGTGTCCCGTGACGCAGGGCGCGTTTGCCCGGCCCAGCGGTGTTGCTAGGCTCGGGGCATGGGAACAAAGCGCTTCGGTATGAAGGCCACACGCACGCCGGTTATTGCATTGGCCGCGATGCTTGCCTCCGGCGCCTGGGCGCAACCGGCGCCGCCCAAACCCTACAAGGCCGTCATCGTCACACCGCCCGCGCCGGTCACCGATCCTGCTCTCGACACGTTGCGCAAGCTGGCCGGCGAGGCCGCGCAGAAAAAGGATCGCACTGCCTTGATGCCGCTGGTCGTGGCCGAGGGCTTCTTCTGGCAGCGCGACAGCCGCGACCGCGCCGACAAGCACAAATCCGGCCTCGACAATCTTTCCACCGCGTTGAGCCTGACCACCAAAGGCGGAGCCGGCTGGGACATCCTGTTCAGCTACACCGACGATCCCACCGCCTCACCTTTGCCTGCCGTCAAAGGCGTGCTCTGTGCGCCGGGCGAGCCGTCCCATAATGCCGCAGCCTTCGCCGAACTCGTCAAGTCGACGCAATCCGACGTCTCCGAGTGGGGATACACGTTGTCGCCCGCGACGGAGGTGCACGAAAAGGCGCAGGCAAGCGCGCCGGTAATCGAGAAGCTCGGCCCGATGTTCGTGCGCGTCGCGCCGGACAATACGCCAGGCTCCGCCGCCTACCAGCGCATCATCACGCCGTCCGGCAAGGCTGGCTTTGTCACCATCGACGCCGTGGCGCCGCTCGGCAGCGACCAGCTCTGCTACGTCAAGGACGGCGGCAGCTGGAAAATTGGCGGCTACATCGGCGGCGGCGAGTCGCAGTAGCGCTGCGATCGGGCTCAACCCGGCGGCAATCCGCCGCATGCCGCCGTGGAATAACACCCTCCCCAAAGACGTTTGTGCCCCTGACACTCCGTCCGGCGATCAGGCGCATATCGCAGTGCGGCAAGTTCAATAAAACCGCGCCATCAGGGGAAGAAACATGAAGCTCCAATTTGCCGCGGTTCTCGCTGCACTGTCGCTGAGCGCCATCGCGCCCGCAGCGGCGCAAAGCCCGCCTCCCTTCGCCACCACCAAGGTCGAAGGTACCGACAACGTCTACATCTTTCGCAACGGTGGTCATCAATCGATGTTCATCGTCACCAAGGCCGGCGTGATCGCCACCGATCCGATCGCCTATGGCCGGCCGACCGGCGGGCAGACTTACGTCGACGAGATCAAGAAGGTCACAAACCTGCCGATCAAGTATCTGGTCTACAGCCATCACCATTACGACCACATCGCCGGCGGCAAGGCCTTCAAGGACGCGGGCGCACGCATCGTCGCGCACAAGAACGTCAAAAAACATCTGGCGCCGCTCGGCGATCCGAACACCGTGCTGCCGGATGAGGAATTCGACGGCAAGAAGACCATCACGCTCGGCGGCACGACGCTCGAGCTACACTATCTCGGCGTCAACCATTCCGACTCCAACATCGTGATGCGGCTGCCGAAGGAAAAGATCATCTTCGTGGTGGACACCATTCCGGTCGGCAGTTTCCCTGGCCGCGGCTTCATCGACATCGAGCCGCTCGCGACCGAAACTTTCATCAAGAAAGTGATGGCAATGGACTGGGAGCGTTTGATTCCCGGTCATCCCGGCGCACCCGGCGGCCGGCTCGGCACCAAGCAGGACGCGCAAAATGTATTGACGCTGATGCAGGAAGCCTCGGCTGAGATGAAGGTGATGGGCCAGGGCGGCAAATGCTGGGACACCGCCGAGAAGGAATTCAAGATGCCGAAATACGCGACACTGCCCGGCTACGAAGCCGGCCTCGGTTTCGTAGCGCGGCGCTACTGCGGCCTGTGGGGCCGCGGCACCTGAGCCAACGATCCCTGCGACTTGCGTCATGCACTCGCCGCCTCAAAAGGGCGGCGGTTTTTTTGTTCGCAGTCGGATATGATGGGTCATGCAGCAGATAAAGTCACAGCCACGCCAGCTCGCCTGCGCTCGCTGCGGCACAGTATTCGAATGTTCGCTGGAAGGCGGCTGCTGGTGTGCGGCCGAGCCCTACCGGCTGCCGCTGCCCGCGGCAACGAGCACCGACACCGACTGCCTGTGCGCGGCCTGCCTGCGCGAGGCGGCCAAGGCCGCCTCGGCGTCCTGAGAGACACGCCCGGGACAGCGAGCCGGCAGTTCCGCTATAACCATTTGCCCGCACTCCGCGGCGCCATTTCAAACGAGACAACCATGATCGACCTTTACGCGCTGACCAGTCCGAATGTGCAGAAGATTTTCATCATGCTCGAAGAGTGCGGGCTGCCCTACAACACCAAGCTCGTCGACGTTCACAAAGCCGAGCAGTTCAGCCCCGAGTTCACCAAGATCAATCCGCTGCAAAAGGTGCCGGCGATCGTCGATCATGAAGGTCCCGCCGGCAAGCCGTATACGGTCATCGAGTCCGGCGCGATCCTGATGTATCTCGCCGAAAAGACCGGCAAGTTCATCCCGCACGATCCGGTGCAACGTTACGACACGTTGCAATGGGTCGTGGTGCAGGTCGCAAACCTGGGTCCGATGTCGGGACAGGTCGTGCATTTCACCAAGTATGCCGGCCCAGGTCAGGATTACGCCGTCAGCCGCTATCGCACGGCACTACACAAGCTCTACGATCTTTATGAGGACCAGCTTGGCAAGAACGCCTATGTCGTCGGCGACGAGTACACCATCGCCGACATCGCTGCCTTCCCGTGGCTGCGCAACTTCGAATTGCTCGGCATGGATATTTCGAAGTATCTGAAAATCAAGGCGTGGATCGACAAGATCAGCGCGCGCGACGCCGTCAAGCGCGCCTACGCCAAGATCGGCGCCATCAAATCGGCGCGCGACACCGCCACCGAGGACGACAGGGACCGCTATTTCGGCCGCGGCAAATACGCCAGGGCCTGAAAGACCTGGCATAAGGCCGCCACGCTCTCGACACGATGCGGCTTTAGGTATTCGGTATACCCCATGCCAACAACAACGCGCGGCGTCACACGCCGCGCGTCTTTGTCTTGAGACCAGCGATGTTTCGCTTTTTTGAAAAACGCCTGCCGCCGGTGTCGATACCGGACCAATCCGAGCCGCCGGACGGATTGATCGCCTTCTATTGGCAT
>DASYCM010000123.1:0-16986 GCA_036500165.1 Pseudolabrys sp.
GTGGTCATCCTCTCGGTGTTCATGGCCGTGTGCAACATCAAGGATAACAACATCGGCCAGGCCATGGCCAAAGCGAAGGCGGATGCTGTTGATTCATGGGCGGAATATCAGGCTTCGCGTGTGAAACTGCACGTCGATGAAAACGGGCTGACACAACTGAAATTGCTGGAAACGGTGGGTAATTTCGACAAGGCGCTGGCCGCCAAGCAAGCCGCGGAATTTGAATCCGACATCAAGAAATACGAGGCGCGCTCCAAGGAAACCCGCGAGAAAGCCGAGAATTTCGAGAAGGAATACGACCGGCTGAATTTCCGCGACGATCAATTCGACATGTCGGAGGCCTTTCTGTCGATCGCAATCGCCGTGGCTGCCGTGGCCGCTCTGGTCGATAATTTCCTGCTGCTGTATTTCGCCTGGGGCTCCGGCGTGCTCGGCATATTTTTTGGAATCTGCGGCTTCGCCGGCCTCGGCTTCCGGCCGGAATGGCTGGCTCAGTTTCTTGGCACCTGATTTCCAACGGTACAGGTCGCTATAGGCGTTAGAATTTCACCATCGTTCTGACGCCCAGCACCTTGGCATCGCGGCCGGCCTGGCCGTTGGGATGGCGCACGTATTGGAAATCCGGCTGCATCGTCCAACCGGGAACGATCTGGGCGATGTAGGACAATTCGATATTGGCTTCATAGTCGCGCACATTGCCGGGCAACCCGCTGAACGCGATCTGGTCGCGGTCGAACGCACGGACACTGTCGGAAAAGCGCGAATAGACGACACTGACGCCGAATTTATCGTCGGGGCGGCCCGGAATGAAACCGCCGAAGACCACGCCGCCATTGAGCTGAACGCTGATCAGGTTGCGGTCGGACGGCGTCACCGCGCCCAAAGCGAAAATATTGATGCCGCTGTCCGGGCCGCCGCCGTGCATCCGGTAAAGCTGCTGCTCGACGATGCCGTAGACGCCGTAATCGCCGCGATGCTGGACAGCAAAGCCGTTGCTGGCCGGGTCGGCCAACGAGGTGCCGTCGACGGCGGTACGCTGATCGGCGAACTGGCCGAGCTGGCTCCAGCCGCCAATCTTGAGCGAACGCGCCAAGCCGGTGTCGTCCTTCCCCTGATTAGCGCGAAACTGCGCCTCGGCAATGGCAAAAGCCGGATCGCGAAGCCGGAAATTCAGGCCATATCGATTGCAAGTATCCGGATCGCCGACGCAAGGACCGGCCGGATTGCCGTTAAAGACCGCCGCGAGTAACGCGACTCCAGGAGCGACGTCGAACTTCACGCGGGCGCCGGGCGTCGACAGCGGATAAGCGGGTGCACCGCCGGGCAGATTAGACGCCGTGATGGTCGGCCAGTCGGTCTGCATGAATATGTTGCTGAGGTCGCTGTAGAAGAAGTCGTTGTCCGCGACCAGTTGCCCGACCCTTATACTGGCGGCGCCGCCCCAGAATTTCCGCTCCAGCCAAAGTTCGGACAAGCGGACCGACGGAGTTGCTTCGATGGCCGCAATCGTGTTCAGGCCGCCGACATAGTCTCGGCGCATACGCCCTGTGTTGTGGGTCGCAAAGGTATTGGCGTAGAGCGTGTAATCCTGCCAGCCGGCCAGTTTGCCCAGATCGATCGTGAGCTGGGTTTCGAGCTTGCCCTGATCGATCGTACCGCGGCGGGTGCCGCCGGACAGATTGCTGAGGATGTCGTTGGTGTAGATGAAGCTGTAGCTAAAGCCGCTGTCAAAGAGCCGCTTGCGGATACCGCTGGCGTCGCCGTGATGCGGAAAACTTGTCGCGACCGAAGGCTCGGAGATGCCAAGACTATCCGGCGGGACCGCTTCCTGCGCCACGCCCGCAACGGGGTCTAGAAAGCCCCCAACGAGGCAGACAGCGCAGATTCCTCGCCAAAAACGCACGTCCGCCACCCCACGACAAAAAATCGTTCCCAACTCACCATAACAGCCGAATTCCTAGTTGCAAGTTATTCGCAATAAGGAATGCAACGCAACATAAAGATCCTGCTGCGGAACTTGGACGGTAAGGCTGCGACAAAAAATTTATGTGACAGTAACGATACTTATTCTGCGGACATCCTATAAGCCAGCTTCAGGGGGGACGAACTGGGCTCGTGGGGGGTCTTGTGTCGGCTCATTGGGACAATAAGAAATGGCGCAGTTTGTACTGCGGCCGCTAGCGACATCGCGCAATATCGCGATCGCAGTTGCCGTATTGATCGCGGGGATTTTGTTGACCGTGGCGGCGGCGACGCTGGGACGCCATACGGACAAGGCTGCCGCTGAAACAGACGAACCGAAACAGGCTCGCCGCGTCGGCGATCGTCTTTATCCCGCACCTAGGCAGTGGGGTTCGCTCACCATCGAGCCGGTGAACGAGCAGGTTTTCCGCACCGAGCATCTGACCGAAGGCAAGATCGCCGTCGATGAGGACCGCGCTACCCTCGTCTATTCGCCCTACGCTGGACGCGTCATTAAGTTACTGGCGAAACCCGGCGAAGTCGTCACGGCGGGTCAGCCGCTCTTCATCGTCGAGTCACCGGACATGGTGCAGGCGCAGAATGATTTCATTGCGGCCACGGTCGGCATAAACAAGGCGCGATCGGCGCTCGACCTGGCGAAGATCGTCGAGCAGCAGAACAAGACCCTGTACGATTCAAAAGCCGGGCCGCTGCGCGACCTCCAGCAATCCCAGGCGTCGACGCTGGCCGCCACAAACGATGTCCGTTCATCGCAGATCGCGCTCGAAGCCGTGCGCAACCGGCTGCGTATTCTCGGCAAGACCGACGAGGAGATCACTAAATTCGGCGAAACCGGCGAGATCAGCCCTCAGGCCACGATCAAATCTCCGATCGCCGGCACGGTTGTTCAGCGCAAGGTCGGCCCGGGCCAATACGTCAATACGACGTCGAACAGCGCAGCCGCCAATGACGCAACGTTTATCATCGGCGATCTGTCGACAGTCTGGTTGATCGCCTACATCCGCGAGGGCGAAGCGCCGAACGTCAAAGTTGGCCAGCCATTGCGCTTTTCGGTTCTCGCCTATCCGAACCGCGTCTTTAAAGCAGATATCGCTTACGTTGCGACCTCGCTCGACCCCGGCACCCGACGTTTAATGGTTCGCGCCTCGCTCGATAACAGCGAAGGCCTGCTGCGCCCTGAAATGTTTGCCAGCGTCACCATCGTCACCAACGAAGGCAACCCATCGCTGTCCGTACCGCGCGAAGCCATCATCTACGACGGCAATATCGCGCGGGTATGGGTGGTGCGTGACGACAAGTCGCTTGAAGCGCGTAACATCAAGACCGGCCTGTCGAACGGACAAGCCGTTCAGGTGGTCGACGGTCTCAACCTCGGTGAAAAAGTCATTAGCCAAGGTAGCCTGTTCGTCGACCGCGAAGCCGCCGGTAGCTGACCGGCCATGATCCGCAACCTCATCGCGTTCTGCCTGTCGCGACGGCCGCTGGCATTGGTCGCCTTCGCAGCCTTTCTCGGCATCGGCTATGCCGCCTTCACCACCCTCAACGTCGAGGCCTATCCGGACCCGGCACCGCCGATCGTCGAAATCATCGCGCAATTCCCCGGCCAGTCGCCGGAGGAAGTCGAGCGCTATGTCACGATCCCGCTCGAAATCGCGGTTGCCAGCACGCCCGGCCTGACCTTCATCCGCTCGAACACCGTGTTCGCACTCGGCTTTGTTCGCCTGCAATTCGAGTATGGCCGCGACTACAATTTCGTGCGGCAACAGGTCATCAATCGCCTGAAGGATGCGACGCTACCGGCCGCAGTAACGCCCGTGATCTCGCCGGCCGGCGGAATCAGCGAAATCCTGCGCTATCAGCTCAAGGGTCCTCCGGGCATGGACCTGATCGAACTGAAAACGATCCAGGACTGGGTGGTGGAGCGCAAATTGCGCGTCGTCCCCGGCATTGCCGACATCTCGGTATTGGGCGGCAAGACCAAGGAATATCAGTCTGAGATCGATCTCGACCGCATGCGCGCCTACGGACTGACTTTGCCGCAGATCATCAATTCGATCTCGACCAGCAACGCCAATGTGGGCGGCCGCACCATCGCCGTCGGCGAGCAGTCTGTGAACGTACGCGGCGTCGGCGCCCTGGGCTCGCTCGGCGACATCGATAACATCGTGCTCAGTCAGCAAGGCGGATTGCCCGTCGTACTGTCGGATGTCGCACGCAACCGCATCGGCTTTCTGCCAAGGCTTGGCATTGCCGGCCGCGACAATCAGGACGACGTCATCTTCGGCATCGTGCTGATGCAGAAACTCGAGCGCACCATGGACGTGGTGACGCGTGTGCGTGCCGCGATCGAGCGCATCAATACTGACGGCAGCCTGCCGCCGGGCGTCAAGATCGAGCCGTTCTACGATCGCGGCGATCTGGTCGCGATCACGGTCAATACCGTGATGCACAACATGCTGTTTGGCATCGCGCTGATCTTCCTGATCCAGTGGATTTTCCTCGGCAACCTGCGCTGCGCCATCATCGTCGCCGCCACCATTCCGGTCGCACTATTCCTCGCCGTTATCATCACGGTATTGCGCGGCGACTCCGCCAATCTCCTGTCGGTTGGCGCCATCGACCTCGGCATCATCGTCGATGGCACGGTCATCATGGTGGAAAACGTGTTCCGCCATCTGGCGCACCACACGCACAAGGCACTTTCCGACGGCAACAGTTCGAACCGCGAGAAGCTACAACGCATCCTCGCGGCAGCCACCGAAGTCGACAAGGCGATCTTCTTCTCCGTCATCATCACCATCGCCGCCTTCCTGCCGCTGTTTACGATGCAGGGCGTAGAGGGCCAGATCTTCGGCCCGATGGCCCGTACATACGCCTACGCGCTGCTCGGTGCGGTGATCGCCACCTTCACGGTGACGCCGGTGCTGTCGTCGATCTTGTTGCCCGATAAGGTGAACGAGGTCGAAACCTTCCTCGTGCGGCACGTGCGCAACGTCTATCAACGCGTCCTAGTGCTGGCGGTGCGCAATGCGAAGCCTGCGGCGATGATCGCCGTCGCCTTCCTGGTGATCTGCGCGGGCCTCGGCATGCGGCTCGGCACCGAGTTTCTGCCGAAGCTCGAAGAAGGCAATATGTGGATCCGCGCGCTGTTGCCGCCGACCGTCACGCTCGAAGCCGGCCGCGAGAACGTCAACAAGATGCGGGAGATTATCGCCAGCTACGCACCGGTGAAGACTGTCGTATCCGAACAAGGCCGTGGCGAAGATGCCACCGATCCGGACGGATCGTTCGTTGCGGAATTCTTCGTACCCCTCAAGCCGTTCAGCGAATGGCCGGAAGGCCTCACCAAGCCGATGCTGGTCAAGCAGATATCGGACCGGCTGGAAGGCGAATTCATCGGCGTCGATTTCAACTTCTCACAGTACATCCAGGACAACATCGAAGAAGCCGTCTCCGGCGTGAAGGGCGAAAATTCAGTCAAGATCTTCGGGCCCGATCTCGCCGAGCTCGAACGCCTCTCCAAGCTGGTCAAGGACGAGTTGGCGAAAGTACCCGGCGTCCAGGACCCCGGCGCCTTCAGCCTGCTCGGCCAGCCGAACCTACTGATCCAGGTCGACCGCGCCAAGGCGGCGCGCTACGGCATCACTGTCAGCGACATGAACACCGTCGTGCAGGCCGCCATTGGCGGCCAGGAAGTAACGCGCATCTACGAAGGCGAGAAGAACTTCCCGCTGTCCGTCCGACTCGCACCGCAATATCGCGACAACATCGACGCCATCCGTGCCGTGCCGGTCGCACTGCCGAATTCAGATCCAAAAGCGCCGACCAGCTATATCGCGCTCGGCGACGTCGCCTCGGTGCGACTGGAAACGGGCGCGGCCTATATTTACCGGCAAAACACAGAGCGCTTCATCCCGATCAAATACAGCGTGCGCGGCCGCGACCTCGGCTCAACTGTCGCAGAAGCGCAGGAACGCATCGCCAAGAACGTGAAGCTGCAAACCGGCTACCGGCTGGAATGGTCCGGCGAATTCGGCGCCCTGGTCGAGGCCAAGAAGCGGCTTGCGATCATCGTGCCGCTCAGCCTCTTGCTGATCATGATGCTGCTGTACAGCCTGTTCAATTCGATACGCGACAGCCTGCTGGCACTGGCCGGCATTCCCTTTGCGGTCGCCGGCGGCATTCTCGGGCTCTACGTTGCGGGCCTGAACGCCAGCGTCTCGGCCGCAGTCGGCTTCATCTCGCTATTCGGCGTGTCGGCGATGGACGGCATTCTGCTCGTCTCCTACATCCGCCGCAGCATGGAAGAAGGCCTCAGTAGCGAAGAATCGATCGTCGGCGCAGCTCAAACGCGCATGCGGCAGATTTTCATGACCGGCTTCTCTGCCTGTATCGGCCTCGTGCCGGCCGCGATGTCGACCGGTATCGGCTCGCAGGTGCAACAGCCGCTGGCCTGCGTCATCGTCGGCGGCATGCTGCTGTCGCCGATCTGTAGCCTCTTGGTTATCCCGATCTTCGCGCGGATTTTCATGCCCACGGTGCGCCACACGGCACCGGCGCGCGCTGTGGAACACCCGGCGGAATAACCTAACCCGCAGCGTCGACGCTCATCGCCATCACGCGGGCCACATGCAGTGGCGCACGGTCGGTGCCGTCGTGAATCTGGTGGCGGCACGAGGTGCCGTCAGCGACGATCAGCGTGTCGTCCGCACTCTTGCGCACGGCCGGCAGCAAAGAGAGTTCACCCATCTTGAGCGAGACGTCGATGGTCGCGGCGTCATAGCCGAACGACCCGGCCATGCCGCAACAGCTTGATTCCACCGTCTCGACGGCAAGCTCCGGAATGAGCTTCAGCGCGCCTTGCACTGCGCCCATGGCGTCGAATGCTTTCTGGTGGCAATGACCGTGCAGCAGCGCCTTCTTCGGCAGCGCGCCAAGCGGCAGACTCAAGCGCCCGGCCTGCTGCTCGCGCGTGATGAATTCCTCCAGCAACATCGCATTCGCGGCCAGTGCATCGACCGCGGGACCCTTCAGCAGCCCCGGCAACTCGTCGCGGAACGAGAACAGACAGCTCGGCTCCAGCCCGATCACCGGCACACCGCGCAGCACGTAAGGCGCCAGCGCATCGAGCGTGCGTTGCATTTCGGCCTTCGCCTGATCCACCGCGCCAACCGACAGGAACGTGCGGCCACAGCACAGCGGGCGTGGATAGCCGTCGCGCGGCTGCACAGCATGAACGCGATAGCCGCCCGCCATCAGCACCTTCATCGCAGCCTCGAGATTCTCTCGCTCGAAATAACGGTTGAAGGTGTCGGCAAACAGCACGACCTCGCGCACCGGAGCGTCCGTCTTGGCGTAAGTCCAGTCGGAGCGGTCCTGATAGATATCGCGGCGCCATTTCGGCAAGCTCCGGCGCGCGGCAAAGCCGGCGAACTTCTCCGACATCCGGCGCAGCCACGGGCTGGTGTCGCGGCTGTTGAATAGTGACGGAAAGCTTGCCGCGATCGGCGCGAAGCGCGGCAGCCAGCCGACCAGCCGGTCATGCAGCGTGAGGCCGTGTTTGGCAGCGCGCGCGGCAGACACCTCGATCTTCATGCGCGCCATGTCGACGCCGGTCGGGCATTCGCGTTTGCAGGCCTTGCACGAGACGCAAAGGCTCAGCGTTTCGGCCATCTCGTCGGACGCCAATGCGTCAGGGCCTAGCTGGCCGCTGAGCGCCAGCCGCAGCGAATTGGCGCGGCCGCGCGTGACGTCGCGCTCGTCGCGCGTAACACGGTAGCTCGGGCACATGGCGCCGCCGGCGAGCTTGCGGCAGGCGCCATTGTTGTTGCACATCTCGATGGCGCCCTGGAAACCGCCAGCCGAACCGGGGAACGCCGACCAGTCGAGATGCGTCTTGATCTCCTCGCCGCGATAGCCGGGCTTATAGCGGAACAGACTGCGGTCATCGAACTTCGACGGCCGCACCACTTTGCCCGGATTGTACAAGCCGTTCGGATCGAAGCGGTCCTTCACATCCTCGAAAGCGCGCGCCAGACGCGAGCCGAACATCGGCTCGTTGAATTCGGAACGCACCAGTCCGTCGCCGTGCTCGCCGGAATGCGAACCCTTGTATTCGCGCACCATGGCAAAGGCCTCTTCGGCGATCGCGCGCATGGCATGCACGTCTTTTTCCAGCCGCAGGTTCAGAACGGGCCGCACGTGCAGACAGCCTGAGCCGGCGTGCGCGTACCAGGTGCCGCGCGTGCCGTTCTTTTCGAAGATCGACGTCAGACGCGAGGTATAGGCGGCCAGATGCTCGAGCGGCACCGCGCAATCCTCGACGAAGGACACCGGCTTCCGCGATTCCTTCATCGACATCATGATATTCAGGCCTGAGGTGCGCACCTCGGTGATCGCGGCCTGAAGTTCGGGATTAAGGACTTCGACAACGCCGCCCCAGTGATCGCCGCTCTTGTCCCAACTGAATCCAAGATCGCCGACCAGCTCCTTGAGCTGGCGCAAACGACGCAGGTTTTCCTCGTGATCGTCTTCGCCGAATTCGACCAGCAGGACCGCCGCCGGCGTGCCACGCACGAATTTCTCCAGTGTCGGACGGAAGATGTCGATCTCGCTGGCGAGCTCGATCATGGTGTTGTCGACGAGCTCGACCGCGATAGGGCCGAGCCGCACCAGATGCTGCGCGCTGTTCATCGCCTCATAGAAACTGCCGAAGTGCACAGCGCCGACCGCGCGGCGGCCCAGCAGCGGCGACAGCTTCAGTTCGACCCGGGTCGAGAAGGCGAGCGTCCCCTCGCCACCCACCAGAATGTGGGCGAGGTTGATGTCATTCCTCCCCGGCACCAGCGAGTCGAGATTGTATCCACCGACGCGGCGCTGCACTTTCGGAAACCGCGCGGCGATTTCGTCGGCTTCGCGCTTGCCTATGGCCAATAGATCCTGCGCCAGCGGCCGCAGCACCGGCGCGACATCGGTGATGTGCCCGCCCATCGGGCCGAATTGCGCCAGCGTGCCGTCGGCGAGAAGCGCGTCAATCGAGATCACATTGTCGCGCATCGTGCCGTACTTCAGCGAACGGCCGCCGCACGAATTGTTGCCGGCCATGCCGCCGATGGTTGCGCGCGACGAGGTGGAGATGTCGACCGGAAACCACAGGCCGTGCGCTTTGAGCTGGCGGTTGAGGTCGTCGAGCACGATGCCAGGCTCGACGGAGCAGGTGCGGCCCTTCACGTCGAGGTCCACAATACGGTTGAGGTACTTCGAGCAGTCGACGACCAGCGACTCGCCGATGGCCTGTCCGCACTGGGAGGTGCCGCCGCCCCGCGCCAGCACGGTAACCTTCTCTGCCCTGGCAATTCCTATCGCCCGTTCGGCTTCTTCTATCGTCCGGGGGGCGACCACGCCCACGGGCGTGATCTGGTAGTGGGAGGCGTCGGTCGAATAACGGCCCCGCGTAAAGCGGTCGAAACGCACGTCCCCGCTCAATTCTGCCTTCAGCCGGCGCTCCAATCCGGGCATTACCACAGTCACAATATCGGTCCTTGTCGCGCCTAAAGTGCCATATGCATGAAAGGCTTATTCGGTGTGTGCGGAAAACCGCTTGACCGCAATGTTACATTCATAGTTCAACGCCACAAGCGCCGCTCCCTGGCCGGGACCGCGCGGGGCGGCAGAGTCACGCCAATCATCAAAAGCCGCCTTTTTAGGAGCGAAAGCTATGGCGAAGAATTCCTCGCGTCCGGTCGGGCGTCATTTCCTTCAGATTCCTGGGCCGACCCCGGTGCCGGATCGCGTCTTGCGCGCGATGGATACGCCGGTGATCGATCACCGCGGCCCTGAGTTTTCCAAGATCGCCAAGAAGGCGCTCGAAGGAATCAAGACCATCTTCAAGACCACCAACCCGGTAATCATCTACACCGCGACTGGCACAGGCGCGTGGGAAGCCGCCCTCGCCAACACTTTGTCGCCCGGCGACAAGGTGTTGATGACCGAGACCGGTCAGTTCGCCACGCTATGGAAGAAGATGGCGGAAAAACTCGGCCTCAAGCCGGAGTTCATTACTTCGGACTGGCGTATGGGCACCGATCCGAAGGCGATCGAAGCCAAGCTGCGCGAAGACAAGAACAAAGAGATCAAGGCCGTCTGTGTACTCCACAACGAAACCTCGACCGGTGCGCTGGCGCCGATCGCGGAAGTGCGCAAGGCAATCGACGCCGCCGGCCATCCGGCACTGCTCATGGTCGACACCATTTCGTCGCTCGCCTCGGCCGACTATCGCCACGATGAATGGGGCGTCGACGTTTCGGTCGGCGGCGCGCAGAAGGGCCTGATGATGCCGCCCGGCATGTCGTTCAACGCCATCAGCGACAAGGCCATCGCGGCCAACAAGACCTCGAAGCTGCCGAAGTCGTTCTTCGCCTGGGACGAGATGCTGACCATGAACAAGGCCGGCTTCTTCCCCTACACGCCCGGCACGCAGATGCTGCACGGCCTCAACGTCGGCATCGAGATGCTGCATGAGGAAGGCCTCGACAACGTGTTCGCCCGCCACGACCGGCTGGCCGAAGCGACCCGCCGCGCCGTGAAGACCTGGGGCCTCGAGAACCTCAACAAGAACGCCAACCAGTACTCGCCGACCATCACGGCGATCCTGCTGCCGGAAGGCCATGACGCCGATGCGTTCCGCGCGTTGGCGTTGGAAAACTTCAACATCTCTTATGGCGCGAGCTTCGGCGCCTATGCGGGCAAGTACTTCCGTATCGGCCACCTCGGCGACATCAACGACGGCACGCTGATCGGCGCGCTCGGCATCACCGAAATGGCGCTGCAGCTCGCCAACGTGCCGATCAAGAAGGGCGGCGTGCAGGCGGCGATCGACTACCTCGCCTCGCAGCTCGGCTCCGCGGCCAAGCAAGCGGCGGAATAAGCTTCTCTACTTATCGAGACGATGCGATGGCCGGCCTTGTGCCGGCCATTTCATTTTGGCGGACGCGCTCAACGAACTCAGCGACCGCTTTCAGCGCTGCTTCGGGCGCTTCGCGCTGCGGCGAATGCTTCGCGCCCGGCAACAAGGTGACTTCGATAGGGCAGTAGCACTCCTCCTGTGCGACCTCGATCTGCCGCACCGTACCGTATTGATCGTCCCCGCCCTGCACGATCAAGATCGGCACGCGGATATAGGCAAGCTGCTCGGTGATATCCCATTTGCGGAAATCGGGATCGAGCCAGGCGCCGTTCCAGCCCTTGAAAGCGTTGTCAGGATCGGCGTGCCAGCGAGCAAGTTTGGTGCGCAGGTCGGTCGTCTCGTAGGCCTTCTTGGCTTCGAGGATGGCGGCAATGCCCATGTCCTCGGTAAAGAAATGCGGCGCCGTCAGGATCAATCCGGCAACGCGATGATCCTGATGCGTGCCGGCATAGATCGCCGCGATTGACGCGCCATCGCTGTGGCCAAACAGAAAGCCACTGCGAAAACCGATGGCGTCCAGTAACTCCGGCAATACGTCGCGCGCCTCGTCATGCATATAGGTGAGCCGACGCGGCAGCTTTACCGGTGATGATTGTCCGTAGCCGGCGCGCGAATAGACGAAGACGCCGCAGCCTGTGGCCTGCTGCACTTTGTCTGGAAAATCGCCCCACAGGCCGATGCAGCCAAGGCCCTCATGCAGCATGACGATGGTCGGCGCCTGATCCGGCCGCAGACCGATCATGCGGTATTCCAGCCGCTGATCGCCGATGGTGAGGAAGCCGGAGTCGTCCAGTGCCATGCTTTACTGTTCAGCCCTCAACTTGAACCGCTGGATCTTCCCGGTCGCCGTTTTCGGCAACTCGGTTCGGAATTCGATCCAGCGCGGATACTTGAACGGCGCGAGCTTCTGCTTGCAGTGTTCTTGTAGCGACTTCAACAAGACGTCGCTCGCGTTGTCCGCCGATTTGAGCACGACGAAGGCTTTCGGCTTCACCAGCTTCTGTTCGTCGTTCCAGCCGACCACCGCCGCCTCCAGCACGTCCGGATGCGACGCCAGCGCCGCCTCGACCTCGAACGGTGAGACATACATGCCCGACACTTTCAGCATGTCGTCGGCGCGACCGCAGCAGACGTAATAGCCTTCGGCGTCCTCGATGTATTTGTCGCCGCAGCGGGTCCACTCACCGCGGAACGTATCGCGCGATTTCTCGCGATTGTTCCAGTACATCAGCGCAGCCGTCGGCCCACGCACATAGAGTTCACCGATCTCGCCTTGCTTGACCGGCAGACCATCCTCGCCGCGCAACTGGATATCGTAACCGGGCACGCCCTTGCCCGTCGTGCCGTACTTGTTCTCGCCGGGCCGGTTTGTGAGGAAGATGTGCAGCATCTCGGTAGTGCCGAGGCCATCGGAGATTTCGACGCCGTAGCGGCTGAAGAAGTTCTTAGCGACCTCTTCCGGCAAGGCTTCGCCGGCCGACTGGCAGCGGCGCAATTTCACTTCGTCCTTTTTCGGCGCGTTCGGGCTGTTGAGGAACGCGGCGTAAAAGGTCGGCACGCCAAAGAACACCGTGACGGGATGCTTGCGCAGCAAATCAGCCACACCGTCCGGCGTCGGCCGCTCGCCGTTGAGCAGGATGGTGGCGCCGACCGACATCGGAAACGTCATGGCGTTGCCGAGGCCGTAGGCGAAAAACAATTTCGCCACCGAATGAACGACGTCGCTCTCTTTTAGCCCAGCAACCGGCGTGCCGTAGAGATCGGCGGTGAGCTTGAGGCTGGCGTGGCAGTGTACCGCACCTTTCGGCTTGCCGGTCGAGCCCGAGGTGTAGAGCCAGAACGCCATGTCGTCCGCTGTCGTCGGCGCCGTGTACTTCTCCGGCTCGTCCGAACCGATGATGTCATCGAACAGGCGATAACCGTTCGGATTGGTGCCCGAGACGATGACGTGATCGAGATCCAGGCTTTCCTTGATGATCTTTTCAAATCTCGGAAACAGCGTTTCCGACACGACCAGGCACTTTGCGCGGCTGTCGGCCAGCATGAAACGGTAGTCGTCTTCAGTCAGCAGCGTGTTGACCGGCACCGCGACAATGCCGCTCTTCAGACAACCAAGAAACGCTGTCGGCCAGTCGATGGTATCGGTGAGCGCCAACAGCACGCGTTCCTCGCGCTTGATGCCGAGGCCGCGCAGACCGGCGCCGAAGCGCGCGACGCGGTCGGCCAGCTGGCCGTAGGTCGTCGTGCCCTTCGCATCAATGAAGGCGGCCTTATTGGCACGGCCGGCCTCGATATTGCTTTGCAGAACGTCGGCGGCGAAATTGTAATCGCGCGGAACGCTCGAGGATGGGCTCCGGCCCATGGTTTCTCCCGCGCCCGGTTCAGCCGCGCGCGCGCTGGCGATGGCCATTGTTGTTCCTCCCAGAACGGGGCGTATTATGCCCCGCAAGGGATGTGCTGGCTACCGAAGCATAATTCCAAACCGTCAGCCGGGCCCACCCGGCGAAGCACATTCTAAGGAGTATCCGCCTCATGATTTTCAGCCGGGATCGCATTCTGACCACCCATGTCGGCTCATTGCCGCGTAACGACAAACTGTCGGATCTGCTGGTACGCCAGGAAGCGGGTGAGACCTTCGACGCCAAGGAAATGGCGTCCGAACTGGACAATGCGGTCACCCATGTCGTCGAAAAACAGGCCTCGGCCGGCATCGACATCGGCAATGACGGCGAACAGCAGCGCGTCGGCTTCCAGACCTACGTACCGCAACGCATGAGCGGCTTCGGCGGCATCTCGAAGCGGCGGCGCGGCAAGGAGTTCGAGGAGTTTCCCGAACTGGTCGCGAGCCTGCTGCGGCGCTTTCCGCATACCAGCAAACAGCAGAACGCGCCGGAAGCACAGGCCGAACTGAAGTACCTCGACATCAAGCCGATCGAAAACGAACTGGCGCGTTTCAAGCGTATCGCCGGCAGCAAATTCGCCGAGCAGTTCATGACCGCGCCGTCGCCCGGCATCGTCTCGACAACGATGCTCAATGCGTTTTACGATTCGCACGATGCCTACCTGGCGGCCATCGCGCGTGAGATGCGCAACGAATATCTGGCGATTCACAAGGCCGGACTGATTTTGCAGATCGACGCGCCCGATCTCGCCATGGACCGCACCATGATGTACCGCGATCTCGATGACGCAGCCTTCGTCAAGCGCGTCGAAGCGCATGTCGCGGCGATCAATGCCGGTATCGAAGGCATCCCGCGCGACCGCGTGCGCCTGCATGTCTGTTACGGCAACTGGGAAGGCCCGCACATTCACGACGTGCCGCTCGGCACCATTTTACCCGCGATCTATCAGGCCAAGGTCGGCGCGCTGTCGATCGAGTTCTCCAATCCGCGCCACGCGCATGAATACGGCGCGCTGAAGAAACATCCACTGCCGAAGGACATGCTGCTGGTGCCTGGCGTCGTCGAAACCACCAGCAATTTTGTCGAGCATCCGGAAGTCGTCGCGCGCCGCATCGAGGAAGCGGTCAGCGTCGTTGGCGACCGCGAGCGCGTCATTGCCTCGACTGACTGCGGCTTCGGTACCTTCACCAACCGCGAATGGGTCATTGAACCTGCTGTCTGGCTCAAGCTCCGTGCCATCCGCGAAGGCGCCGACATCGCTTCGGCGCGGCTGTGGGGCAAGAAGGTTGCGTAACCTTCTTCACGTCGGCTGCGGCACTAACACCGGCGCCTTCGGCGCCGGTTTCTCTTTGACAAACCAGGAGCCGCTGGCAACCGCAATCGCGTTGAGGATGCCATAGACGAACAGCGCGGCGGCGAGCGCGGTAAACAACGGCATGCTGCCGCCGAAATATCGGACCGCAAGCCAGCCGCCACCCGCGGCGATGATGACGCGCAGCACCGCCACCACCATGGCCCAGCCGACCCGGCCGGCGCCTTGCGACGCAAAATACAGCAACAGCCCGCCGCCGAAGAAGCCATACACAGGCCCGACGGTGCGCAAATAGAGCGTGCCGGTCTCTAACATTGCCGGATCGCTGCCGAACGGCGACAGCCACACGGTCGGAAACGCCGCGGCGGCAAGGCCGATGATTTCCGTGATGCCGAAGGCAATTGCTGCGCCGGTCCAGGCGACGCGTAGCGCGCGCAGTCTGTTGCCGGCGCCGATGCTGGTGCCGACCATGGCCGCGACCGGCGCGCCGAGACCGAAGACCAGAGGCACCAGCAGATATTCCAGCCGCGCGCCGGTGCCGTAACCCGCAACAGCAGCAGGACCGACAACGCCCGCAAGCCCCGTCGCCGTCGCAATGCTGACATTGGTCGAGAGGCTGACGATCGACGACACCGCGCCGATGCGGAGAATGTCGCGCATCGGCGACCAACTGAGGCGCGGCGGCAGCTTCGAGGGCGTCAGCACGCTGCGGCTTGACCAGATATAGAAGACGAACACCGCACAGCCGATGACGTAATAGGCCAGGACCGCCACCGCGCCGCCGGCGATGCCGAGTTGCGGAAACGGGCCGAGGCCGAAGATCAGCAGCGGCGACAGCGGCAGCAGCACGAGCGCGCCGACGGTCGTCACCGCCGCCGGGAAAAACATGTTGCCGGTGCCACGAATGACCGCGGCGAAAGAGTTGAATAGCCACAGCGGTACGGCGCCGGCGAAGACGATGCCCGAATAGGTCATCGCCGCCGCGAGAGAGCCACCTGTGCCGCCCATCGCGGCATACAGCTTGGGTCCGAACAGCAACGCGCCCGCCGTCGTCAGGGCGCCGAGCAGAATAGTGATGGCGATGGACGACCACACCAGTTCGTTGGCGCGTTCGTTATTACCCGCGCCCAAAGCGCGCGCCACCGCCGACAGGATGCCGCCGCCCATTGCGCCGGCCGACACCATTTGCAGCAGCATGAACAGCGGAAACACCAGCGCCATGCCCGCCAGGGCATCGAGCCCGAGCTTGGCGACGAAATAAGTTTCGATCAGACCGATGGAGGCCTGCACCACCATCACCGCCACGTTGGGTAGCGCCAGTCTGACGATAGTGCGCGTCACCGGCGCTTCCAGCAGCATCTTGGTTCGCGGGTCCATGGCTTAGCCTCTCCTAAAGGTGCATATGCACCTTTCACTTGACTTTGATACGGGCATATGCACCTATTAGCAAGTGACTTGGTGAGCAGAAAGCCACGCGGCCCTGCCGGGCAGCAATGCGCGGGCGGAATAAGGCTCAAGAACTGACTTAGGGACGAAATGCCAAAAACGGCGGAAAAAGCGGGCAACGGTAACGCTACTGAGCTGGATTTGAGCCCTCTGGATCAGAGCCTGTGTCACTGCCTGGCGCTGCGCCAGGCGGCCCGGCATCTGAGCCATATCTACGACCGGCACATGGCACAGGTGGATCTACGTGGCTCGCAATTTTCGATTCTCTCGAAGCTCGGGCGGCTGGGCCCGATGCCGATCGGCAAGCTCGCCGAGATCATGGTGATCGAGCGCACCGCGCTTGGCCGTGCGCTGCGGCCGCTGGAGCGCGACAGGCTTGTGAAGGTGGGCGCCGGTCCCGATGGGCGCACCCGCAGCGTCAGTCTCACCACCGCCGGCGAAACACGGCTGAAGGCCGCCGTCGTGCATTGGCACAAGGCGCAGGTGGAATTCGAGACGAAGTACGGCGCCGATGCCGCCGCCGGCTTGCGGACTTCGCTGCGCCGCGTGGTCGAAGCGGCTTAAGCGCGCGTCATCGCCCCTGTTCTTTGCGGCCCCGGGCAGGCCGTCTCCTGATCGGGCGCGGCCTCAAAGTACGAGGGCGCGCGGAACGCCGGGTCCTGATCGGACCCACGGACCTCGACGCCTCGCGACATCGAGGCTTGTCGAAGTCTGATAGTGCCGCAAGTCCGCCAAGTTCTCCGGCGTCCCGCGCGCGATGTTTGAGGTTTGCTCCGCATTGGTCTCGGTGGTCGACCCTCCGTTCGCTGCGTCAGTTACAGACGCCACGACGTTCCACCGGCGAGCCCCGGCCAACTCGGCCGCATGCCCTGACAGGC
>DASYCM010000124.1:0-4453 GCA_036500165.1 Pseudolabrys sp.
GATCTCAAGAAGCGGCTCGATGCGCGCCCGGCCGGCGCCAGCAAGAAGAAGCGCCTCTAGCCCTTCTTTAGGCTTTTTTGGCGGGTGACCAACCCGCCGGCGCCATTTCGAAGCCTTCAAACGTAAAGCCTGGCGCGACCGTGCACCCGACGAGGGTCCAGTCGCCCAGGCTTTCGGCTGCCTGCCAGGCGCGCATCGGCACGATGACCTGCGGAGTTTCGCCGCCGTGAATGTCGTTGCCGAGCCGGATAATCTCTTCGGTGGCGCCATCGACGACCGATAGTTTCAGCGGTGCGCCGGCATGGTAGTGCCAGATCTCGACCGCATCGACGCGATGCCAGTGCGAACGCTCGCCGCGCGCCAGCAGGAACAGGATCGCGGTCGATGCGGCCCGGCCGCCCGGCGCGTGCGTGTCGCGAAATGTCTCGCGATAGTGCCCGCCCTCCGGATGAGGCTTGAGGCCCAGCTTTTCGATCATCTCCGCGGCGGTGGGCATTTCTAGAACTTGTTCTTCCGTTCGCGGATTTCCGCAAACACATCGGTCGCCGGTTTTCCCGCCATGCCAAGGCTCGCCGCCACTTCCGGCACGTCCGCGCGCAGGAACACATTTGCCTTCTTCTCGTCGCCGATTGTGACGGGAATGGTTGGCTCGCCCTTCGCCAGTTGTTGTGTGGCCTGCGCCTCGCGCGCCAGCAGCGCCTTGTTGTTGGGCTCGATGGTCTTGGCGAATTTGATGTTGGCGGCGGTGTACTCGTGTCCGCAGTAAACCTGTGTATCGTCGGGCAGGTCGCGCAGCTTCAGCAGCGACTTCCACATCATCGGCATCGTGCCCTCAATGACGCGGCCGCAGCCGATGGCGAACAGAGTATCGCCGGCAAAGGCGAGCTTGTCGGCGTGAAACCAGAACGTAATGTGGCCGTTGGTGTGGCCGGGCGTCTCGATGACATTGGCGATGAGCTTGCCGACGGTGACCTTGTCGCCCTCACGCACGGTCTCATCGACGCCGGGAATCTTGGCGGCTTCGGCGGCCGGCGCGACTACGCGGCACTTGTATTTGTCCTTGAGCGCCATGATGCCGTCGGTGTGGTCGGCGTGATGGTGGGTGACGAGAATGTCGGTCAGCTTCCAACCGGTGGCCTCGAGCGCGGCCTCGATAGGCGCAGCCTCCGGCGCGTCGATGGCTGCGGTGGCGCCGGTCTCCGGGTCATGCAGCAGCACCCCGTAATTGTCGGAACGGCACGGAAACAGACGGGTCTGCGCTGGCATGGTCGTAATTCCTCTCAGAATGGTGCGTTAACCGTATCACGTGACGCTCATCTATGCCCCGCTCATGCCCGTGCAAGCGGGAATCCAGGGCCGCAAGCACCGTATATGCTGCTCTGGGTCTCCGCTCGTAGGCGTTCTGAAAGACGCCGTCCTTTGGACGGCTATGCGCGGGGACGAGTGGATTCAGAACAGCTCCGCTTTCATGGTAGTTTTGCTTCATGTCGATCGATGTTGTGGACCTGCGAAATTTCTACGGCCAGCGCCTCGGCGTCGTGGCCCGCCGCTTTATTGGTCGTGGCATCCGCGATCTGTGGCCCAACAATGCCGGACAGCGTGTGCTCGGTATCGGCTACGCAACGCCCTATCTCGGGCTGTTCCGCGAAGAGGCCGAGCGCTGTCTGGCCTTCATGCCGGCCGGGCAGGGGGTGGTGAAATGGCCGACGTCGCGGCCCGCGCTCTCGGCGCTGGTCGATGAAAACGATCTGCCGCTGCCCGATGGCGCGGTCGACCGCGTGCTGCTGGTGCACGGCCTTGAGATGACCAACGATCCGGCGACGTTGTTGCGCGAAGTGTGGCGCGTGCTGGCGGCCGGTGGGCGCGTGCTAGCAGTGGTGCCGAACCGGCGTGGCGTCTGGGCCCGGATGGACACAACGCCGTTTGGCCACGGCCGGCCTTATTCGCGATCGCAGATCAATCAGTTGCTGCGTGAGACCTGGTTCACGCCGACCGGCTGGAGCGAAGCGCTCTATGTGCCGCCGGTGCCGCGCGGCTGGTTCTTGCGTTCGGCGGTGGCATGGGAGCGCACCGGCGCGACCTTGTCGGCGCCGTTCAACGGCGTGCATCTGGTGGAGGCGACCAAGCAGGTCTATCGCGCGATTCCGGCACGCCGCGAGAAGCGGCGATTAGTCCCGGCGCTGGAGCCCGCGCTCGCGCCATCACCCGGCACGTAAAGGCCGGCATATAAAAAAGCCCGGCGCGAAGCCGGGCTTTTTGCATTTATGCAGTTCAATCAGTCGGGCTGGCCGTCGCCGCCTTCGCCCGGCGCGGCGCCTTGCGGCGCAGCGTTGCCGAAATTATCCGGACGCTGCTGGAAGCCTCCGCCCGGGCGGTGACGCCGGCGCCGGCGATGACCGAAGCGGTCCTGGCCGCCGCCACCTTCCTGGCCGTTCTGCCCTTCGCCTTGCCCGCCGTTACCTTGCGTGCCGTTGCCGGCTTCAGGCTGCGGCTGGCCACCACCGGTGATGAAGGCCGGAAGCGCGGTTACATCCTGCGGCGCATTGTTGCCGTTCTGGTTGGGCTGTTGCGCATAAGGTTGACGCGGCTGCTGATGTTGCTGCGGACGCGGCTGATGCTGATCGCGCGGCGGGAAGGGCTGCGCATCGCGCGGAATGAACGGCTGCGGTTGCGGCTGCGCCATCTGCTGCGGCTGCGGTGCAAAGCCCGGCTCGTTCTGACCGGTGAACGGCTGGCCGTCTTCGTCGTCGTCGAAGTTGTCGTCAGCGGCACCTTGCGGTTGTTGCCCGCCTTGCGGCTGCTGGTTCTGCTGATTGCCCTGGTAAGGATTCTGCTGCCGGAACTGTTCCTGCGCCGTGGCGATCAAGCGGAAGTAATGCTCGGCGTGCTGGTAGTAATTCTCCGCCGCCACTGGATCGCCGGAGCTCTGCGAGTCGCGCGCGAGCTGGATATATTTTTCCGCGATGGTCGAGGCCGTGCCGCGAATTTTGACGTCAGGTCCGTTCGATTCGTAGACCCGCGTCAGGGGGTTTTGGCTTTTGCGGTGCTGATTATTATTATTGTTGTGGTTGCTGTGGTTATTATTGTTGTTACGTCCCCGCATGCGCTTTTGACCGTTTCTCATGATGTGCCTTTTCGCAGACCTTTCACTTCGCTTTACAGTGGCGTTTGCCACCGATTCAGAAATCACAAGTCCGGACGAATTCCACGCGCGGCCGGACTTGGTCACGCCCAGCATGGGCGTCATTGGACCGCGCGATGTTCAATAGTTTTTCGATTCTTTTTGCGATTGCGATAGCAACCCCGTAGCCACGAACTTGTCGCGGCGTTGCCAATCTCTCATCACGCGCATCCGTCGTCAGACATAAAATTGCGATGCGCCCAACCGGTGAAGCATCCAACCCGTCAATGGCGATTTCGATTGCCGTATTTTTCGGCTCTTCGTTATCGGTCCTGCGCCGCCGCCTCACAGAGCGTCTTGGCTCCGGGGTTTCTCTGACGATGCATCCATCGGGTCGATTCCGTAACCGGAAGCTAGTCGTTTCCGTTCCACATTCCAAGCGGTTTTTTAGCCTAAAAACAGCCCTGCGGTTTTCGCCCGGTCGCAATGCGGCGCGATCGTGGCACTCACATTGGCACAAATTTTACGGCTGTTTCTGCTCTGTTTTTATGGCGTTGCCGTGACGCTCAGCGCACGCGGAATGCCAGCCAGATCGTCGCGCACGCTGGTGACTTTTAATCCTGCATCGGCAAACAGCACACTGACGGCCGGGCCCTGTCCAGCGCCAAGTTCGATGATGAGCCGTCCACCGGGGGCCAGCAGGCTGTGGGCGTCACGGGCAATGGCGCGATAGGCGTCGAGCCCGTCGCCGCCGCCATCCAGCGCGAGCTCCGGGTCGTAATCACGCACCTCTGGATCGAGCGAGGCGATCTCGGCATGCACGATATAGGGTGGGTTTGAGACGATAAGATCGAATGGCCCGGTCACGCCTTCGGCGATATTGCATTCGACAAAGGTGCAGCGTGATGCAAGATCGAGACGTTCGGCATTGGCGCGCGCCACCGAGAGTGCCGCGCCGCTGATGTCGGTGGCGGTGCCGTGGGCTTTCTCCAACTCGTGGAGGAGCGCTAGCATCAGCGCGCCCGACCCGGTGCCGATGTCGAGTATCCGAAGGGCCTCCATGCGCAGGCCGCCGCGCACGACGAAATCGAGCGCCGCTTCGACGAGGGTTTCCGTTTCCGGCCGCGGCACCAGCACGGCGGCGCTGACGTCGAGCGGCAAGCTCCAGAATTCCTTGCGGCCGAGAATGCGCGCGACCGGCTCGCGCGCCAGGCGCCGCTGCGCCAGTGCGTCGATCGCCTTCACCTGGTCGGGCGTAACGATACGGTCGCCGTTCACCATCAATTCGGTGCGGCCGATGTCTAGCGCCTCGGCGATCAGCAGTCGGGCGTC
>DASYCM010000125.1:0-10529 GCA_036500165.1 Pseudolabrys sp.
ATGACGAACAGGGGATCGAACTCGGCGATGCTTATGTCTTCGCGAATATCGAGCCTCTTGTTGTCCAGAATGAACCATTGCTCGCCGTGACGGATAGCCGTCACCGCATGGTATTCATTGGCTGCGTGGTCGCGGACAATCACCAACCGCAGGCTTTGTTCGCGAATGCCGATTTCGCGCAAGGCGACATATTTGGCGATGGCCAGATCCTCGCAGTCGCCGGCGCCGGAAGCGAAGGTCATCAGTGGCGATGCCCACAGGTCACGCACGCCGTATTGCGTCTGGTCGTCGACCGCCTTGATGGTGAGATTGATCGTGCGGTTTACTTCCGCGATGCGCGCCCAGCCTTCTCTGCTGGCCGCCTTCTCGACAACGGCAATAAAGCGCTTTGCCGCCGGTGTGCAGGTCTCGGCATTCTCCCGGCAATGCGACACGATGCTTGCCTCGCGCGGCAAAGCCTTCCTCACACCGTTCCATTTTTCCTGAAGCGCGCCTTTGATCGGCGCCGAAACTTCCAGTCCGAAAGGCTCGCCGGCCGGCGTGTCCATCTGCGGAAGATTGAACGGCGCCGCAGTGACGGCCATGCCGGTATCCGCGAGCGGAATAACGCTCTCCTTTGCTGCGGCGGCTCCGAGAGAGAGCACGGCACCAGCAATAAATCCGATAGATGCGGTACGAACACGCCGCGCGCTACACAAGACCGACATTCAACGCCCCTGCAGCGGAGCGTTTGTCGGTCTTGAACGACCGCTCTCATCCCCGTCTGCAGGATCGTGATTACGGTCGAGGCCGTATGAACCGCCCTAACGAAGGCCCATTTGCGGAACTGAATGTCCCGGCCTGGTGAAGCGCCGCGAAAACGTTTCGATAAAATTTGAATTGGATTTTAGCCGACGGTATTGCGCGCTTGAAAACCTGTCCGGCACGGATTGTTAAGGTGAACGCTTCCTTAGCGGAACGACCCGGCAGGTTCGGTGTTGTCCTGGCAGCACCTCGTGCGGCTAGCGGCGCTGGGGAAGCTCGGTCCGATTAGCGTGAACGAGACAAGAGCTCGGCCCTTGCGGCCGGGCTCTTTGTATTGTGTCGCGCCCTGCGCAGTAGAGGTCTCACGCGGCTGTGATCGCAGTGCGGCATCCGGCGGCGGATGCGTTTCGTATCTCCATCGTCGCTCAACAAACATGATGGAGATGACTATGAAACTGACCGTTAGATTGATTGCCGCCGCCGCCCTTGTTGTTTCCGTTGCGGCGCCTGCTTTCGCCATCGAGCCGCTATCGCAGCAACTCGAAGAGCGCAATACCTATACCAATCCGTCGCAGACCACCTGGGCTGCCAGTGCGATGGAGATGCGGACGCATCCCGCGCCCATGCATATGCAAGGTCCGGCCTGGCGCACGCAGACCAATGTCAGCCCCGCGTCGATGGACTCGGGCCTCGAGCAGCAGCGCTAGTCGGGGGCAAGAAGCTAAGCAAGATGCTCTCTGTGCCCGGCGTTTCAAGCCGGGCACAGACTTTTCCGTATACCGAATCGCAAAAAGCACTGTTTTCTGTGATTAAATCGGCGGTCGGTGCTCGAAATGCTTTGCGGCACAGGGCGAATCTCATAAGCCTCACGCTTTCATGGGCGCATGGTGCGCTCGAGGGAGCAGAAGTCATGGCAGCAGCAGCCGCTAAACCGAAGGCCAGCAAGCCGGTCACCACCAAACACTTGGCCTACACGCTGGCTGACCAGCACCAGATGACCAAGAAGCAGGGCACCGAGATGCTCGAAGATCTCGTCACGCTGATCACCAAGCACCTGAAGAAGGGCGAGCGGGTCAAGATCGCGGGTCTCGGCATTCTCCAGGTCCGCAAGCGCGCCGCCCGCATGGGCCGCAATCCGGCCACCGGCGAAGCCATCAAGATCAAGGCTTCAAAGAAGGTCGCGTTCCGCGCCACGAAGGAACTCAAGGAAGCGATCTGATCCGCTTCAGGATTGTTTCGATGAAACCCCGCCGGTTGCCGGCGGGGTTTTTATTTGTGCCGTATCTTGATAATATTCCCAAGGACTATAGTCTTCGCAGGCTTTGTTCATTGCGAGTGGCATCTCGAGTGACGTTCGTCAGCGTGCGGGGACGGTGCGCCGCGCACCGGAATGTGGAGCGCCGGGAGGCGCAGCGCCGCGGCGGCGGGCCTCGCAAACCTGCAGCATGAGGCGCGCGCGCCCGGAGGCAGACGCGGCTGCACTGCTCCCGACCATGAGGGTTGGGAGGATCACGTGGCGCTATGTGACCCCACGCTCTATAATCCCCGCCAACAGTGTTCCGAGGAGAAATCCATGTCGCAGCCGGCCGAACAGCATCAGGGTCTTCCCAAGATGCTGAAAGATTCCGCGTTCACGTGGGAGGACCCGCTCGATCTCGAAAGCGAGCTCACGGAAGAAGAGCGCATGGTGCGCGACACTGCCAAAGGCTTTGCGCGGGACTATTTGATGCCGCGCGTCATCGAGGCTTACGCGCAGGAAAAATACGATCCGAATATGCTGCCCGAGATGGGCAAGCTCGGGCTGCTTGGTCCGACGATTCCTGAAGAATACGGCGGCGCGGGCTTAGGCTATGTCGCCTACGGTTTGATCTCGCGCGAAATCGAACGCGTCGATTCAGGTTATCGCTCGGCGATGTCGGTGCAGTCGTCGCTCGTCATGTATCCGATCTACGCCTACGGCACCGAAGCGCAGCGCCGCAAATATCTGCCCAAGCTCGCGACCGGCGAATTCGTCGGCTGCTTTGGGCTCACTGAGCCGGACCACGGCTCCGATCCCGGCTCGATGGTAACGAAGGCGGAGAAAGTCGACGGCGGCTACAAGCTCAACGGCGCCAAGACCTGGATTTCCAACGCGCCGGTCGCTGATGTGGCGGTGATCTGGGCCAAGCTCGACGGTGTCATTCGCGGCTTCATTGTCGATCGGGCTACCCCAGGTTTCTCCACGCCGAAGATCGAAGGCAAGCTGTCGCTGCGCGCCTCGATCACCGGCGAAGTGGTGCTCGAAGATTGCGTCATCCCGGAAGAGAACCTGCTGCCGAACGCCAAGGGTCTCGCCGGTCCGTTCGGCTGTCTCAACAATGCGCGCTACGGCATTGCCTGGGGCGCGATGGGTGCGGCGGAATTCTGCTGGCACGCCGCGCGTACCTATACGTTGGAGCGCAAGCAGTTCAACCGGCCGCTCGCCGCTAACCAGTTGGTGCAGAAGAAGCTCGCCGACATGCAGACCGAAATCTCGCTCGGCCTGCAAGGCGCGTTGCGTCTTGGCCGCATGCTGGAGCAAGGTAAGGCCGCGCCGCCGTCGATTTCGCTGATGAAGCGCAACAACTGCGGCAAGGCGCTCGACATCGCGCGGGTCGCGCGTGACATGCACGGCGGCAACGGCATCCAGCAAGGTTATCACGTGATGCGCGTCGCCGCGAACCTCGAGACGGTCAACACCTACGAGGGCACGCACGACATCCACGCGCTGATCCTCGGCCGCGCCCAGACGGGGATTCAGGCGTTTTTCTAGCCGCTACTGCGCACACGCTCTCTCCGTTGTCATTGCCGGGCTTGACTCGGCAATCCATGAACGAGTGCGTCATTGGCAGACTTACGTAAGTCTGTTGTTGCGGTGACTAAGTCATGGATGCCCGGGTCAAGCCCGGGCATGACAATCGTTAGAGCGGTGTTTTCGCGACTTTCTTCGCCAACTCCACGACGCGTCTGGTCATCTTGCTCTCCGCATCGCCCAGCGGATCGACAACGGTGAAGTGATTGGCGCCCGGAATTTCTTCGTAGCGCGTCGCGGCGCCGCGTGCACCCCATTTGTCGGCCATGTCGCGGCTCTGACGCAAAAATTCCGATGACTCGATGCCGCCGACCACGCAATCGAGCGTGCGATCGGCCGGCACGGGCCGCAAAATCGGTGAACCGGCGCGAGCCGAAGCATCATCCAGTTTCAAGTCGGCGTTCGGCGTGATCCCGGTCAGCGGCGTGAGATCGAACACGCCGGAGATGGCGTAAGCCGCGGGCACCAGATCGTCCGGCGCACTGGCGTCCAACGCTTTCCATTCGGTCGCCAGCATGCAGGCGGCAAGATGCCCGCCGGCCGAATGGCCGAACACCATGATGCGTTGGCGATACTTGCGCCACAGGAACAGACATGCCGCGCGCATCTGATCGGTGATGGTGGCGATCGACACGGCCGGGCACAGTTCGTAGCCGGCCATCGCGACTGTCACGCCGTGGGCGTTCGGCCCGGCGGCAAGCTGGCTGAATTCGCGCGGATGCAGCGTGCGCCACCAGCCGCCGTGGATGAACAGCGCCAAAGGTGCGCCATCATTGGGCCCGGTGGCGTTCTTCGCCGGGAAAATGTCGATGGACTGCCGCTCGCCCGGTCCGTATTTCAGCCCGAGCTTGGCTTTAGGCGACGCCTGGCGGTACGCTTCGGCGTCGCTGTGCCAGCGCGCGAAAATATCGACATGTTCCGGCACGCGGGCACGGTTGTCGTATTCCTTTTCGTAGTCAATTGTCATGTCGAACCTCTCAGGCCGCGTGACAGTGGCGTATCGGCCATTGCCCGGCAACGGCTTTCCTCCGCAACCAAACGCCGCTATTTTTACCTGCCATGAAAGTGAACGGCCAACACACGCGCACCATCTGGCCCGAAAGCGACGGCAAAAGCGTCGGCATTATCGACCAGACGGTGCTGCCGCACGCTTACGTGACCCTGCGGCTGACCAATCTGCATGAGGCCGCCCATGCCATCAAATCGATGCAGGTGCGCGGCGCGCCGCTCATTGGCGCTGCTGCCGCCTACGGCGTCTGGCTGGCGCTGCTGCGCGATGCGTCAGATGAAAATCTGGAGCGGGCCTGCGCCACGCTCGCGGCCACTCGCCCCACGGCAATCAATCTGAAATGGGCGCTGGACGAAATACTGGGCGCGGTGCGCAATCGCCCGCGCACTGAGCGCGCCGAAGCCGCGCTCAAGCGCGCCAACGAGATCGCTGACGGGGATGTCGCGGTCAATTCCGCCATCGGCGGTCACGGCCTCAAGTTGATCGAGGAAATCTCTGCGACAAAAAAGCCGGGTGAACGAGTCAACGTGCTCACGCACTGCAATGCCGGCTGGCTGGCGACGGTCGATTGGGGCACGGCGACGGCGCCGATCTATCAGGCGCACGACAAAGGCATTCCGATTCACGTCTATGCCGACGAAACCCGCCCGCGCAATCAGGGCGCCTCGCTCACGGCCTGGGAGCTTGGCCATCAAGCTGTGCCGCATACCGTGATTCCGGACAATACCGGCGGCCATCTCATGCAGCACGGTATGGTCGATCTCGTCATCGTCGGCACCGACCGCACGACGGCGGAAGGCGACGTCTGCAACAAGATAGGCACGTATTTGAAGGCGCTGGCGGCGCGCGACAATGGCGTGCCGTTTTACGTTGCTCTGCCGTCGCCGACTATCGACTTCACGGTCAGCGATGCCCTGCGGGAAGTTCCGATCGAGCAGCGTGGCCCGGAAGAAGTCGCGACCATGACCGGCAAAACCAAAGACGGCCGCATTGAAACGGTGCAGGTGATCCCGGACGGCTCGTCCGTGGCGAATTACGGTTTCGACGTCACGCCGGCGCGGCTTGTCACCGGGCTTATCACCGAGCGTGGCGTTATCGCGGCCAATCGTGCGGCGCTCGCTGGGGCGTTTCCCGAGCGCGTGAATGCGCTAAAGTCAGCGGTCAGATAAGGTTGTGATATGAGCTTCGCCGCCAAGAAACCGCTCGAACTGCCGGTCGACGGACGCCAGTCCGAAACCGCGCTGGCGGTGGCGCGGGGCACAGCGCGGCTGCTGCACGCGCATGGCTTTAGCGTCGTCAGTGAATTGCCGCTGCCTTCGGGCCGCCGTGCCGATCTGGTGGCGCTCGATGCCGCCGGCACGATCTGGATCGTCGAGATCAAGTCGTCGGTGGCGGATTTCCGTGCTGACCAGAAATGGCAGGACTACCGCGCGCATTGCGATCGGCTGTTCTTTGCCACCTCGCTCGAAGTGCCGTGCGAGATTTTCCCGCCCGACACCGGCTTGATCGCCGCCGATGCCTTCGGCGCCGAATTCAAATGCGATGCGCCCGAACACAAGATGGCCGCCGCTACACGCAAGTCCATGATGCTGATCTTTGCGCGTGCGGCCGCAATGCGACTGCAGTCGCTCGTCGACCCGACGGGCCCGTACGGCGACATTGATTGAGCCCTAACCGGCGACGCATTCCTTGATGCGGCCCTTGCGCTCATTCGATTTGCCATCACGCGTCACCCTGAGGATATAGGTGCCGCGATATTTTTCCATTTTCGCATCGGTGCGTGCGATGATCACCAGATTGACGCTCTGATTGACCTTGTCGTCGCTGACCTCGATCTGCAGGTGTAGCCCGCCGGCGTAAATCCATTGTTGCATCAGGTTGGTGGCGTTGAAGGTCATGCTGAGTGCGGCGAGCGACATCGCCGTCGGCCTGATCTCGATCGTACCGACATGGATCTGCTGAATCGGCCCCGCGCGGGCGGCGATTGCTTCCATTTCAAATTTGAGATTGGCATCGTCGATAGAGCAATCGACATTGGCCGATGCCAAGGCCTCTGCCGTCATCAAGAGCAGCGATGCAAGGCCAAGCAGGAAACGCGTGGGCCCCCGGACGCTCAACGCGGCGTGCGCTTTTTCATTCGACGGTCTCCGCTAACGCGGAGCTCTTTTGGCCAAAATCCGCTGCAAGGTGCGGCGGTGCATGTTGAGCCGGCGCGCGGTTTCCGAAACATTGCGGTCGCACAGTTCGTAGATGCGCTGGATATGCTCCCAGCGTACGCGGTCCGCCGACATCGGATTTTCCGGCAGCTCGATCCTGGTGTTGTCGTGCGCGAGCAACGCCGCGACCACGTCGTCGGCGTCGGCCGGCTTTGCCAGATAATCGACGGCGCCCATCTTCACCGCGGTCACGGCGGTGGCGATGTTGCCGTAGCCGGTGAGGATAATGCCGCGCGCTTCGGGGCGGCTGCGCTTGAGCGCGGAGATGACGTCGAGACCGTTGCCGTCGCCGAGCCGCATGTCGACCACAGCGAAAGCCGGCGCGGCGCGCTCGACCTGCAACAGGCCGTCGGCGACCGACTCGGCGGTGTTGACGATGAAGCCGCGGCTCTCCAGCGCCTTGGCCAGCCGCTGCAGGAACGACTTGTCGTCCTCGACGATCAGCACGGTCCGTTCGCCTGGAATGTCGATCTGCGGGATCGGTTCTAGGACGCTATTGACGGCAATATCCACGTTCTCACCCGTGTGTTGGCGCGGGCATCAGTGCCCGTCGCGATATAAACACAGCGTAAAAATGGCTAAACTTCGCCGGAAACTCAAGTACCGGCGAAACTTAATGTGCGCTCGAATTCGTCCCGCGGCCAGCGCAGCCGGATAACGGCACCGTGTTCCGGCAATGTCCTGTTGGAAAAGGACAAACTGGCGCCGGAGCGCTCCAAAAGCGTCTTGGCGATGAAAAAGCCCAGGCCAAGGCCGGTCGGTTCTTCGTCGTTGGCGTTCGGGCGGCGGCGGCGGGTGGTAACATAGGGTTCGCCGATTTTGGTCAGGATTTCCGGCGCAAAGCCCGGTCCGTCGTCGCTAATGACGACATCGATGCTGTCGTCGTCCCACCGTGCGCCGACGGTGACGCGCTCGCGGGCAAAATCGACAGCGTTCTCGAGGATATTGCCCAGGCCGTAGAGGATCGCCGGATTGCGCGCGCCGAGCGGCTCGGTGTTGCGGTTGTCCGGCATGCAGACGTCGATGTCGACGCCGAAATTGCGGTGCGGCGCCACGACCTCCTCGATCAGTGCGGTGATCGGTATGCGATCGAATGGCTCGCCGCTCGACAGCTCTGTGATTTTCGCAAGGATGTCGCGGCAGCGCGCCGCCTGTTCGCGCAACAGCCGCACGTCGTCGCCGTGCTTGGCGTCTGCCGGGATCGCATTCTCCAGCTCCTTGGCAATCACTGAAATGGTCGAGAGCGGCGTGCCGAGTTCATGCGCCGCGGCGGCGGCGAGGCCGTCGAGTTGCGACAGATGCTGCTCGTGCGCCAGCACCAGTTCGGTCGCTGCGAGCGCGTCGCTGAGTTGCCGCGCTTCCTCGGTGATCTGCCAGGCGTAGACGCCGATGAATCCGATCGCGAGCAGGATCGAGAGCCAGACACCCATCATGTAAATCGGCGGCAGCAGCAACGGATCTTCCGGATCCCACGGCAGCGGGTAATGCACGAAGACCAGCACGGTCGCGCAGGCCACAGCGAAGCCGCCGAGCATCAGTGTGAAGCGCGGCGGCAGCGCCGTCGACGACAGCAGCACGGGCCCGAGGAACAGGAACGAGAACGGGTTCTGCAATCCACCGGTCAGGAACAACAGCATCGCCAGTTCGGCGATGTCGAAGGCAAGCAGCCATGCCGCGCGGTCCGGCTCGAGGCGCTGCGTCAGGTGAAAGCGCAGGCGCAGGCCGATGTTGAGCCAGGCCGATAGCGCGATGACGGCCAGACAGGCGTAGACCGGGAAATCGAAGTTCAGTCCATATTCGACCACCAGTACCGCGGTGGACTGGCCGATGATGGCGAGCCAGCGCAGCCGCACCAGCGTGTCGAGACGCACGCTGCGGCGGGAGTGGGTGTCGATCGTGTCCGGCTTCTTCGGCATGGGCGCACCATATCGCGGGCGCGACCTCTACCAAATTTGCCATCCTGTTTTGTGCGGCAGAGCGCCACATCGCAGGGCCGGCTTCTGCTCACCGCGCAGGTCATGGTATCTGCTGCTGCCGCAACGGAACCCGAAGTCGTCTTGCGAGACGTCATCCTCAGCATAAGTATATGAAATATCTATCTAAATTTTGTTAGCCGTTCTTGTAAACGGGAATCCAACAACTTCTGGCTAAGTTGACCGTATGACCGAAACGCGACAGGGTGCTGCGGTGCAGCATAGGCCGGGAAAATAAGCCGATGCCGATTGGTGAATTCGACGGGGCAGCGAAGCTGCCCGGTGACAGTGCTGGTTTGCTCGCGACGCCGATGTATTGGCTCTACGAAATGGGCCATGCCGCGCTCGATCCGTCGCGCGCCTTCGCCGACGCGACGAAGCTGTTTTTCAAGAACCCCGCCAATCCCTTCGCGCACACCGAGTACGGCAGGTCGGTCGCCGCGGCGGCGGAATTGTTCGAGCGCGTTACGCGTGTCTATGGCCGGCCGGAATGGCGCATCGATTCGACGCTGGTTGGCGGTGAACGCGTGCCGGTGCACGTCAAAACAGTGTGGGAGCGGCCGTTCTGCCGCCTGCTGCATTTCGAACGTGCTTTCACCAATGTGCCGCGCCGCCCGCAACCGAAGTTGCTGATCGTTGCGCCAATGTCCGGCCACTACGCCACGCTATTGCGCGGCACGGTCGAGGCCTTCCTGCCCAATCATGACGTCTACATCACCGACTGGCGCAACGCGCGCTCGGTGCCGGTGTCGGAAGGGCGTTTCGATCTCGACGATTACATCGATTACGTGATTTCGATCTCGCATTTCCTCGGCGGCGATTGCCACATGATCGCCGTGTGCCAGCCGTCGGTGCCGGTGCTGGCAGCTGTCGCGTTGATGGAAGCCGACAAGGACCCTTACGTTCCGCATTCAATGACCTTGATGGGCGGACCGATCGACACGCGCGTCAATCCCAATGGCGTCAACAAACTGGCTGAGACCCGCGGTCTCGACTGGTTCCGCCGCACTGTCATCACCAAGGTGCCGTTCCCGCACGCCGGGGTCATGCGCGACGTCTATCCAGGCTTTCTCCAGCTTTCGGGTTTCGTGTCGATGAATCTCGACCGCCATCTCGAAGCGCACCGCGAGTTGTTCCTCAATCTTGTGAAAGGCGACGGCGACAGCACGGCCAAGCACAAGGAATTCTACGACGAGTATCTCGCCGTGATGGACCTGTCGGCCGAGTTCTATTTGCAGACCGTCGACACCGTATTCATCCGTCATCTGTTGCCGAAGGGCGAGATGACGCATCGGGGCCGCCCGATCGACCCCGGCTTGATCAAGCGCGTTGCGCTGCTGACCGTGGAAGGCGAGCACGACGATATCTCCGGCGTTGGCCAGACTGAAGCGACGCACAAACTTTGCCCCAACATTCCGGCCGATATGAAGGTGCATTACCTGCAGCCGGGCGTCGGCCATTACGGCGTGTTCAACGGCTCGCGCTTCCGTTCCGAAATCATGCCGCGCATCTCCGACTTTGTGCTGTCGAACAATGGCAGTAAAGGCGGCAGCAAGCGCGCGCAGACCAAGAAGACCGAAGCCGCGCATTAAAACTGCCAATAAAATCGGCCAGTGAAATCGAGTTTATGGCAGACTGGCGGCCCGATCTGATTCTGGGCCGCTTATGTCGATCCCATTCCGCGCTTTGTTTTTCAAACGCACCAGCGAGCCGGTGACGATCGACGTCCCGTTCGAAGACGAGGTCTTTGCGGTTCG
>DASYCM010000126.1:0-6366 GCA_036500165.1 Pseudolabrys sp.
ATCAAGGCGATGGCGATGATCCAGTCGCAGTCGACGTCGAACCCGACGGCGGTGTCGCAGTGGGCGGCGGTTGAGGCGCTCAACGGTCCACAGGACTTCATCCCGAAGCACAACAAGATATTCAAGGAACGCCGCGACCTCTGCGTGTCGATGCTCAACCAGGCCAACGGCATGAAATGCCCGAAGCCGGAAGGCGCATTCTATGTCTATCCGTCGGTTACGGGCTGCATCGGCAAGACGGCATCGACCGGCAAGAAGCTTGTGACGGACGAAGACTTCGTCACTGAATTGCTGGAAGCAGAAGGCGTCGCGGTGGTGCAGGGTACGGCCTTCGGCCTCGGCCCGGCGTTCCGCATTTCCTATGCGACCAAGACCGAGGATCTGGAAGACGCCTGCCGGCGTATCCAGCGGTTTTGCGGCAATCTCAAGTAATTAGCTCCGCTCATTCCCGCGTAAGCGGGAATCCAGTTCTTTGGCTTGAAGCCGGGTCCCCGCTTTCGCGGGGACGAGCGGGGAGCCGTTCGCTAGTCTTGCGGCATGATTCGCCGCCTGATTGCGACAATTCCCGTCATTGCCTTGTTATTAACGCCCGCGCTTTCTGCGGCGTTTGCTCAAGAGCGCGTGACCGTGGGCACGCAGCGGCTGGCGACCAGCGGCGCATTGTTCATCGCGGCGACCAACGGCTATTTCAAAGCCGAAGGCCTCGACGTCGAGATGACGGCCTACACGTCGCCGCAGTTGGTGGTCGAAGCTCTCGCCGGCGGCTCGACGGATTTCGCCGTCGCCGGGTTCACCGGCGCGGCCTTCAATCTTGCCGGCAAGGGCGCAATCAAGGCGATCGCTGCGCAGGTGCGCGAGAAGGGCGATTACGACGGCAACGAACTAATCGCGTCGAATGCGGCCTATGCCAAGGGTTTGCAGAAGCCCGCCGATCTCGCCGACCGGTCGTTCGCGATCGGCGAACTGGGTTCGCCCGCTCACTACCAGCTCGCTCAAATCGCCCGCATCAAGAAGTTCAATCTCGGCAGCGTCCTCCTGAAGCCGGGTTCATCGCTCGATGTCATGGCGCGGCAGGTCGCGACCGGCGAAGCCGACGCGACGATCCTGCCGGCTCAATATGCGCGCGAGTTGCTCAGCGCCAATCAGGCAAGGCTGGTTGCCTGGGTGTCGGAAGTCGATGAGCCGCAACTCGGCGCGTTGTTTGCCTCGGTCAAGACGTTTGCAAAGCGCGAGACGGTCGAGAAATTCCTGCGCGCCTATCGCAAGGGCGCCGCCGAGTATACTGCGTCGCTGTTGCGCAACGATAAATACGGTAAGCACATAACCGACGCGAAATCCAAAGCGGCCGCGGCGGCGATTGCGCGTTACGTCTATCCCGGCCGTAGCGACGGCGCGGGGATCGTGGAAGCGAACCTCTTCTACATGGACCCGCAGGCCCGCCTCGACGCAGCCGACATCGAGCGTCAGATCGAGTGGTATAAATCGCAAAATCTGATCGATAGCAGCGTTATGACGCGCAATGTGATGGATTTGAGTTTTAAGTAATTTTGCACCGCGTCCGGAACGGACCGTGCCCGCGCGATAGATTGACGATTATTTCGCGGCCTGCTCGAAGCCGCTGTCGGTCCAGCGCTATGGCTGACTGCTTCTTGATGAAATTATCGGGAGGGGCCTGTTTTTATTTAGGCGCACTTTCCGATTGTCCGACACCCTCCAGGATCGACCAGGCAGCCAGCACGACTCTAACAAGCAAAATAATGCAGGACGCGGCAACCAGATATATGCCCCACGCTAAATGTGCGACTAAAGCTGCCCCTCCCGCGATGCCGAGCAAAAAGCTGACACTGAAAGTTACCGCGAGAAATAATGACCCGCCGCCGCGAAGAAAGCCTTCCCGGTCCTTTAAACAGATGTAGATAAATCTGAGAGGAAGCCACAGCCCGGCACAATTAACGGCAACGAGTCCGGCTCCGAGGAAGGATGTTCGCTGCGGAATGAGAACCAACAGCGTCTCGACTAATATTATCAGCAGGTAGCAGGTATTATTGAATGCGCGTGCGTGGAAGACCGGATTGTTGACGATCTCCCTGACATGCAGCGATGCGGCGATGAACAACAGCCCGATGAGTCCGGCTGAGGACGAACCGAGGACGATAAACACTTCGCGCCACAACTGATTTGGGAATTCCATATGGCCCCCAAGTCGGCATCGTAAGGCTCAAACCAGAATTGTAGAACGGGTTATAAGTATGGCGGCTCGGCCGCCTCCAAAATTGACCAATCGTGCCCCTTGCCAGTGCCGAGATTCACTGAGACGATGGACAGGCAAGGGCCGGTTCACGAGGTCCATCTCCCGGCCATAAAGGGAGGTTGCCGATGAACGAAAAGCTTGGCGCTGTTCCCAACTCGATAAAATCGAGGGGCTCACGCTGCATTGCGCTGGTGGGCCCCTTTCAAAGCGGTAAAACGACACTTCTCGAAGCCATCCTCGCCCGCACCGGCGCCATCGCGCGCCAGAGCTCGGTGGATGCAGGCACCTCGGTCGGCGATGCCAGCAAGGAAGCGCGTCACCATAAAATGAGCGTCGAGGCGACCTTCGCCACCACGACCTTCATGGGCGAAAGTTACACGTTTATCGATTGTCCCGGTTCCATCGAATTCATCCACGACATGCGCAGCGTGCTGCCGGCGGTCGACGCGGCGGTCGTGGTCTGCGAGGCCGACGACAAGAAGGTACCGCAGCTTCAACTGATTTTGCGCGAGCTCGAAGACCAGAACATTCCGCACTTCCTGTTCCTCAACAAGATAGACAAAGCCGACCGCCGCGTGCGCGAGACGCTCAAGCTGTTGCAGCCGGCGTCGCGTGTGCCGCTGCTGTTGCGGCAGATTCCGATCTGGAAGAACGAGATCGTCGCGGGCTTCGTCGATCTCGCGCTGGAGCGGGCCTTTGTCTACAAGGAGCATGCCGCGTCCGAGATCGTCGATCTCGCCGGCGACGACCGTAATCGCGAGAAGGAAGCGCGTTTCTCCATGCTGGAGACGCTCGCTGATCACGACGACGCGTTGATGGAACAGTTGCTCGAGGATATCGAGCCGCCGCGCGACAAGATCTTCGACGATCTCGCCAAGGAATTGCGCGACCGTATCGTGTGTCCGGTGTTGCTCGGCTGCGCCACACGCTCGAACGGTGTGTTGCGATTGCTCAAGGCGCTGCGGCACGAAGCTCCAGGCATCGCGGAGACGGCAGCGCGGCTTGGCGTCAAACACGGCTATGACGCGGTGGCGCTGGTGCTCAAGACGTTCCACACGCAGCACGGCGGCAAGATGTCTATGGCCCGCCTGCTGACGGGCGATGCCGGCGACGGCACGACTTTCTCGACGCCGAGCGCCGAGGTCGGCCGCATATCCGGCGTCTTCACCGCGATGGGTGCGAACTTCGCCAAGCGCGGGCAGGCCGCTACCGGCGACACGGTCGCGTTCGGCAAGCTCGACGGGGCGAAGACTGGCGACACATTGTCGTCGGGAAGGCAGGCGCGCGGTGCGATCGTGAAGGTTGTTCCGTATCCGCCGGTGCTGGCCATGGCGGTGCACGCGAAGGAACGCAAGGACGACGTCAAACTCGGCGTGGCCTTCACCAAACTCACCGAGGAAGATCCCTCGCTGCGCGTCGATCACAACACCGAAAGCCATGAGGTGGTGATCTGGGGGCAGGGCGAGATGCATCTACGCGTCGCCACCGAACGGCTTGGCGACCGTTACGGCGTGCCGGTGACGTCGCAGCCGCCGTCGGTTGGTTATCGTGAGACCATCCGCAAGCCGGTCACGCTGCGCGGCCGGCACAAGAAGCAGTCCGGCGGCCACGGCCAGTTCGGCGATGTGGTGCTGGAGATCAGGCCGCTGCCGCGTTCGGCCGGCTTCAAGTTCGAGGACCGTATTGTCGGTGGCGTCGTACCGCGCAATTACATTCCGGCGGTCAAGGAGGGCGTGCAGGACGCGCTCAAACACGGTCCGCTGGGTTTCCCCGTTGCCGATGTCGCGGTGGCGCTGACTGATGGCTCGTATCACACGGTGGATTCGTCCGATATGGCGTTCCGCATCGCCGGCCGTATGGCGGTGGTGGAGGGCCTGCCGCAGTGCCAGCCGGTGCTGCTTGAGCCGATCTATCTGGTCGAGATCGTCTGCCCGAACGACGCGACGGCGAAGATCAACGCCATCCTGTCCGGGCGGCGCGGCCAGATCCTCGGTTTCGACACCCGGGAGGGCTGGGACGGATGGGACACCGTGCGCGCGCAGATGGCGGAAGCCGAGATCGGTGACCTCATCATCGAGGTGCGCTCGGCCACCGCCGGCGTCGGCTCGTTCACCTATACGTTCGATCACATGGCCGAGCTGACCGGGCGGACGGCGGACCAGATCGTCGCGGCCCGAAAGAATGGCGCCGCGGCGGCTTAAGGCTGCCGCTGCCGTGACTTGTTCGTGACTTATCGTGACTTGCCTGTGACCGGACAGCGCCGTACGCCTTGGGCGTATCCGGAGGGATTCGCATGAACGTTATTCGCCGCCGTGGCTGGGACATCGCAGAGCGCGATCTCACGCCCGAGCATCTGTTTTTCAACCGCCGCAGCTTTCTGGCTGGCTCCGCGAGCGTGCTTGCGATGGCGCCCGGGGTTGCTGCCGCGCAGCGCGCCAGCGACGCTGCCAATCTGCCGGACCCGACGGCGGACCTCTATCCGGCCAAGAACAACGAAACCTATGTGCTCGACCGGCCGATCACTGATGAAAAGATCAACGGTAACTACAATAATTTCTACGAGTTCGGTTCGCAAAAGACGATCGCATCGTCGGCGCAGGTGTTGCGCACGCGGCCCTGGACGGTGAAGATCGACGGTCTCGTGGACAAGCCGATCGAGATCGGCATCGACGAACTCATCCGCAAGATGACACTCGAGGAGCGCGCCTATCGTCACCGCTGCGTCGAGGCGTGGAGCATGGCCATTGCGTGGACCGGTTTCCCGGTGCGCAAGCTGGTGGACTTCGCCAAGCCCCTCGGCTCGGCGAAGTATCTGCGCATGGAAACCTTCATGGATCCGAAGATGGCGTTTGGCCAGAAGCAGAGCTGGTATCCTTGGCCTTACATCGAAGGCCTGAGCATGGCGGAAGCGACCAACGATCTTGCCTTCCTCGCCACCGGCGCTTACGGCAAGCCGATGGCGAAGCAGCACGGCGCTCCCTTAAGGCTGGCGGTGCCGTGGAAATATGGTTTCAAGTCGGTGAAGTCGATCGTGCGCTTTTCCTTCGTCGAGCAGCGGCCGAAGGGTATGTGGGAAGCGTTGCAGGCGTCGGAGTACGGCTTCTGGGCCAACGTGAACCCGGAAGTGCCGCACCCGCGCTGGAGCCAAGCCAGCGAGGAGATCATCGGCACCGGCGAACGCAAGCCGACTCTGAAATTCAACGGCTACGGCGAACACGTCGCCGGCCTTTATACGGGCATGGAAAGCGAGCGGCTGTGGGCGTAACGCCGCCCCGCCGCAGCGCACAACGGAATTAAGGAACCGGCGCGACCGGTTCGTGTTAGACTATACCTATCCGAGGCTCGTGGCATGACCCAGAGCCGTTCCGGCCCTTGGTGTCTTTAGTCGAGCGCACGAGCCCCTGAGCACAGCTTCAGGAGGCTAAGCATGGCTTATTCGCACGTTCTGCAAGGCGCCGAGACAAGCCCCGCTCACGTTTCGGTCCGCTCTATCGGTCTGAACGATCTCACCAGCGCTCTGCGGCAAGGTCTCGCCGATTTTAACGCGATGCCGACGCACGCAATTTTCTTGTGCCTGATCTATCCCATCATCGGTCTAGTGGCAGCGCGGTTCGCGTTTGGCTATTCGGTGTTGCCGCTGATCTATCCGCTGGCGACCGGCTTCGCGCTGGTCGGCCCATTCGCCGCGCTCGGGCTATACGAATTGAGCCGCCGGCGTGAGGCCGGGCAGGAGGTGTCGGTGTCGCACAGTTTCGACGTGCTGCGATCCTCCTCGATCGGCGCAATCGTCGCGCTGGGCTTGTTGCTGCTGATCGTGTTCGGCGTCTGGATGGCGGTGGCGAACGCCATCTACATCGCAACGTTCGGCTATGCCGATCCGGTTTCGCTCACGCAGTTTGCGCGTGATGTCCTGACAACGCGGCAGGGCTGGATGCTGATCGCGCTCGGTAACGGCATCGGTCTGCTGTTCGCCACGTTGGTCCTCACCATTGGCGCGGTGTCGTTCCCGTTGCTGGTCGACCGCGATGTCGGTGCGGCGGTGGCGCTGATGACGTCGATCCAGGTCGTGCTCAAGAATCCCGTCACCATGGCGGCGTGGGGGCTGATCGTTGCGG
>DASYCM010000127.1:0-10438 GCA_036500165.1 Pseudolabrys sp.
CGCAAGGCCGCGGACTTGCTGCGTGAGCGCGCCGATCATATTTCCGCGGTGCAGACCCAGGAGCAGGGCAAGGCTTTCGTCGAATCGCGCGCCGAAGTGATGACCTCGGCCGACATCATCGACTGGTATGCCGAGGAAGGCCGCCGTTCCTATGGCCGCATCGTGCCGGGCCGTATGAAGGGCATCCGTCAGCTTGTCACTCAAGAACCCGTTGGCGTCGTTGCGGCTTTCACGCCGTGGAATTTCCCGACGCTGACGCCCGTGCGCAAGATCGCCGGCGCGCTCGCCGCCGGTTGCACGCTCATCATCAAGGCCTCGGAAGAGACCCCCGGCGGCTGCGTCGAACTTGTGAAGTGCTTCGCCGATGCCGGCCTGCCGGCGGGTGTGCTCAACCTCGTGTTCGGCGTTCCGGCCGAAGTGTCGGAGCATCTGATTCCGTCGTCCATCGTGAAGAAGATTTCCTTCACCGGCTCGATCCCGGTTGGCAAGCATCTCGCCGCGCTCGCGGCGAAGGGCATGAAGAAGGCGACGATGGAATTGGGCGGTCACTCGCCGGTCGTGGTGTTCGACGATGCCGATCCGGAAAAGGCCGCCGACACCATTGCGGCGTTCAAGTATCGCAACGCCGGCCAAGTCTGCATTTCGCCGACGCGCTTCTACGTGCAGGAGAAGGGCTACAACAAGTTCGTCGCCCGCTTCACCGAATACGCCAAGAACCTCAAGCTCGGCGACGGCATGGAGAAGGGCACGACGATGGGCCCGCTCGCCAATCCGCGCCGTCTCGATGCGATGGAATCCTTCGTCAACGACGCCAAGGCGCGCGGCGGCAAGATCCAGACCGGCGGCTCGCGTCACGGCAATCAGGGCTTCTTCTTCGAGCCGACGGTGATCACCGACGTGCCAGATGATTCGAAGATCATGACCGAGGAGCCGTTCGGGCCAGTGGCGCCGATCGTGCCGTTCAAGACCTTCGATGAAGTCGTGCAACGCGCCAACTCGCTGCCCTTCGGTCTCGCGGGTTACGCCTTCACCTCGTCGGGTGCGCAGGCGGCGGCCATCGGCGATGCCATCCAGTCCGGCATGGTCGGCGTCAACAGCGTCATGATCTCGACGCCGGAAACGCCGTTCGGCGGCATCAAGGAAAGCGGTTACGGCTCCGAAGGCGGCATCGAGGGCCTGCAGGCCTACATGAACACGAAGTTCATCTCGCAGGGCTAATCTTTCGCACGCTGAAATGTAAAAGGCCGGGAGCGATCCCGGCCTTTTTTATTGCGCGCGCGGCGTTACTTTCCCGCCATCGCCTTCTGGCACGCTTCCCACACCTTGGATGGTGTCGCCGGCATTTCCATGTAATCGGCGGCGCCATTCGGAATCGCGTTCGAGATCGCGTTCATCACCGCGGCAATCGCCGCCGTGGTGCCGGCCTCGCCGGTGCCCTTGACGCCGAGCTTGTTGCTAGTCGCCGGCACGACATGCGACGCCTCACGCAACTCGATCGGCATGTTGTGGGCGTGCGGCATGCCGTAGTCCATGAACGAGCCGGTGACGAGCTGCCCGCTTGCATCGTAAACCGCGTTTTCCATCAAGGCCTGGCCGAGACCGTTGGCGATTGAGCCCTGCACCTGACCCTCGACGACGCGCTGGCTGAGGATGGTGCCGCAGTCGTCGACCGCAGTATAGGTGACGATGTCGAAGTTGCCAGTGTCGGGATCGATCTCGACCTCGGCGATGTGGCAGCCATTCGGGAACGTCAGCGGCGTGTCGAGCTTGCCGATACTGTCGAGCTTCTCGCCCATTTGGCTCGCGCGCTTGGCGGTCTCGAACAGCGAGATCTTGCGGTCGGTGCCGACCACTTCGAAGCTGCCGTTGCGATAAGCGATGTCGCTTTCCGATGCTTCCAGCGCAGCGGAGGCGACCTTCTTGCCCTTTTCCAGCACGATGTCGGCGGTGTGGATGATGGCGTTGCCGGCGCACATCGCGGAGCGCGAGCCGACTGAAGCCTGGCCGGTGAGGCCCAGATCCGTGTCGCCGTGACGGTGCTCGATGTGCGACGGATCGATGCCGAGCTTGCCGGCCAACAGGCGGCCGAACACCGTCGCATGACTCTGTCCTGTCGACTGCACGTTTAGGCCCATGACCAGTTTGTCGTCGCCGGGAAATCCGATGGAGGCGGTCTCGGTCGGCATGGCGCCGGCATGTTCGAGCATGCAGGACACGCCGATACCGCGCAGCTTCTTGCGCTTGGCGGAGTCACGCTTGCGCTTCTTGAAGTTGTCGACGTCGGCGAGCTTGAGCGCCTTGTCGACGATGCCGGGGAAGTCGCCCGAATCGTAAGTCTGGATCGGCGTCTTGAACGGCATGGCGGAAGCCGGGATCAGGTTCTTCTTGCGCAGCTTCACCGCATCGATGCCGGTGATGCGCGCGGCTTCCTCGACCGCGCGCTCCAGCGCGTAATTCGCTTCAGGCCGGCCGGCGCCGCGGTAGGGCGCGATCGGCACCTTGTTGCTGAAGTAGCACGCAACACCGACGTCGATCTTCGGAATGCGGTACATGCCGGGTAAACAGCGCGCGAAATTATTGGTGTTGATGTTGACGCCGGCGTTGGCGATGTAGGCACCCTGATTGCACAGGTGGCGCATGCGGAGCGCAATGAACTTACCCTTGTCGTCGAGCGCGAGTTCCACGTCGGTCACGGCATCGCGCGCCTGCGCGTCGCTGATGAAGGCTTCCGAACGGGTCGATTGCCAGTGCACCGGGCGGCCGACTTTGCGCGCCGCGACCATGAGCGCGATGTATTCCGGATAACAGGTCGTCTTCATGCCGAAGGCGCCGCCGACGTCTTCAGTGGTCACCCGCAGCTTGTCGTTCGGTACGCCCATGATGGACGCGGCCTGCGCGCGCATCGCGTCGGCGCTCTGGGAACAACAGTGCAGCGTGTAGCTGTCGCTCGCCTTGTCATAGACGCCGGTGGCGCCGCGCGTTTCGAGCGAAGCCACCACCATGCGCTGATGCAGCACATTCACTTTGGCGACATGCGGCGCATTCTTGATGATCGCGTCGACCGCGCGCTCGTTCTCCTCGCTCGGAACCGGGCCGGGCCAATCGACGCAGAGGTTGCCTGGCGCATCGGGAAAAAGCTGGGTCTCCGCCTTTATTGCCGCCTCGAGCTCGACCACCGCCGGCAATTCCTCGTAATCGACGACGACGAGATCGGCCGCATCGAGCGCGGCCAGCGCGCTCTCTGCCACCACTAGCGCCACCGGATCGCCGGCATGCATCGGGGTTTCCGCAAGTGCCGGCCGGAACGGCAACGCCATCTTGGCGCCGCCGCGGCCGACGGCCGGCGGATGCCGTGCAATGCTGCCGATACCCAAGGCTTTGATGTCCTCGGCGGTGAGCACGGCCAGCGCGCCTTTGCTCTTGAGAGCCTCGGTGGCGTCGATCTTGAGCACCCTGGCGTGGGCATGCGGTGAGCGGATGAAGGCGCCATAGGCCTGGTTCGGCAGCTTGGGGTCGTCGACGAAATGTCCCAGCCCGCGCACCAGCGCGTTGTCCTCGATGCGCGGTTTGTCCTTGGTGGCCGGGCTCGCTGTCATGGGAGAAATCCGTCGGAAAAGGGCTTTGCGGGACGGCATTTATAGCAAGCCAGATCGGCCCTGACAGGGGCTTGCGCTCGTCCCACGCCTGCGGCACTCAAGCGCTGAGCCCCGCATGATCCCGAAAAGTGGGTACCGGTTTTCGGAGAAGATCATGCGCTAAGCGCAAACGTGAAAAATACTTTTCAGGGGACGAAATGACCGCACGTACGATCGACACCCACACCCACATCTGCACGCTCGAAACCGCCGCTATGATCACCAAGGCCGCCCCCAAGGCGCCGGTGAGTTTCACCAAGCAGGATGACGACTTCTGGACGCTCGACGTCGCCGGCGTGGTCTACAAGGACTTCCCGACCGGTGGCCACGACATTCCGCGCCGCCTCAAGGACATGGATGCGACCGGCGTCGACGTCCACGTGCTGTCGGCCACCCCGCAGACCTATCTCTACGGCCTCGGCGATGAGCTCAGCCCGCTGGTGTCGCAGATCCAGAACGACCAGATGGCCAAGCACGTCGCCGCCCACCCGGACCGCTTCATGGCTATCGGCACGATCCCGCTCGGTCAGCCGAAGCAGGCGGCCGACGAGTTGCGGCGCATCATCACCAAGCTTGGCTTCAAGGGCGCGATGTTCGCCTCGAATTATCTTGGCAAGAACCTCGACGATCCGATGTTCGAGCCGATCTGGGCGACCGCCGCCGAACTCGGCGCGTTCATGTTCGTCCATCCCAACAACGTCGCCGGCGCCGACCGGTTGAAGTCCTATTATCTCGCCAACCTGATCGGCAATCCGCTCGACACTACGATCGCCGCGGCGAGCCTTTATTTCGGCGGCGTGATGGATCGTCATCCGAAGCTCAAGGTCATGCTCGCGCATGGCGGCGGCTTCACGCCCTATCAGGCGGCGCGCTGGGAGCACGGCTGGGCCGTCCGCGGTGAAACCAAGGTCAACATCAAGACGCAGCCGAAGGATATCGCCGGCCGGTTCATTTACGACACCATTCTTCACTCGGACAAATCGCTTGAAGCGATGATCGGCCTCGTCGGCATCGACAAGGTGATGCTCGGCAGCGACTATCCCTACGACATGGCGATGCTTGATTGCGTCAAGCACGTTCGCGCCTTGAGGATTTCGGACGCGGACAAGACCGCCATCCTGCAAGGCAACTTCGAGAGGTTCCTGGCGGGGATGCCGAAATGAATGTGCAGACCAAAGTAGCGCGCACGCCGACCGCCGCCGCCGTCAGCTTCATCACCGATGCAATGATGAAGGCCGGCGTCCCGGATAACGACGCCGCCAAGATCGCCGAGCTGATGCTGGAGGCCGATCTGATCGGTGCCGACGCGCACGGCATCTTCCGCTTGCCGCAGTACATCCAGCGCCTGAAGCTCGGCTCGACCAATCCGAAGGCAAAGCTGAAGGTCAACCGCACCGCGCCCGCGACCGCTCTGGTCGAGGGCGACAACGGCATGGGTCATATCGTCGTGTCGAAGTGCGCCGAACTGGCTATCGAGATGGCGAAGGAAAACGGCGTTGCCTGGGTCGGCTGCAATATGTCGGGCCATGCCGGCGCCGCCGGCGTCTATGCGGCGTTGATGCTCAAACATGACATGATCGGCATCTACTCGGCGGTGGCCAACGCCAATCACATGCCGCTCTCCGGCGGTGCCGAGCCCTTGCTCGGCACCAATCCGCTGGCGATGGCTATACCCGCCGGTGAAGAGCCGCCACTGGTGCTCGACATCGCGACCTCGATCGTGTCTTACGGCACCATCAAGAACCACAAGATGCTGAACCAGCCGCTGCATGACGACTGGATGATCGATCCGAAAACCGGCGAAGCCATCATCGATCCGCAGAAGAGCGGCAACGCGCTGCTGCTGCCGATGGCCGGTTACAAGGGCGCAGGTTTGGCGCTGATGTTCGGCCTCTTGGCCGGCACGCTCAACGGCGCTTTGTTCGGCCGCGACTGTATCGATTTCAACGCCGATCCGGCGACGCCCACCAACACCGGGCAGTTCGTGCTGGCGCTCGATCCGTCGCGCTTCCAGAAGCTCGACGTGTTCAAGTCGGAAGTTGACCGTCATATCCGCAGCCTGCGCAATTCGAAATCGCTGCCAAGTGAGGGACCGGTTCGTCTGCCGGGCGACGCGCGCGCCAAACGCATCGCCGACCGCAAGACCAACGGTCTAACGCTGCCGCCGGAACTCATCACGCAACTCGATAAACTGGCCGCTGAACTATCGATTCAGCCGATAGGAGCGCGCTAGACCTTGCCTGCGACGAGCGGCGGCAAAAATGCCGCCGCCGATAAATAAAACCTGGGGGAATGCCAAGATGAATAGCACGCATACGCTTCTCGCCGCTGCGTCCATGTTTCTGGCCGCAACCATTCCTGTTCTCGCTCAAAGTGGAAATGCCATGTCGCCCGACGTTCTGAAAGATCTCGCACCCGGCGGAAAGCTCCGCGCCGCCATCAATCTCGGCAACAGCGTGCTGGCGCAGACTGGCGATGACGGCAAGCCGAAGGGCATCACGCCCGATCTCGCGCGCGAACTGGGCAAGAAGCTCGGCGTGCCTGTGGAGCTCGTGCCTTACCCGGCCGCCGGCAAAGTGTTCGAAGCGGTCAAGACCGGCGCCTGGGACATCGCCTTCGTTGCCATCGAGCCGGTGCGCGCCGCGGAGATCGAATTCTCGCCGCCGTACGTTGTCATCGAAGGCAACTACATGGTGCACAAGGATTCGCCGCTCAAGTCGGTTGCCGATGTCGACAAGGCCGGCATCCGCATCGCGGTCGGTGTTGGTTCGGCCTACGACCTCTACCTGACGCGCACCATCAAGAACGCCACCATCGTCCGCGCGTCCGTGGGCGGCGGCAAGGCGATGATCGATATGTTCCTCAAGGACAAGCTCGAAGTCGCTGCCGGCGTGAAGCAGCCGCTGGTGGCTTATGCCGCGACCAACCCGGACATGCGCGTGATGCCGGAGCACTTCATGGAGATCAATCAGGCCATGGGCACGCCCAAGGGCCGGTTGGCCGGCGCTGCCTACCTCAAGACCTTCGTCGAAGAGATGAAGGCCTCGGGCTTTGTCGCCGAAGCCATCAAGCGCAGCAACCAATCGGCCGCGGTCGCGCCGCCGGCAAAATAAACCGCTCGCTGTTCAGCCGAGCCATTGCGAAGTGCCCTGATCGGAGGTCGACTTCCGATCAGGGAGGGCGCGTCCGGCAGCACCTTCAATGTTACTCCGGCTTGGTGCCGGTCTGTTTGACGACGAGTGCCCACTTCGCCGCATCATCAGCGAGGAACTCCTTGAAATTTTCCGGCGACGGGCTCGATGTTGGCAGCATGCCGGCGGCGGCCATATGCTGACGCACAGTTGGATCGGCCATCGCCTTCACGACTGCCGCGTGGAGTTTGGCGACGATCGGCCGCGGCGTGCCCTTGACCGCAAATAGGCCCTGCCAGGACGAACTGACGTCATCCGGAAATCCAAGTTCGACAACGGTCGGCACGTCCGGGAGCAGCTCGACGCGCTCGCGTGTGGTCACGGCATAGGCCTTCAGCTTTCCGGCCTTGACGAATTCCGCCGCCGACGAAAGCGTGACGAACATCACATCGACATTGCCGGCCAGCAGATCGACAACGGCCGGACCGGCGCCGCCTTTATAGGGTACCTGCGTCATATTCAGGCCTTGCCTGCGCCGGAATTGCTCCATCGCCAGCGTATTGAGCGTGCTGATGCCGGCGGCGGCATAATTGATCTTACCCGGATGCGCTTTGGCATAGGCGACCAGTTCCTTCAGCGAGTTGGGCGGAAATTTCGGGCTCGCGACGACGATGCCGGGTGTTTCCGCGGCAAGCGATATCGGGATGAAGTCGCGTTCCGGCACAACGGTCATGTCGGGAAAAAAGTGCACGTTGAGCGAAATCGTGCCGATATTGCCGAGAAACAAAGTGTAGCCATCGGGCTCGGCGCGGGAGGCGACTTCCATGCCGAGATTGCCCGCGGCGCCGGTGCGGTTTTCGATGACGAGCTGTTGGCCAAGCGCCTGCTGCAGGCCGGGCTGGATCAACCGGATCGCGTAATCCGACGCGCCGCCCGGTGCGAACGGCACGATGATACGGATCGGTTTGTTCGGATAGTTCGTCGCGGTGTCTTTCGCGGCTTCTTGTGCTGCCGCCACCACGTTGAAACCAAACAGTGCAACAAATAAGCAGCTAGCGATCCGTGCCACCGTCATTGCCAGCATTTCCCCTCGGGCTTTTTTTATTCATGTGCTTTAGGTGCCGGCCCGTCCAACACCTGCCTGATTTTGCGCGCCAGTACGCCTTCGATCAACGGCTTGGTGATCAACTCGGTGCCACGGTCTAGCCGGCCGTGGTGCACGATGGCGTTGCGCGAATAGCCGGTCATGAAAATGATTCTGACACCCGGACGGCGCTTCTCGACCTCGGTTGCCAGCTCGCGGCCGTTTTTGCCGGGTAGCACGACGTCGGTCAGCAGCAGGTCGAACGGTTTGTCGGCATCCAGCAGCCGTAGCGCCGAGGCTGCGTCGCGCGCTTCGAGTATCTGATAGTTCAGGTCGCGCAGAATTTCCGACGCATATTGGCGCACGCCATCGTCGTCCTCGACAATCAGGATTGTCTCGCCATTGCCACGGTCGGAGCCGCTAGGCTCTTCGATCGGCGCGATCGTTTCGGCGCTATCGTGGCGCGGCAGATAGAGGTTGATGGTCGTGCCTTCGCCCACCTCGCTGTAGATCTTCACGTGGCCGCCGGATTGCTTCATGAAGCCGTAGACCTGGCTTAAGCCCAGGCCTGTGCCCTTGCCGGTTTCCTTGGTGGTGTAGAACGGCTCGAAAGCCTTCTCGATGGTTTCGCGCGACATGCCGGTGCCGTTGTCGGTGACGGCGATCAGCACATACTGTCCGGGCGTGACGTCCTCGTGATGGCGGCAATATTGTTCGTCGAGGTAGGCGTTGCTGGTCTCGATGGTGAGCTTGCCGCCCTCGGGCATGGCGTCGCGGGCATTGAGCGCGAGATTGAGCAGCGTCGTCTCCATCTCCGACACGTCGACCTCGAGATACCAGACGCCGGCGCCGCCGATGGTCTCGAGCCGCACCGTTTCGCCGAGCGAGCGGGTCAGTAGATCGGACATGCTGTGGATCAGCTTGTTGGCGTCGACAGCCTGCGGGTTGAGCGGCTGGCGGCGCGAGAAGGCCAGCAGGCGCTGGGTCAATTGCGCCGCGCGCTGCGCTCCGGTCAATGCATTGTCGAGCGCCCGTTCGGCGCGGGCTTCGACGACGCCGCGCTTGGCGATGCCAAGATTGCCGATGATGATCGTCAGCAGGTTGTTGAAGTCGTGCGCAACGCCGCCGGTGAGCTGACCGACCGCTTCCATTTTTTGCGCTTGCCGCAAAGACTGCTCGGCCAGTTCGCGGCGCTCGGCTTCGGCGTAGAATTCCTGCGTGCGCCGTATGGCCAGCAGCACCAATGCGAACAGAATGATCGTCGCTGGAATGCCGAAGATCAGGTGCATTGATATGGCGTTTAGCCACTCGGAGATGATGAGGTTGGTGTTGCGTCCGTCGGATACATAAAGATCGCTATAGCCGAGCGGCCGGAAGCCGACGCGGCGTTGGGTGCCGTCGATCGAGTTGTTGCTGGTGATGAAACCGCCCTCGGGCTTCTCGGTAACGGTGAGCATGAAGCCGCTGGTGGGCGGGAATCGGCCGGCGTTATTCGGCGGCGATGGGTAGCGCGCAAGAATAGCGCCGTCGCGACGCGATAAAGCGAAAATGATACCGGGCTGAGATTGCGCGAGCCGTTGGTAAAATTCGGTGAAGACCTTCGGCACGACGAAGACGACGACCGCGCCGGCGAATTCGCCGTTCTGCGTACGACGTCGACTAACCCCGAACAGGGGATTGGGCCGCACTCGGGGTTTCACAACTTCGCCAACGAAGGTGCCTGCGTCTTTTTCGACCTGCGATCTGAAATAATCGCGATCGTCAACCTTCAGACTGAGAGGGACGGGGTAGATAGAGGACGAGACCAGCGCCCGGCCTTCCTTGTCGGTGAGCGCGATGGCGTCGATGGCGCCCAGGGTCGAGTCGAGTTCTTTCAGCTTCAGATGCAACGACCGTTCTTGTGCCCTGATCTCGTCGTCCGACATGTTGCCGACGATGGCGCGGACGGCGGCGAAACTGACGTCGACGGACTGGAAGGCCTTGTTGGCCTGTTCGGAAACGATATCGAGGCCGGCGCTGAGCTGCTCGTCGGTGTGACTGAAGGCGTTTTTATAGGAGGTCCAGGCCGCATAGGAAAATAGCGCAACCGGCAGCACAACCGATGCCACCATCATGATCTTCAGTAATTTGATGGCTGCATCGCGGCGGGCGCGCATTCGAATCCCAACGGTATCGACCGCAGGAATGTAGGCAGATTAGTCTTGTGTGAAAAGGCACAAGATTGGATAGCCGCTCTCTAGGCGGCGGCTATCACATCGGCGGGGTCGAGCGGCAGCTTGACGGGAACTTTGCGCTTGGCCGAGAGGTCCATCGCCTTGGTCAGCATCAGGTTACGATGAGCTTCCTCGACGGTTGCCGCGGGCGTCGGCAGGCCCATGGCGATGCGATTGAGCCAGCTTACCGTTTCATCCGCCATCGGGCCGCGCAATTCGCCGAGCGCCATGTCGCCGGGCGGGTATGACCCCATGAAATCGACGAGGCGGGTGGCGTCGGGGTTATAACCCTCCGACTGCGCCTTCGAGACAGCGAGCACGATGTCGCGGTGGGTGTCGTCGATGGTGAGCACGCCCGTGGTGCCGGAAATGCCG
>DASYCM010000128.1:0-4009 GCA_036500165.1 Pseudolabrys sp.
ATCGACGGATTTTCACGGCGCTACCCCCACGTCGTGTTCAACGTCGTCCAGTCCGACAGCACGACACTGGACCATCGCGAGCTGAAAGAGCGCGCCGTCGATCTCTCTCTGTCGCGAATGCCAAGCACGTTTGCCAATGACGATTTGAATGTTGAGGTGCTGCTGGCCGATCCGCACTTCATCATCGCCGGTGAGACAAGCCGTTGGGCAAAGCGCCGGTCCATCAAAGTAGCCGAGCTGGTAGATGAACAATGGCTACTGCCGCCGGCGCCGATGATCGTCAGCCTTCTTGAAGCACAGTTCAAAGCCAACGGTCTCAAGATGCCTGCGGTGACAGTGAATGCGTCGTCGTTGCTCCTGCGCAATCAAATGCTGGCAACCGGACGCTTCCTTTCCGTCATGCCGCAATCGTTGTTGGGGTATAACGCCAAGCGCTGGCATTTGAAGAGATTACCCGTCGATCTCGATTTCAAATCGCCGCCGATTTCTGCGGTGACGTTGAAGCGGCGGACGCTCAGTCCCGTGGTGCGGCTTTTCATGGAACATCTGCGGAAGGCCGCAAAGACGTTGGCCGCACAGCCAATCGGCAAGAAATAGACGACGGTTGCGCCCAACGGGCTGCGCGCCTAGGTTCCCGCGCATGAGCGACCCGAAAACAGTTCACATCATTGGCGGCGGCCTCGCCGGTTCCGAAGCTGCCTGGCAATTGGCCGAACATGGCGTGCCGGTGGTCCTGCATGAAATGCGCCCCATGCGGGAAACCGCCGCGCACAAGACCGACGGCTATGCCGAACTGGTGTGCTCGAACTCGTTCCGGTCCGACGACAAGGACCACAACGCGGTCGGTCTGCTGCATGAGGAAATGCGGCGGCTGGGTTCACTCATCATGCGCTCGGCCGACGCGCACCAGGTTCCAGCCGGGGGCGCGTTGGCTGTCGACCGCGACGCGTTTTCCGCCGCTGTTTCGGCCGCCCTTGGCTCCCACCCGCTCATCACGCTGGATCGCGGCGAGGTCGTCGTGCCATCCGATGAATGGGATAGCGTCATCATCGCGACTGGGCCGCTCACGTCTCCCGATCTCGCCACGACCGTGCGCTCGATGACCGGCGAAGACTCGCTGGCTTTCTTTGACGCCATCGCCCCGATCGTGCATCGCGACAGCATCGACATGGAGCAGGCCTGGTTCCAGTCTCGCTACGACAAAGTTGGCCCCGGCGGCACGGGCGCAGATTACATCAACTGTCCGTTATCGCGTGAGCAGTACGATGCCTTCGTCGATGCGCTCATTGCGGGCGACAAGACGTCGTTCAAGGAATGGGAAGCCTCGACGCCCTATTTCAACGGCTGTCTGCCGATCGAAGTGATGGCCGAACGCGGCCGCGAAACGCTGCGGCACGGCCCGATGAAGCCTTTCGGCTTGACCAATCCGCGCCAGCCCGACGTGAAGGCCTACGCCGTCGTGCAATTGCGGCAGGACAACAAGCTCGGCACGTTGTTCAATATGGTCGGCTTTCAGACCAAGCTGAAGCATGGCGAGCAGGTCCGTATCTTTCGCACCATTCCGGGCTTGCAAAACGCCGAATTCGCCCGGCTGGGCGGCCTGCATCGTAACACCTTCCTCAATTCGCCGAAGCTCCTCGACGAGACGCTGCGACTGAAGGCTAATCCGCGCTGGCGCTTTGCCGGCCAGATCACCGGCTGCGAAGGCTATGTCGAATCCGCCGCCGTCGGGTTGCTCGCCGCACGCTTTGCCGCAGCCGACCGCGCGGGCGAAACCATCGCGCCGCCGCCACCAACGACAGCGCATGGCGCGCTGCTCGCGCACATCACCGGCGGGCACATCGAGACCGTCGATGCCGGACCTTCGTCGTTCCAGCCGATGAACGTGAACTTCGGGCTCTTCCCCCCGTTCACTGAAACGGTGACCTACGACAAGGAAGGCCGAAAGCACGGCCGAGGCTCGGCCAAGAACCTTGCCAAGAAAACCGCGATGAGCGAGCGGGCTCTGAACGATCTGGCGCGCTGGATCGGCGAGATTTCGCGCACGCCCGCGGCTGCGGAGTAACGCTAGAGCGCGAAGAGCCGCTTCGGCTTGCGCGCGGCACGCCAGAGAGCCCATTGTCTGCGCCATTGGGCAAGCGGTCTGAATCGGAACGGGTCATAGTCCGCTCGGTCCATCAGAAGCAGCGTCTGCTCGATGACCGCGAGACTCAGAAAAGCCGGCAGGATCTGTGGCGGCGCAGAGCTCAGCGTTTCGGCTGCCTTGGCAAGGTGATCGCGCACCAAGGTGCGCATATCGGCGAGCGCCGCGCGCAGCGCCGACGTCGCCTGCCCGGCGAATATGTCTTCAATATCCACCTTATGACGCTCCAATACATCGAGCGGCACATAAAGCTGCCGCCGCGACGCGTGCCTGGGCAGATCAATCAGCACCTTCGTTATTCCGGCGGCGATACTGGCATCCAGCGTGAAAGTTTCGGGCAGCGCAGCGCCCTGATTGAGCATCCCGGCGGCCATTGCGAGCAAGGGCGCCTGGGTACGAATGCCATAAAGCTCCAGATTGTCGGCCGTGCCCATCGGCTCGTCATAGAGATCGAAGGTGTGGGCATTGATCAGTTCGAGCAAAGGCGCAGCGACAAAGCCGTGGCGCTTGAGCGCCCCGAGCAAGGCCGCGGACACCGGGTTGGCTTCGCCCTCGCCTTGCCGCTCTCCCGAAAGTACCTCCCGCCACCATTGCAGGCGAATTTCGCCCGGCATCGGTTCGCGCGCCAGATCGCGCACCCGCGCAATCTCGATGTTGAACGCATAAAGCGCGAACAACGCATCGCGATGCTCGGCGGGCGCAAACAAAGTCGCGAGCCAGCGGTCCCGGTCGGCCTGCCGTACCAGATCGGCGCAATAGTCGGCGTTGTTCGGCATGGTTCAGTCTAGCATCAGTCGACGGCAATGAGTGCCGCGCCAACACGGCGGTTTTCTGCGAGAAGAATATTGTAGGTACGCACCGCGGCGCCGGTCGCCATGGTGTCCGCGGAAATAGCGAGTTCGCGGAACCGCGTCCGCAACCGCTCCGGCAAGGGCCACGGATCGTGGCCGACGCCGATCAGGAAAACGTCGAGCATGTCGCCGCGCTCGAAGGCCGGCAGCAGCAGCGTCGTGGTGATTTCGCTGACGTCCTTGACGGGCCAAGCCCAGATGCCGTCCGGCAGGCACAGCAGCGAGCCGCGGTGCGACATGCCGCCGAAGCGAAAGCCGCCATTGCCGTAGGCATCGATCGGCGCCGGCGTCGGCAGATGCGGGCTGGCGGGGTTAAGCCCGGCAGCCATTTACGGCTTGTCGCTCTTGCTCAACGTGTCACGGCCGGTACCGACCCCGAGATAGATCAGGATCGGCGCGGCGATGAAGACCGACGTATAGGTGCCGACCAGCACCACGCCGAACATCATGGTCGCGGTGAAGGAGTGGATTGCCTGCCCGCCGAACACCAGCAACGCCAGCAGCGCGAGGCTGACCGTGACGTGGGTGATGACCGAGCGCGACAGCGTCTGGTTGACCGAAGCATTGAGCAGATCGGTCATCGGCATTTTCTTGAACTTGCGCAGCATTTCGCGGATGCGGTCGTAGATGACGACGGTGTCGTTGAGCGAATAGCCCAAAATCGTCAACAGCGCGGCGATACTCGTCAGGTCGAAGTCGATCTGCGTCACCGACATGAAACCGATGGTGAGCACGATGTCGTGCACGTTGGCGATCATGGCGCCGAGCGCGAACTGCCACTCGAACCGGAACCAGAGGTAAACAAGAATACAGAGGATCGCGAGACCGAGGCCGACGACGCCGTAGGAGAGCAATTCGCCGGACACGCGCGGGCCGACAACTTCGACCCGGCGATAGTCCAGATCCGATCCCAGCGCGGCACGAACCTTTGCCGCTGTTTGCTGTTGCGCGGCGTCACCGCCGGGCTGTTCGGAAATGCGGATCAGAACGTCGGTCGGCGCGCCAAACTGCTGCA
>DASYCM010000129.1:0-3831 GCA_036500165.1 Pseudolabrys sp.
GTGATCGTCGGCTACGAATGGTTCAAGCGCTCGGGCGAAGGCGCCATGCCTTTCGCGACAGCCGAGCATTCGCCGCCGGTCGCCAAGCAGCAGCTCGAAGCTTTTTTCGGCGATCTCGAACGCGAACTGGAAAAAGTCGAATTCTTCCGCCCGCCGGAGAAGCGCGGCGTCATGCAGGTGAACCTGCGCAACATTTTCCAGCGCATCGCGCCGACCAAGCAGGACATTCGCACCCTGCACGGCGTCGTTACGGCGCTGACGCAAGGCCGCAAGGGTCCTGCACGCGGCGGCACGTTCGACAGCGAGCAGGCGCAGACACTGCGCAATCTACTCGCCGAGCACGGCGCGAGTCGCGCCCCGTCGGAGCGCACACCGCTTCGTGGATTGCCGCGGCTACTGCGGCGCAATCCGACCGAGGCCGAGCGCTTGCTCTGGCACGGATTGGTGAACGATCGCCGTTTTGCCGGCCGCGGTTTCAAGCGGCAGGTTCCGATCGGGCAGCATGTCAGCGATTTCGTCTCGTTCCCGGTCAAATGCGTGGTCGATCTTATTCCGACGGAGGAAGCCGGGGAGGCGACGCAGGCGCGCGCCGTGAAGCGCACGTGGCTTGCCGAGCGCGGCTACCGGGTGTTCGAGATTGCGGCGGCGGATGTGGAGAAAGATGTGGCGGCGGTGCTGGATACGCTCGCCAAGGCGACCGACTAGCGCGGCCATTTATGGCTAATAAAGCGTAAATGCGGGGCCCGATTATATCCGCGCCCATGTTACTCAACGGCAATGTAGCGATGATACCGGAGAGGTGTTCTTCACAGGGAGGCACCGATCCATGCGCTCATTTTTGCTCGCCGCTCCGTTCCTCGTTTTGCTTAGTGCCAGCGGTAGCGCACAACAGATTACGATTCAGAACCGGCCGGCTGATCTGGCGCAGAAGGGCGAGATCCGCATTCAGGTGAACATGAATTTCTTCGTGCCGGGCGCCGTGAACAACACGGAAGCGTCGCTGAAGGCGCAGGAGGACGCCCGCAAGGCACTCTATGCGAGCGCCGGCCGTGAGTGCGAGGTGTTGAAGGAAGTGCTGGCGTCCGAGTGCCGCATCGAATCCGTCAACGTGAACGTCAATCGCAACTACGGTCAGCCTATGAACGAGGGCTTCACCGCAAACGGTAGCTTCGGCTTTCGGGTGACGCTCAAGTAGCGAAGCCTGCGGACAGAGCGTTAGCCCCTCAGAGCTTTCACCTGGGCCGCAGCGCTTTCCCGCACCAAACCGTTGTCGCTGCCGACAGCGATGAAGCGGAAGCCGCGCTTGGCCATATCCTTGGCGCGCTCGGCGTCGCGGCAGTAGATGCCGGGAATTTTCCCTGCCTTTTTTGCCGCAGCACAAATTTTATCGATGGCTTGCTTGACTTCGGGCGCGGTGACGTCCTGCGCCTTGCCGCCACTGAGCGCGGTCGAGAGATCATAGGGGCCGATGAACAAGGCATCGATGCCCGGCGTCGCGGCAATTGCTTCGGCATTACCGAGCGCGGTCGCGGTCTCGATCATGGCGAAGGTCAGCGTGCCGTCATTGGCCTCGCGCAGATAATCGACGGCGGACGTTTTTCCTTGCAGCACCATGGCGCGCTGTGGACCCCAGCTCCGCTCGCCTAGCGGCGGGTACTTGGCGGCGTTCACAAATTGTTTCGCGTCGGCGACAGTGTTGATCATCGGCGCGACGATGGCCTCGGCGCCGAAGTCGAGCGCGCGCGAGACGAAAGCGAAATCGCCGAGGGGAACGCGTGCGCACGGCGTCGAGCCGGCATTATGCAGGGCGACGATGCCGCTAACGACCGCGGTCAAATCCCAAAGGCCGTGTTGGGCGTCGAATACGCCGCAGACATAGCCCTCCCGCACGATGGTCTCGGCGACCACCGGCGAGCCGAGATTGCACCATGCCGAGAAGACCGTTTCGCCCGCGCGCAAGCGACGGGCGAGGTCGAAAGCCGGCACCTTTAGGCCTTCTTGATCTGGTCGATTGCGAGAGCGAGCAGGGTGCCCATCTGTTCGCGGATCGCGGCTTCATCGATGCCCTTGGGCTTCAGATCCGCCGCAACTTTACGCAAAACGTCGTTATCGCCGGGTTCCTCGAAATCGGCGAGCACGACTTCCTTGGCGTATGCTTCGGCGTCGGCGCCGGTCTTGCCGAGCTTTTCGGCAGCCCAGAGGCCCAGCAACTTGTTGCGGCGGGCCATCGCCTTGAACTGAAGCTCCTCGTCATGCGCGAACTTCTTTTCGAAGCCCTCTTCGCGCTTGTCGAATGTGGTCATGCCGCCGCCCTCATTGTTACTGCGCGCGATTAGTTCTTAATCGGTCGCTTGTGCACATAGGTCCGTTGCGCCTTGCATATCGCTGTGCCAGCGTCAAGGCAACCTCGCTGCACCATTTCCCTGACGTATTGCGAAGTTGGAAACGAAGGAGTAGCTCGATTGTACTGCGCAAACCGATCAGCTAGGTTCATGCAGTGCCCGGACGTATCGTCGCATGCGCACACACCTTCGCAAGCCTACTAATGTCCGGTCCCGCCGCCGCGGATCTCGTCAAAGTCACTACAAGGAGCCACGGCAAACACGATGGACTTTCAAAAACCACGGTACATCCCGATGAGCCGCCGCCGCCGCATATACGAGGGCAAGGCGAAGGTCCTCTATGAAGGTCCCGAGCCGGGTACCTTGATTCAGCATTTCAAGGACGATGCCACCGCCTTCAATGCCAAAAAGCATGAAGTGATCGAGGGCAAGGGCGTCCTGAACAACCGCATCTCGGAATATGTCTTCCAGCACCTGAACGATATCGGCGTGCCGACTCACTTCATCCGCCGTCTCAATATGCGCGAGCAGTTGATTCGCGAGGTCGAGATCATTCCGCTCGAAGTCGTCGTGCGTAACGTCGCCGCGGGCTCGCTGGCGACGCGGCTCGGCATCGACGAAGGCACGCAACTGCCGCGCTCGATCATCGAGTTCTATTACAAGAACGACAAGCTGAACGACCCGATGGTGTCCGAAGAGCACATCACGGCGTTTGGCTGGGCTTCGCCGCAGGAAATCGACGACATCATGGCGCTTGCCATCAGGGTCAACGACTTCCTGTCCGGCCTGTTCCTTGGCGTCGGCATCCGTCTGGTCGATTTCAAGATGGAAACCGGCCGCCTGTGGGAAAACGATGTCATGCGAATCGTCGTCGCCGACGAGATTTCACCCGACTCGTGCCGTCTGTGGGACATCAAGACCAACGACAAGCTCGACAAGGACCGTTTCCGCCGCGATCTCGGCGGGCTGGTCGAGGCCTATACCGAAGTGGCCAAGCGTCTCGGCATCGTTGCCGAAGGCGAGCGGCCGCAGGGGTCCGGCCCGGTACTGGTCAAGGGCTAGGCAGCCGCTTTATCGCATGTGTATTACCCGAAGCCCGGACTTGGTACCGGGCTTCGGCGTCTCTAGGTTACGAATCATGAAAGCTCGCGTCACAGTCACTCTGAAAACCGGTATTTTGGACCCGCAAGGCAAGGCGATCGAGGGCGCGTTGCGCTCGCTCGGCGTCGATGGTGTCGCCTCCGTGCGCCAGGGTAAGGTTTTCGACATCGAAATCGAAGGTTCCGATACTGCCAAGGCCGAGGCGCTGCTCAAGCAGGCCGCTGACAAGCTTCTGGCGAACACGGTTATCGAGAACTACCGCGTCGAGATCGTTTGAAGAGGGCGCGATGAAAGCCGCCGTCGTCGTATTTCCGGGAATCAATCGCGAGCGCGACATGGCGCGCACGCTCAAGCTCGTTTCGGGCACTGAGCCGGCCATGGTCTGGCA
>DASYCM010000130.1:0-2209 GCA_036500165.1 Pseudolabrys sp.
GGCGACTTCGCCGGCCTTGCGCTTGGATTCTTCCTCGGCCTTGTGACGGATATCTTCCTCGCGCTTACGCGCTTCGGCGGCTTCGCGTTCGGCCTGCTCAATTCCTTCGCGCGAGGCGCGGCGCTTGGCTTCTTCCTCGGCGATCTTGCGTTCTTCGGCTTCGCGGACCTTGGAGTCGGCAAGCGCGTGGGCGCGCGCGACGCGCTCTTCCTCGGTCAGCGTACGGAGTACGACGCCAGACTTCGGTGCCTCGGGGGCTGGTGCCGGCTTGGCTGGAGCGGGCGCAGCAGCAACGACTTTTTTCGGCGCTTCAACCGGCGCGGGCTCGGGCTTGGCCTCGGGCTGACCGCCGATGGTGCGGCGCTTCTTGACCTCGACCACGACCTGCTTGCTGCGGCCATGGCTGAAGCTCTGGCGCACCACGCCCGTTTCTGTGCGCGGCTTCAGCGACAGGGTCAGTTTCTTTTCGCCAGGATTCTTAGTTTCGCTCATTACGAACTTGTTCCTTGCGCGCCGTCCATTGGCGCATTCACATCGAGTGCGCCTTCCGTCGGCGCGATAGCGCTAACTGCATCGGGCGATTTTCCGGTCCGATAGCGCGCAAAGCGCGCAGCGCGAGCGAGAAAAGTCTCGCTCCCGGGACCGGCAAGCAGGGCTGCATGTACCACATTTGGGCGGTTCAATGCCAAATCCAACTGCGTCCCGGTAAAAATGTCGACGATCGCTATTTCCGGGGCTTTTCCGTCCTTATTGCGGTGCAAAGCGCCTGTGATCTTGCGCTTTCCGTCCGCCGCTGCGTCCGAAGCATGAATAACAGCCTTAACGCCGGGTTGGCCGAGGGTCGCCTCGACCTTGGCGAAACCGGTGACCACCAGCCCCGCCTTGCCGGCGATGGCGAGGGCGTCGAGGGCGGCATTTTCTAAAAGCCGCTCCGTCTGCCCCGCCAGGTCTTTGGCCGCCTTCACGTCGCGCTTGAAGCCACGGGCAAAGACGTTGCGCTTGACGGATTCCTCGATCGCCGTCCGGGTCGCATCGATCCATATGCCGCGGCCCGGCAGTTTGCGCTTGAGGTCCGGAACGGCCTCGCCGGCCGGTCCCACCACAAAGCGGATCATCTCGGACACCGGCTTGGATTCGCGGGTCAGCGCGCAGGTGCGCTCCGTCCCCGGGGCGACGCTGGTCGTCCCGCGGTCGAGCTCGTCGTCCTGCGCAATGTCCGCGAGCTTTGCCAGCATCAGACCTCGGCGGTTGCTTCGGTAGCTTCGGGCGCTACGGCTTGCGCCGCCAGTTCAGCCTCGGTGATCCAGCCGGCCTTGAGGCGCGCCTGCATGATCATCGCTTCGGCATCTTCCTTCGACACGTCGAGGCCGTCGAAGAAGCCCGCCTCATGCTTGGTCTCGCCGTCCTTGCGCTCGGTCCAGCCGGTGAGATCGTCGGTGGCGCAGCCGGCGAAATCTTCGTTCGTCTTCACGCCATTCTCGCCGAGCTTGACCAGCATCTTGGCAGTCATGCCGGGGATGTCCTTCAACTCGTCGGCAACGCCCAGTTCGACGCGCTTGGCGTCGAGCTCGGCTTCCTGCTTGTCGAGGAATTCCTTGGCGCGCTCCTGCAATTCCTTCGCGGTCTCTTCGTCGAAGCCTTCGATGCCGGCGATTTCCTTTTCGTCGACCATCGCGAGTTCTTCGATCGAGCCGAAGCCTTCCGAGGCGAGCAACTGGCCGACCACTTCGTCGAGATTGAGCGCGTCGACGAAAATCTTGGTGCGGTTTTCGAACTCGGCCTGACGGCGCTCTGATTCTTCCTGCTCGGTCAGGATGTCGATATCCCAACCGGTGAGTTGCGAGGCAAGACGTACGTTCTGACCGCGGCGGCCGATCGCCAGCGAAAGCTGCTGATCCGGCACCACGACTTCGATACGCTCCTTGTCTTCGTCGAGCACGACCTTGGCGACTTCCGCCGGCGCCAGCGCGTTCACCACGAAAGTGGCGATATCCTGCGACCACGGAATGATGTCGATCTTCTCGCCCTGCAATTCGTTCACCACGGCCTGCACGCGCGAGCCGCGCATACCGACGCAGGCGCCGACCGGGTCGACGCTGGAATCGCGTGAAATCACGGCGATTTTGGCGCGCGAACCCGGATCGCGGGCGACTGCCTTCACTTCGACGATGCCGTCATAGATTTCCGGCACTTCCTGCGCGAACAGCTT
>DASYCM010000131.1:0-2442 GCA_036500165.1 Pseudolabrys sp.
TGCCGTTTTTGCGCGACGGCATCGACCTCACGTTCGATCACGCGATCACTATCATTGTCGGTGAGAACGGCACCGGCAAATCGACGTTTCTTGAAGGGATCGCGGCGCTCGCCGGTTACGATGAGGCCGGCGGCGGCAAGGGATACATGCCAATCGATCATTCGCAGGCGCTGGAAAAAATGGGCGGTGCGCTGTCGAAGGCGCTGCGCGCAAACTGGCTGCCGAAGATTACCAATGGCTGGTTCTTCCGCGCCGAAAGCTTTTTCACCGTGGCGCGCTACCTCGACGAAGCGGCGATAACAACCGGTGAGCGGCCGCCGGACTTTCTGTCACATTCGCACGGCGAGGGATTCCTGCGCTTCTTCGAAGAGCGCTGCCAGCGCCAAGGCATTTTCATCTTCGACGAACCGGAGTCGGCGTTGTCGCCGTCACGGCAAATCGAATTTCTGAAACTTCTGCGCGCGATGGAGCGTTCCGGTATTTGTCAGGTGATCATGGCGACGCACTCGCCGCTGCTGATGGCTTATCCCGGCGCGCGGCTGCTGCAGCTCACGCGTGGCGGACTCGAATCGATCCGCGTCGAAGACACGGAACATTACCGGACGCTGCGCGAGTTCTGCATCGACCCGGCGGGATTCGTGGAGGCGGTGTTCGTGGAGTAGGGTCCCAAGAAACCCGTGGATGCCGCGTGCCCGCGCGTACATGCCGCATGGCGCTTTGTTAGGATGACCGCCGAAACAGATTCGTCCTTCAAGGAACTCCACGCATGAAAATGCTGCTCATTGTGCTCGGCCTCGCGCTGATTGTCGTCGCCGCGGTCTATTTCCTGATGCCGGCGGACCAACTGCCGTCGTTCTTCCCCGGCCATGACGCAGGCCTCATGCGCATCCGCAAGACGCACGGTATGGTCGCCGCTGCCGCCGGCATCGTGTCGCTGGCCGCCGGATGGTGGATGGGACGGCGCTGACCGAGAGGGCGATGAAAAAGCTCGCGGGCGTTCTGGCGATAATGTTCGCGCTGTCCGGCTTCGCCGCCGGGCAGGGCACGTCGCCACTGACGCCTGCCGAACAGGACTACATCGCGGCACGCGATGCGGCCATTGCGACAATCAAGAAGCTCGTTGACGCACCCAAGCCAGACAACGACGCGATCTCGGCGGCGGACGACAAGGCGCTGGCCGGTCTCGAGGCAAAGTTGCGCACGATCGTCGGTCCGGTGAGCATCGCGGGCTACGGCGACGCGAAAAGCAATCTCGACACGCTGCAGCAGGAAATGGGCTTCGGCTATCTCGACGGACTGGTGGTGCGCTCGCCCGACAGCACATCGAGCTTCATCGTCACGACCGAGCCGCTGTTCATGGCCTGGCTGCGCGGCCATAAAAACTGGTGGGAGAAAAGCGCGCCGATGCCGCAGGACATCGCTGCGGCGGTGCGGACCGAGGCGTTCTATACGCAGGCGATTTCGACCGACTCCGCGATGGTCTCGTATGGCACGGTTCCGGTGAAGAAACCCGATGGCGCGACATTCGCCTTCGCCATCCTCGGCGCACGCACGCAGGACTTAAGCCCGCCGGCGCCGGACCAGATGTTCGTTACGCTGGTGAAGGGCAGCCGCGTATTCGTCGCCAATGTGCCGCTGGCACAGGCGATCGAGCCGGATCCGAGTTGCGCGGCGCTGCGCGAGAGTTTTCGCAAGCGGGCGGAGAAATTATACGAGACTGATCGTGCCGGCGGCACCAAGGACGAGACGCTGACCGACCGCGCCGGCGCGCTGGAGAATGAGGGCGACGAGAAGCAGCGCCAATGTGTCGGCGAGAAGATGACGGCGGAGCAGCGCGCGGCGGTGGTGAAGCAGGCGCAGACGACCATTGATGGGATGGCGAAATAAAGCGGGCGCTCACTCCGGCGCTTTGGTTTTCTTGATGGAGAGCCCGCTGGTTTTCAGTCCGTCCTTGCCGCGCGTGATGTTGAGCGCGACATCGAAATATTTCTCCGGGCCTTCTTTGGGCATCCACATCATCACGATGAAACGGAGCGCGCCCGTGTTGCCGACGCGGAGGGTCTTTTGATCCCAGACTGAAAACGTCGTGCCGTCACCCTTGCTGAGCTTGGCCTGCACGGCAGGCTCGACGACTTTTTGCAGGTCGACCCGTGTCGCGGGCGTGTCGCCCTGGCCGAGCGCGAACAACTCGAAACGCTCGGTTTCGAAACGGGTGTGGAAGGCGTGCACGGCGAAACGGGAATTCGGCGACCAGGAGACTTCCTCGCGCAGCCGGTTCGCGTGCATCTCGCCGGTGTCCCAATAGCCGGTCTTGCTCTTGCCCAAGATAGCGCCGTCCGACAGCCGGACGATCAGCAGTTCGAGATCGTCATACGGGTCCGGCTGGTCGGTCGGGTCGCCGTCTGGCTTGCGCCAGGCAAAGGCCAGCTTCTTGTCCGGCGA
>DASYCM010000132.1:0-2178 GCA_036500165.1 Pseudolabrys sp.
GTCGAGCAAATTGCCGGCGACGAATAAGGCGAAAATATAAGGATTTGGCGCACAAGGGCGGCCGCCCAACAGCCGCCCGCATCTTGACCTCGCGCGCCGTCACTGCAAGAAACACTCCCGAAAATCGATCGGCGCGGTTCCGCGCCTGGGAGGAGTTTCAGCGTGGCGCATCCAAATTTTCTATTCACCAGTGAGTCGGTTTCGGAAGGTCATCCTGACAAGGTCAGCGACCAGATCTCCGACGCGATCCTCGACGCGTTCCTCGAACGCGACATCAAGCTTGGCATCGCCGACGACAGTCAGGTGAATACGCGGCTCGGCTGCGAAACACTCTGCACCACCAACAAGATCGTCATCGCCGGCGAAGGCCGCGGCCAGTTGTTCCGCACCATTCACGGCAAGTCGGTCGTTGATCGTGAGCTCATCACCCAGATCGCGCGCGATGTCGTGAAAGACATCGGCTACGACCAGAACGGCTTCTCCTATCATGGCGCCGACGTGGAAGTGCTGTTGCACGGCCAGTCGCCCGACATCGCAATGGGCGTCAACGCCAAGAAGAAAAAAGGCAGCGAGGAAGAAGGTGCCGGCGATCAGGGCATGATGTTCGGTTACGCCTGCAACGAGAGCGAGGTCTACGAAAAGAACTCGTTCATGCCGGCGCCGATCTACTTCGCACACAAGATCCTGAAGGTGCTGTCGGACAAGCGCCGCTCCAAGCAATTGTTCGATCTGCAACCCGACGCCAAGAGCCAGGTGACGGTGAAGTATGTCGACGGCAAGCCGGTCGGCTGCACCAAGGTCGTTGTTTCGACGCAGCACAACGAGCAGAGCCGCAACGGCAAGAAGTACACCCCGGGCCTGATCAAGGACATGATCGCGGACGCGGTCGAGTCGGCGCTGCCGAAGGGCTGGATGCCGTCGAAGTCTTCGGACTTCCTCGTCAACCCGACCGGCAACTTCGTGGTCGGCGGTCCGGACGGCGACTGCGGTCTCACCGGCCGCAAGATCATCGTCGACACCTACGGCGGTTATGCCCCGCATGGCGGCGGCGCTTTCTCCGGCAAGGACCCGACCAAGGTTGATCGTTCGGCGGCTTACGCCACGCGCTATCTCGCCAAGAACGTTGTTGCCGCCGGCGTCGCCGACCGCTGCACCATTCAGGTCGCCTACGCGATCGGCGTCGCCGATCCGATGTCGATCCTGGTCGACACGCACGGCACCGGTAAGGTCGACGAGAAGAAGCTTGAGAAGATTTTGCCCGAGCTGTTCCGTCTGACCCCGACCAACATCCGCCGTACGCTGAAGCTGAACAAGCCGATCTACAAGCGCACCGCCGCTTACGGCCACTTCGGCCGCGCGCCGGACAAGGACGGCGGCTTCTCGTGGGAAAAGACCGACCTTGCCGCCGCGATCAAGAGCGCGCTGAAGTAGGCCTTTTCGCACTAACGACTAAGCTGAAATGCCTCGCGAAAGCGGGGCATTTCTTTATTTGATATCCGGCGTCGTATCATGCGGCGCCCGGACCAATGGCAGCATGAACGAACACCACGACGACAACGAGAAATCGCAACGCGCCTTCTTCGGACGGCGCAAGGGTCATCCGTTGCGCGCGCGGCAGGTGGAGCTGTTCGAAGATTTGTTGCCGAAAATCGCGGTCGATCTGACTAGGCCCGCGCCGGACTTGAAGGCACTCTTCCCGCACGCGCCCGATACGCTGCGGCTGGAGATCGGCTTCGGCGGCGCCGAACATCTCATCGCGCAGGCGCTGGCGCACCCGGACTGCGGCTTCATCGGCGCTGACGGCTTTCTCAACGCCATCGGCAAAGCGCTGGTCGCGATCGACGACAACGATCTTGAAAACATCCGTCTTCATCACGGCGACGCCAGCGATTTGCTCGACTGGCTGCCCGATGCCGCATTCACGCGCATCGATCTGCTGTATCCGGACCCGTGGCCGAAACGGCGACAATGGAAGCGGCGTTTCATCCAGGACGACAACCTGGCGCGGTTCGCGCGCATCCTCAAACCCGGTGGCGAACTACGCTTCGCCACCGACATTCCGAGCTACATGACTTACGCGCTGACGCGGATCATGCGGTCGAAGGATTTCACCTGGACGGCGGAAGCTGCCGATGACTGGCGCAAGCCGTGGGATGGATTTTCCCGCACGCGCTATGA
>DASYCM010000133.1:0-13066 GCA_036500165.1 Pseudolabrys sp.
TGCCTTACGCGCCAGCAGACCGGCCGCAAGCATCACGCCCGGGTTCGATGTGTTGGTGCAAGACGTGATCGCCGCGATGACGACGTCGCCGTGGCCGATATCGTATTTGCCGTCTTCGACCGTAACGCGCTTGGCCGCTTCTGAACCCTTGTTAAATTCCTTGGCGAGCGAACCGGCAAAACCGGTCTTCACATCCTTGAGCGGCACGCGGTCCTGCGGGCGCTTCGGACCCGACAGCGACGGCTCGACGGTGGCGAGGTCGAGCTTGAGGACGTCGGTGAACATCGGATCCGGCGTGGTCTTCACGCGGAACATGCCCTGCGCCTTGGCGTAAGCCGCGACCAGCGAGACGACTTCCGCCGGGCGTGCAGTGTTCTTGAGGAACGCGATGGTGTCATCGTCGATCGGCGAGAAGCCGCAGGTCGCGCCATATTCCGGCGCCATGTTGCCGAGCGTGGCGCGGTCGGCGATCGACAGATGGGTCAGACCGGGGCCGAAGAATTCGACGAACTTGCCGACGACGCCGCGCGCGCGCAGCATCTGCGTGACGGTGAGCACGAGGTCGGTCGCGGTGAGGCCTTCCTTGAGCTTGCCGGACAGCTTGAAGCCGATCACTTCGGGCAGGGTCATCGACATCGGCTGGCCGAGCATGGCCGATTCCGCTTCGATGCCGCCGACGCCCCAGCCGAGCACGGACAGGCCGTTGACCATCGTCGTGTGCGAGTCGGTGCCTACCACGGTGTCGGGATAGGCGACTTCCATCGTCACGGCCTTACCGTCGACGGTGACCTTGTCCTTCTTGGTCCAGACCACGCGAGACAGATATTCGAGATTGACCTGATGGCAGATGCCGGTGCCGGGCGGCACGACGCTGAAATTGTCGAACGAGCGCTGCGCCCACTTCAGGAATTCATAACGCTCCTGGTTCTGCCGGTATTCTTCCTCGACGTTTTTCTTGAACGCCTGGTTGTTGCCGTAGAACGTGATCGCGACCGAGTGGTCGATGACGAGATCGACCGGGATCAGCGGATTGATCTTCTTGGGATCGCCGCCGAGCGACTTCATCGCGTCGCGCATCGCGGCGAGATCGACCACCGCCGGAACGCCGGTGAAGTCCTGCATCAGCACGCGCGCCGGACGGAAAGCGAATTCGTGGGTCGAGCTCTTGGTCTTGAGCCACTCGGCGACCGCCTTGATGTCGTCCTTGGTGACCGTGCGCCCGTCTTCGTTGCGCAGCAGGTTTTCCAGAAGCACCTTCATCGAGTAGGGCAGGCGCGAGATGCCTTTGAGGCCGTTCTTTTCGGCGACCGGGAGGCTGTAATAAGCGTAGCTCTTGCTACCAACCTTGAGGGTTTTGCAGCACTTGAAACTGTCGAGAGAAGCCATGTTTGCTGTTTCCATTCCCGGCCGGGACACTAGCGTCGTTCCGGCCTAAGCTACTAACAAGACAAGGGTTTTCTTGTCATTCGTACTTTAGGCCGAATTCGGATGAGGCAACGCCGCGGTTCCGGGCTTATAAGGTCTTTTTGTGGCGGACGCCAGATTTACTGGGATAGTTCTAAAAAGATGAGCACGATTCTGGCGGTCTATGTCTGCATTGCTGGCTTGCGCGGCGCGCGATGCTGATCGAGCTCGCCGGCAACAATCTGACCTGCGTGCGCGGCGGCCGCGAAGTCTTTGCCGGCTTGAGTTTCGGTCTGTGCGGTGGGCAAGCACTGGTTGTCACCGGCCGCAACGGCGCGGGAAAATCGTCCCTGCTGCGCATGATCGCGGGCCTCGTTTCGATTGCCGCGGGTACTCTGGCGCTGACAGGCGGCGATGCCGACGCGATGCCCGGCGAGCAGGCCCACTATCTGGGCCATCTGGATGCGGTGAAACCCTCTCTTTCGGTTAGTGAAAATCTGCGGTTCTGGGCGACGTATCTCGGCGGCGCCCCGGCGGGAATTGACGACGCGCTCGATGCGGTCGGGCTCGAGCCTTTGGCGACCCTGCCGGCGGCCTACCTGTCGGCGGGCCAGCGGCGGCGGCTGTCGATCGCCCGGCTCGTTGCCGTCAAACGGCCGCTTTGGCTGCTCGACGAGCCGACATCGGCGCTCGACCAGCCGTCGCAGCAAAGGTTGGCGGAATTGATGCGCGGCCATCTGGCGGGGGGCGGCATGATTATCGCCGCCGCGCATGGGCCGATCGGACTCGATTCGCCCCGTGAATTGCACCTCGAGACCGCCCGAGGATCGATGCTCAACCTCCGAGGATCCGGCCTTCTATGAGCATGTTTTTCGCTCTTTTGGCCCGTGACATGCGCCTATCCATCCGAGTCGGCGGCGGCGCGCTGATGGGCGCGCTGTTTTTCCTCATTGTTGTCAGCATGATGCCCTTCGCCATCGGCCCGGACCTCAACCTGCTGGCGAAGATCGGCCCGGCGATCCTATGGCTCGGGGCGCTTTTGGCCAGCCTCCTCACCCTCGACCGCCTCTTCGCCACTGATTTCGAAGACGGTTCGCTTGATTTGCTGATGATGGGCCGCATACCGCTCGAGTTGGCAATAGCGGCGAAAGCCATTGCGCATTGGCTGACGACAAGCCTGCCACTCGTCATCATCACGCCGGTGCTCGGGCTGATGCTCAATGTCGAGATGAGCGCGATGGGCTGGGTGTCGCTGACGCTGCTCGCCGGCACGCCGGCGCTGACGTTCATCGGACTTATCGGCGCCGCCTTGTCGGTAACGTTGCGGCGCGGCGGGTTGCTGCTCGCGGTGCTGATTTTACCGTTGACGATCCCGGTGCTGATCTTCGGCGTCTCGGCGGCCAACGCCGCCATTGTCGGACCCACGCCGTTCGGCCCACCTTTCACCATTCTTTGTGCGCTATCTCTCGCAAGTTTCGTGCTGGGCCCGGTTGCCGCCGCGGCGGCGCTGCGGCATGGGTTAGAATAATCATGGCCATCATCGACCTCGCCAACCCGACGCGCTTTCTCAAAGTAGTCACTCGCGTGCTGCCGTGGCTCGCCGCGGCGACGGCTGTCGCGTTCGCCTTCGGTCTCGTCATGGCGATGAATGCACCCGATGACTATCAGCAGGGCGCAACCGTCAAGATCATGTTTCTACACGTGCCCGCCGCCTGGCTCGGCATGATGGGCTGGGGCGTAATGACGGTCGCAGCACTCGGCACTCTGGTGTGGCGGCATCCGCTCGCCGACGTCGCTGGCAAAGCCGCGGCGCCCATCGGCGCCGCCTTCACTTTCATCTGCCTCGTCACCGGCTCGCTGTGGGGCCGCCCGACCTGGGGCACCTATTGGGTATGGGATGCGCGGCTGACATCCGTGCTGGTGCTGTTCCTGCTCTATCTCGGCATGCTGGCTCTGTACTGGACCGCGGAAGATCCAGGCCGCAGTTCGCGCGCCGCCGCCATCCTCGCACTGGTCGGCGCGGTGAACATTCCGATCATCAAGTTCTCGGTCGAGTGGTGGAATACGTTGCACCAGCCAGCCTCGATCCTGCGCACCGGCGGCTCGGCGATCGATCCGACAATCCTCTGGCCGCTGCTGGTGATGGCGCTGGCCTTCACGCTGCTGTTCTTCACGCTGCATCTCGCCGCGATGCGTAACGAAATCTTGCGGCGACGCGTGCGCAGCATGCAGATGATGCAGGCGCAGCAATTCGCCGGAGCCGAGACATGAATCTCGGACCGCACGCCGACTTCATCGTCGCCGCTTACGCGATCACCGTCTTCGTGGTGGCGTTGCTGGTCGCCTGGGTCGTGCTCGACTACTCATCGCAAAAGCGCAGCCTCGGCGATCTTGAGGAACGCGGCGTGACACGGCGCTCGCGCCGGAGCGGCTCATGAGCGCCGCGGCCGAAACCCCTCGCACCCGGCGCAATATTCTGTTGCTGCTGCCGCTCGCAGCTTTCCTCGGACTCGCGGGCCTGTTCTTCGTGCGACTCGGCGCGGGCGATGCCTCGCGTATTCCATCGGCGCTGATTGGTCATCCCGCGCCTAACACCGATCTGCCGCCCCTCGCCGGTATCGAGCGAGATGGCAAGCCGGTACCAGGCCTCACTAATGACACGTTCAAGGGCGCGGTGACGTTAGTGAATGTGTGGGCGTCCTGGTGCATACCGTGCCGCGACGAAGTCCCGCAGCTCGATCAGTTGTCGAAAGACAAACGCATCCAGCTCGCCGGCATCAACTACAAGGACGCGCCCGATAACGCGCGGCGATTCCTCAACCGCTACGGCAATCCTTTCGCCGCCGCCGGCATCGACGAGAACGGCCGATCTTCAATTGATTGGGGCGTCTACGGCGTGCCGGAGACGTTCCTGATCGGCCGCGACGGCAAGATCGCCTACAAGCTGGTGGGGCCAATCACCGCGGAAAATCTCTCCAAGCAGCTCGGGCCGGAAATAGACAAAGCGCTGATGAAGAATTAGCGCCGTCAAATTGTTACGAATTAGAGCGCCGCAAGGTCCGTAATGAGCGACACGAAAAAAACCAGGCTCCAGGTCAGCCCGCTGACTGCCGTCGCTGGGAACGAGGTGTGGAGTTTCGGCCACCGTGCCCACATCGCGTAAGCGACGATCAGCAAAGGCAAGATGATCGGCACAATGACGGCCGGCTTGATATGGCGCGAACACATATCGATGGCCACAAAGGCCGCAACGCCGGAGAACGGCACTAAAATAAATGCGATGACAGCGGACCAGCGCGGCATTTGTCCAACAACGGCGCCCGCGATCAGCAATGCCGCCAGCACAACCCAAAGAGCGACGACCGCAAAGAAGCTTGCGATCGCATCGCCAAAAGCTGCGTCGCCACCTCCGGCCGAAAACGAAATGCTGGCGAGCATCGCAAAATATAGCCCGCAAGCGAGCACAAGTAGAATAATCGTGCCGATCGGCGGCCCCTTGGATTGGACAGTTTCGATAGACATGAGCCTCACCCCGCTTGTTTGAGTCAGTTTGCAGACGCGCTAGTCTTTTTTCTCCGCCGCGTACTTCACCAGCAACCGATATTGCAGCGCGCCGAAGACCATGGTCAGCGGCACGACGCCGAACAATTTAAAGCTCACCCAGAAGTCCGTCGTCTGCGTGCGCCAGACGACTTCATTGAGCACTGCGAGAAACAGAAAGAACAACGCCCAGCGCCAGGTCAGCTTGCGCCAGCCTTCCGGCGTCAGATGAAACATCTGGTCGAACAGGATGCTGAGGAATTGCTTGTTGAAAACGAGCCCGCCGAGCAACACGCCGCCGAACAACACATAAATGATCGTCGGCTTGAGCTTGATGAACAAATCATCGTGCAGCACCAACGTCAGGCCGCCAAACACCAGCACGATAATCGCGGTGATCACCGGCATGATCGCGATGTGCTTTGTCATCGCGTAAGAAAATGCCAGCGCCGCCAGCACGGCCACCATGAAGGCTCCGGTCGCGGCGTAGATACCGAACTTCGCATTGGCGGCGAAGAACAGGATCAGCGGCCCGATATCGAGCGCCAGCTTGAGCATCGGATTGAGTTGTTGCTTTTCGGCCATGTCAGTCCTCAATACCTACAACGGCGCGAGCAAAATCGCGCGCGGTGAAGGCGCTAAGATCATCAACGCCCTCGCCGATGCCGATGAAATGCACCGGCAGTTTGAAGCGGTCGGCGATGGCGACGAGAATGCCGCCGCGCGCTGTGCCGTCGAGCTTGGTCATCACCAGGCCCGTGACGCCCGCGGTCTTGCCGAAAATTTCGACCTGACTGAGCGCGTTCTGTCCGACGGTCGCATCAAGGACGAGCAGCACGGCGTTCGGCGCCGTCGGCTCGACCTTGCGGATGACGCGCAGCATCTTTTCCAGTTCGCTCATCAACTCGGTGCGGTTCTGCAAACGCCCTGCGGTGTCGATCAAGACGACGTCGGTACCTTCGGTTTTAGCGGCGGTAACGGCGTCGAACGCAAGGCTCGCGGGGTCGGCACCCGGCGTGGATGCGCGAATGCTGGCGCCGGTACGGCCGGCCCAGATTTTCAATTGGTCGATGGCAGCGGCGCGGAACGTATCGCCGGCGACCAACATCACGCTCTTTCCCTCGGCACGGAATTTCGCCGCCAGCTTGCCGATGGTCGTGGTCTTGCCCGAGCCGTTGACGCCACACATGAGAATGACGAAAGGCCGCGTTGCGATATCGAGCGGCCTCGCCACCGGCGCCAACACCTTCTCGACCTCGCCGGCCAGTACCGCCTTCACCTCATCGGGCGCGATACCTTTCTCGTAGCGGCCGTCGCTCAGCACCTTGATGACGCGCGCGGCGAAATCCGGGCCGAGGTCAGCACGGATCAATTCGCTCTCGAGGTCCTCGATCGCCTCGGCATCGAGCTTGCGCTTGGTGACGAGGTCGGCAATCGCCCCGCCAAGCGAGGCAGAAGTGCGCTTGAGGCCGGAACTGAGGCGTTTCCACCAGCTTTGCTGTGTGCTGTCGTTCATTGTGCGGTCGTGATAGCCGTTTCAGCATGACACCGGAAGAGATGCTTTCCCGCCTGCTGTACCGCGACGGCCTGATGCTGGTCATCGACAAGCCCGCCGGCCTGTCGGTGCATCGGGGGCCGAAAGGCGGCATCAGTCTGGAAGACTATTTCGACGCGCTGCGCTTCGGCCTGCCGCGCGATCCGGCGTTGGCGCATCGGCTCGACAAGGACACCTCCGGCTGCCTAGTGCTTGGCCGCCACCGCAAGGCACTGGCCCTCCTCGGCAAGCTGTTCAAGAACGGCCGGATCGGAAAGACCTATTGGGCCGTGGTCGAAGGCGGGCCCGCCGAAGACGAAGGCCGCATCGATATGCCGCTCGGCAAGCTCGACGAAGATCGCGGCTGGTGGATGAAGCCCGATCCGGAAGGCAAGCCCGCGGTTTCAAACTGGAAGGTGATGGGGCGCTGCGACGGCCACACTTGGCTGGCGCTCGAGCCGCTCACCGGGCGGACGCACCAGTTGCGCGTGCATTGCGCCGAGATGGGCTTTCCGATTCTGGGCGACCCGATCTACGGCAGCGCGCCGCGTCAAGGTGGACCGCCGCTGCACCTGCATTCACGGCAGATCGTCGTGCCGATTTCCAAGAACAAGCCGGCGGTTGCCGTCGAAGCGCCGGCGCCGAAACACATGCAGGAGATGCTCGACAAGTGTGGGTGGCAGCCCGCGATGGACACCAATCTCAACTCCGCTCATTCCCGCGAAAGCGGGAATCCAGAAATAAAAACAGCTTAAGAACTGGGCCCCCGCTCATAGGCGTTCTGCAAGAACGCCGTCCTTCGGACGGCTATGCGCGGGGGGGCGAGCGGGAGTAAGCCTCGAACACGCTGCTAATACAGCTGCGCCTTGATGCGCTCCGGCATTTCAAGGTCGTAATTGTCGCCGCCGAGCTTGCCTTGGCTCAACTCCGCGATGATCGTGCCGGTCGACGGCAGGCTCTTGCGGTCGATCTTGGCTTTCTCATCCCACAGTTTCGAGCGCACGACTGCCTTCGAGCAATGGAAGAACGCCGTGTCGACGTGAACGATCATCACGCTGCGCGGCAGCTTGCCGTTGACCGCGAAACTTTGCATCAGTTCGGGATCGATCGAGATCGACGCGCGGCCGTTGACGCGAAAGGTTTCACCGACGCCAGGAATAAGAAACAGCAGCCCGATGCGCGGGTCCTGCAAGATATTGCGGAAGCCGTCGATGCGGTTGTTGCCGGGGCGATCCGGGATCGCCAGCGTCTTCTCATCGAGAACGCGCACGAAACCGGGCGCATCGCCCTTCGGTGAACAGTCGAGACCTTCAGGTCCACCCGTGGCAATTGCCACAAAAGGCGCCGCTTCGATCAGCTTGCGATAATTGTCGTTGATGTAATCGATCTCTTTGACGATCGAGTTGGGGTTCTTATCGCCATAGAGCGCTTCGAGTTGTTCGATGCTGGTGATCAGATGATCGCTCATTCGCATGCTTCCCCGATTAGGCCGCGAGCAGTTGACGCCCGTCGTGCCCGGCAATCGTGACGTCCAGCATCATACCGTGTTCGGCGGGGCCGGAAAGCTTCACCGCCGTGAATTGTGCCGTACGCCCGATGCCGCCGCGTTCTGTCAGTATCTGAAAACGCCCACCAATCTGGCGTTCCAGGTGGGCGCGCAAGGCGGCCTCGCCTTTTTCGCGCAGCCGCGCGGCGCGTTCCTTGATGAGACCGCGGTCGAGTTGCGGCATGCGTGCCGCCGGCGTGCCGGGCCGCGGCGAAAACGGAAAAACGTGAAGCTGGGTCAGGCCGCATTCATCGACAAGATCGAGCGAGCGCTGGAACATCGCTTCTGTCTCGGTCGGGAAGCCGGCGATGATATCGGCGCCGAACACGACGTCCGGCCGCAGCCGGCGCATGTCATTGCAGAACGCGATGGCATCGCCGCGCGCATGCCGCCGCTTCATGCGCTTGAGAATGAGATCGTCGCCATGCTGCAAAGACAGATGCAGATGCGGCATCAGCCGCGGCTCGTTGGCGAAGGCATCGAGCAGATCGTCATCGACCTCGACCGAATCGATCGACGACAGCCGTAACCGCGCCAGCTCCGGCACGTCGCGCAGAATTCGTTTCACCAAAGCGCCCAAACGGGGCGCATCCGGCAAGTCTGCACCGTAACTGGTGATGTCGACACCCGTGAGAACAATTTCGCGATAGACGTTCGTGACCAGCCGCCGCACCTGCGCCACCGCGTCGTCCATCGGCAATGATCGCGAATTGCCGCGCCCGAACGGAATGATGCAGAAGGTGCAGCGATGATCGCAGCCATTCTGCACCTGCACGAAAGCGCGGGTGTGGCCTTCGATATGATCGACCGCGTGCATGTGCGGCTTTGTCGCCGCCATGATGTTGCTCACCGCGACGCGTTCGGTTGAATGCCAGCCCTGCGCGCTCAGCTTTTCTTCATTGCCGAGCACGCGCGAGACTTCCGCCATCTCGGCGAACTGCTCCGGCGCGCTTTGCGCCGCGCAGCCGGTGACAACGATATTCGCCTCAGGCTTTTCACGCTTGATGCGGCGGATGGTCTGGCGCGCCTGCCGTACCGCTTCGCCGGTTACGTTGCAGGTGTTGACGATGACGGCATTGTCGATTCCCGCGGCACCCGCTTCGCGGCGGATCACTTCCGACTCGGCGATATTAAGCCGGCAGCCGAAGGTGACGACATCGAGACTCACGGCGCCGCCGCCTTCTCGAAAAGCTTCGGATCGAACGTGCCGTTGAACTCGAATGCCACCGGCCCGGTCATCAACACATGATCGTCGCGCTCGCGCCACTCAATGACGAGTTCGCCGCCCGGCAGTGTCATCTTTACCTTGCGTTCGGTGCGGCGAAGCCGCGCCGCTGCCACCGCCGTCGCGCAGGCCGCCGAGCCACAGGCCTTGGTGAGACCCGCGCCGCGCTCCCACGTCCGCATCACGATGTGGTCGCGTGACACAATGTGAGCGAGGGTAATGTTCGCACGGTCAGGAAAGATGGGATGATTCTCAAGCAGCGGTCCGAAACGCTCGAGATCATAAGCGTACGGATCGTCGACCCAGAATATGGCGTGAGGGTTGCCCATGTTCACGACCGAGGGCGAATGCAGGACCGGCTTGTCGATCGGCCCGATCTGCAATTCGATGGCGCGCGTGTCGCGGAATTCCTCGGCCAGCGGAATCTCGTTCCAGGCGAACTTCGGCTTGCCCATGTCGATGGTGAACAGCCCGTCCTCGTTCTTCCAGGCATTGAGCACGCCGTTGGCGGTCTCGAACGTCATCTTGGTCTTGCCGGTCTCGTCCGAGACCAGCGAGGCGACGCAGCGCATGCCGTTACCGCACGCACCCGCTTCCGAGCCGTCGTTGTTATAGATGCGCACGAAGGCATCGGTGCCGGGCGAGCGTGGCGGATAGAGCGCCATCAACTGGTCGTAGGGCGCACCCGCAGGCTGCGCGACAGCGCGCGCCTCGTCGGGCGTAATTTTGGCCACGGCCAAATTCGCAGGTTTGCGCAGATCGACAACGACGATCTCGTTGCCGATTCCGTTCATCTTCACGAAAGACTGATTGGCGAGGGCGGCCAAGGGGATCGCCTTTTATTCAAAGTCAAAAATAATAGCGGCCTGGCGGTGTGCCCGGCTTTCGCCCGGTTTATATGGCGAATAAACGACGCTTGGCCAAGTACTCGTGATATGGGCCGTGATAAAATGGCAAATATGGGCGAATCGCCGGACCGCCGCAAAAGACGGAGAACCTTGATGTCCTGCATACGCCTGGCGGTAGCCCTATCGCTTGCGCTGGCTTTTACCGGCCCGGCCGGGGCAACGGCGATGGCTCAGAACACCACACCGCCCGCCACAACGCCGCCGGTATCTTCGCCCATTCCCGGCTCTGCCGCGCCCTCACCGCTCCAGCCCGGCGATGCTTTCGGCGAGCAGGTCACGCTGCCGGAGCGCAAGATCATCTATCTCAAGGGTCACGCCAACTGGGACACGGCCTACGACACGCTGGTCGACGCCTTCAAATCCCTCAACGACTATTTCGCCAAGCAGGCGCTCAAGGCCGACGGCCCGGCGATAACGATCTACACGCAGACCGACGATACCGGTTTCTCGTTCCAGGCCGCACTGCCGGTTGCACAGGCGCCGGCCGAGCCGCCAAAGGGCGATCTTGCGCTTGGCCAGGCGCCGTCCGGCAAAGCGCTGAAGTTCGTCCATCGCGGCGCCTATGACGCGATGGATTCGACCTACGAAGCAATTACCAATTATCTCGACGACAAGAACCTAGAAGCCAAGGATATGTTCATCGAGGAATATACATCCGACCCTGTGACGACCGCGCAGGACAAGCTCGTGGTCAATATCTTTGTGCCGGTGAAATAATGAAAAGCGCGCGCACACTTGCTGTCTTGGTCGCGATCCTCGCCGCCCCGGTCGCACACGCAGCCGACCGCCTTGTGACCGTAAACGGCGAAGCGACTGTCAATGTCGCGCCCGACACCGCCGTGATCCGTGTCGGCGTCACCAGCACCGCCAAGACTGCGCGCGAAGCAGGCGACGCCAATAGCAAACAGATGACAGCGGTGATGAACGCAATCAGGGAAGCCGGCATCGCTGCCAAGGATATTCAGACGTCGCGTTTGTCGTTGCAGCCACAATACGATCCGAACCGCAGCGGCACCGCGCGGCTGCTCGGTTTCCAGGCGACCAATCAGATCACCGTCAATGTGAGGGATATAGAAAAACTGGCCGGCATCATCGATCAGGCCATCTCGGCGGGAGCCAATGAGATGTCCGGGCTTGAATTCGTCGTGTCGCAGCAATCGAAGCTGCTCGATGAGGCGCGCGACGAGGCTATTGCCGATGCACGGCGCAAGGCTGAACTCTACGCCAAGGCGGCAGGTGCACGGCTTGGGGCCGTGGTGTCGATCAGCGAGGAAGGTTCGTCACCGCCGCCACGTTTGATGCAGGCGATGCGCGCCGGCGCCACACCCGTGGCGCCCGGCGAGCAAACGCTGCGCGCGGTGGTCAGCGTCAGCTACGAGCTGACGCACTGACCAGCCGGCGACGCCCGTTATATTTTCTTGCCGCGAGAAGGCAGCGGCGCCGTGCCGGGAACGTGGCAGCCCTGAATGGGCGTCATCACGACCTGAATTTCCGGCGAATATTTGTTCATCGCGCCGCTTGCTGCGTCGACGCCAAACCCGATCACGCCGCCAAGAATAATATTTCCGGCCGTCATACCTTCCAAATTCGAAGCGATGACGCCGGCGCCCTCGGTATAACATTCCTTGGTGCAGCGAACCGAGATCTCTTCCTTGCTTTTTTCAAGCGCGATCGTTCCCGGCGTGACAACGAGCTGCGAACCGATCGCGGCAGAAGTCAGCGTGCACGTCGCACCGGGGACGCCCGGTGTATTCACGGCGACAACCTGAGTTGTGCCCCTAGTCACAGTCGCACAGGCTGCCAGTGCGAGCGCACCGAGCAGCACAAAAACCGCCTTACGCATATTTGAAAATCCCCCAACCCCAAAACTATCTTTGAACAATTTTTTTGGGGGATGCAACTTTAGATAAGCCTACGCCTTGATCTCCAATATCTGCCCAGGTTCCAGAACGCGGAATTTCTCCGCGGCAATTCCTTTTTCTGCGCATGCAACGCGAAGCGCTTCGACCGGCGCGTCGATCGCCTCGTCAGTGAGTTGAAACGTGCCGAAGTGATGCGCCAGCGCCAGCGGCGCGCCGCAATCCTGAAACACGCGCACCGCTTCTTCAGGATTGACGTGCTGGCGGCGCATGAACCATCGCGGCTCGTAGGCGCCGACCGGAATGATCGCCAGCACGAAAGGTCCGTAGCGATCGCGCGTCTCGTGAAACAGCGTGTCGTGATAGCCGGTGTCGGTGACGTGATAGACGCGTCCCGCCGGCGTCTCGATGATATAGCCGCCCCACAGAGCCTTGTTGCGGTCGTAAAGGCCGCGCGCGGTCCAGTGCTGCGTCGGCACCAATGTCACTTTCACCTTGTCGTTGAGTGCGGCGCTGTCGTGCCAATCGAGCAGCGTGACGTTCGCCGCCTCGTCGCCTTGCCGGATCGTGGCGTCATGGCCGAGCGGCGTGATAATCTGCGGCCGCCCGCGCTGGGCAAGACGCTCGAGCGTGGCGACATCGAGATGGTCGTAGTGGCCATGGGTAATCAGCACGACGTCAATGACTGGCAGATCGTCGAAGGCAATGCCCGGCGGCCGAACCCGCACCGGACCAGCAAAGGCCACCGGCGAGGCGCGGTCCGACCAGACCGGATCGATCAGGATGTTCAGGCCACCGGCCTGAATGAGATGCGAGGCGTGACCGATGAAGGTAACCCGGATGCCGTCATCAACCCGCGCCGGAGGTTTTGGGGTTGGCATGTTCTCGAGCCGCTCCGGCCACTTCGCCCGCTCCTTGGTGAACTGCCAGCGCCAGAAAGCGAGCGTGCCGTTGCTCTCGACCGCATAGGGCCCGACAAAGCGGGTGCCGTCGAAATGGTCGGAAACCGGCCCGGTATAGACCCCGGACGACATGCGCTTGAGCCAGCCC
>DASYCM010000134.1:0-3746 GCA_036500165.1 Pseudolabrys sp.
CGCCGCGGCACGCGGCAGCCGCAGCTTCCGTGCGGCCAGTTCAAGGACGACGACTGCCGCCATCAGCAGCAGCAGGACTTCAAAGCGAGAGACGATGGACATTGTGCTTTCTCACACCATGTCCGCCGGTTTTCAAGCCGACCGAAGGACTAGTTCGGCACGAAGGTCTTGATCGCCGCGAGGAACTGCTGCGGTTGCTCGAGCGGTGGGCAATGGCCGCAGCCGGGCAGTTCAATATAAGTCGCGCCTTCGACCTTCCCCGCAATGGCCTTGTTGAGCACGGGCGGCGTCGCCTGGTCGAATTCACCGCATACAACCAGCGTCGGCAGCTTCAGGCGGTGCAGTTGCGGCTCGAGGTCGGCCTCCTGCAAAATCTGACAGGCGTGCTGGAAGGCCTTCGGATCGATGCCCATCAGCACGCGCTTGCGTTCGTCGATCAGTTCGGGATGCGCCGTGAGATAGGCCGGTGAGAACACGCGCTTGGCCGCGATCTCAGCGATGGCTCCAAGCCCGCCTTCGGCCACCTTCGTCGCCATTACTTCGAATTGCTTACGGCCTTCCGGTGGAAACCCCGCCGCGGCATCGCTCACTACCAGCTTGGAAATGCGTTCCGGATGGGCCAGCGCGAAGGCGAGCGCCACCGTGCCGCCAAAGCCATTGCCAAGCAGCACCGCATCCTTGGCAATGCCGAATTCCTCGAAGCCGTCCTCGATGCACGCGATGTAGGAATCCATCAACGCCAGCACGCAGGACTGCGAGCCGTGAAAACCGGGCAGATTGAACAAAGTTACGCGGTGTTTCGCGGCGAGCTGCTCCAGCACCGGATCGAAGGCGTGGCGGTCGGCCAGCAATGAATGCAGCAGCACCAGATCGGGCCCCTTGCCGGCGCGAACCGCGGTCAGCGCGCCGTGACCAGCGGTCAGTTGTTCGAACTGCAAGTTTTCGGCTGGCATGGGACTCTCCTGGTCACAAGCAAACGGCCGCGCCGTAAGCGGCGCAGCCGTGATCTTAACAGAACGCCAAAGTGCCTGTTTGGTTCACTTAAGCCTACTTGCAGGCCTGCTTGTAAGCCTACTTGCCCTCGCGCCAGATGCCGAGCACCTGTTGTGCCGGCTTGTCCGAGATCGAGAACAGCACCGCATCTTCCGCCAGCTCGTGGTGGAAGGTCTTCCATGACGGCACGACGAACACGTCGTTGACGCCCCACTCGTAGGGCTTGCCGTCGATGATGGTTTTGCCCTTGCCCTCGGCGCAGGCAAAGATCGTCGCGTCGGTCGAGCGGTAGTCCTCGCCCTTGAAGCCCTTCGGGAACAGCGCGAGATAGGCACCCATCGTCGGCAGCACCGGGCCGCCATTGATCGGGTTGGCGTAACGCACGCGTGCGCCGAAACGCTTGTCGATGTCGCCGGTCTTCTTCAGCCGTTCGAGGATCGGCCGCATCTTGGCGTAGGGGTAGTTCACAACCGGGCTACGGTTCTGCGTCACCGGCATGCCGTCCGGCAGCACGCCCGAGGCGAAGCGATCGAACGAGTCGCCGTCTTCGTGATTGGTGTTCTGCATCTTCTCGTCGAAGTGCTCGCCGAAAGAGGTCTCGAAGTGGTTGACGATATGCATGTCGAGCACATCGAGCCACATCACCGGCTCCTTGCCGGGATTGCCGTGATCGTGCGGCGCCCAGTTGGCGGTGATGATGAAGTCGCCGTGCTTCATTTGCGACTTTTCGCCCTCGACGGCGGTGTAGGCTCCCTCGCCTTCCAGCACAAAGCGAATGGCGGACGATACGTGACGATGCACGTCGGCGATTTCACCGGGCATGATCAACTGCACGCCGGCGAACAGCGTGTTGGTGGCGCGCGACTTGCCCGGCAGGCCCGGGTTTTCGAGAACGAGCACGCGGCGCTCAGCTTCCTCGGCGCTGATGACTTCGCCGGCCTCGAGGATGAGGCGCTTCACATCCTTGAAATTCCAGACCGTCGGCAGAACCTGCGTCTTCGGCTCTGGTGTGACGAGGCCCTTCAGGACCTCCCACAGTGGGGTCATGTGGTACTTGGAAATCTTGTCGTAATAGGCCTGCCGCGAGGCCTGCACATTGTGCTTGGGACCGGGCTCGGAGAGCTCTTGAACCGACATGGGTGTCCTCCAGAAATTAGTTGAATTTGAAACTAGTATAGCGATACGCCGCCCGGCTGAAAAGACGTCGGGCGTATGTAACTAATTTCGCTCCCTAATTATTGATCGCCCCGCCGTCGACCACGATCGACTGCCCGGTGATGAAATCGCTGTCGTTCGAGGCCAAGAACACCAAAGTGCCGAGCAAATCCTCCGGATAGGCGTCGCGTTTGAAGGCACGGGCGTTGCGGACCGGAACCCGCTCGTCCTCGACATGCTGGGTATTCAGCAGGCCGGTGTCGCTGAGAATGTAACCCGGCGACAGCGAGTTCACGGCGATGCCGTATTGGCCCAGTTCGCGCGACAGCGCGCGGGTGAAGGCCAGGATGGCGCCTTTCGACGTCACATAAGGCAGCATGCGCGGCACGCCTTTGTAAGGCGAGCCGGATGCGATGTTGATGATCTTGCCGCTGCGACGCTCCATCATGTGCGGCGCAACATGGCGCACCATCAGATACGAGCCGCGCACGTTGACGGTCATCACCTTGTCCCACAGATCGGGATCCCACTCCATGAAACTGCGCGGCGTCAGCGTCGAATAGACTGCGGCGTTATTGACGAGAATATCGATCTGGCCGAAGCGCTCGATGGTCTGAGCGACCAGCGCCTTGATCGCCTTCTCCTCGCTGACATCGCACTTCATGCTCGCGACGCTATCGGCGCCATGTCGTCCGGCAATCTCCGCAGCAAGATCTTTGCCGTCGGCGATGTCAGCAATCATCACGCGGGCGCCTTCGGCGGCGAGCGCCTGCGAATAGTGCCGGCCGATGCCTTTGGCGCCGCCGGTGACGATTGCGACCTTGTTATCGAGCCGTGCCATTGACGCTCTCCCGGATTTGTCGTGCCCATGCTTGTCGCGGACACTTACGTCTTGCATGATCCGCGACCTTAAAGACGTGGATGGCCGGGACAAGCCCGGCCATGACGGGAAAGATCATGGCCAAGCACGATTCCGACCATCTTGCGATCCGCGCGATCATCGAGAACTGGGTGATCTGGCGCGACGCGCGGATGTGGAACCGCTTCCGCGCGCTCTGGCACAAAGACGGGCGGATGTGGGCGACCTGGTTTCAGGGGTCGTACGAGGAATTCATCAAGGTCAGCGACGCGGGTTTCAAAAAAGGCGCCCGCATCAGCCACATGCTCGGCGCCATCACCGTCGACATCAAAGGCAAGCGCGCCATTGCACAGACCAAACTCTCGATCGCACAACGCGCCGAAGTCGAAGGCGTGTTGTGTGACGTAACCTGCCACGGCCGCGCCTACGACTTCATGGAGAAGCGCCAAAGCTCAAAAGGCAAAGCCAAATGGGGCATCGTGCTACGCCGCCATATCTACGAGAAGGACCGCATCGACCCGGTCGATCCGGGCGCGAAGCTCAAGCTCGACAAGAAATTACTGGTGAGCTTTCCGGAAGGCTATCGCCACTTGGCCTACCTGCAGACCAAAATCGGTTACACCATCAAGGATGAGTTGCCTGGGCTGGATGGGCCGCCGCTCGAGGCCCTATACGCCAAGGGCGAGGCCTGGCTGAAGGGCAAAAAACTGTAAGATGCGCCGGGGCGCACTCTGGGGGG
>DASYCM010000135.1:0-7197 GCA_036500165.1 Pseudolabrys sp.
GACGCCCTGGTCGTAATCGAAGTGATAGTAGAGCTCGAAGGCTTTCTCGACGTCCTTCGGATTGCGGTCGGAAAGTTCGACACCGGATTCCTGACGGTAGAACAGGTCCGGGACGAGGCAGACGAAGCCAGCCTCTGCGAATTCCTTGGCATGTTCGCGCATCGTCTCGTTCACGCCCCAGATTTCCATGATGGCGATGATCGCGCCGGCCGGCTTCTTGTCCGGATAGGCGATGTAGGCACCCATCTTGCTGCCGTCGCGCATGCTGACGGTGACGTTTTCAGCGCGCATATCAGGATCCTTTCTTCGAGATGCGCTCGACGGCCTGAGCGATCAGCGCATGGTGTTCTTGCGTCGAATGGGCGAGCGCCTGAAAGGCCGCCGACATTTCGAGAATGGTTTCCAGCCGGCTGGTCTGGGCCTCGCGGATCAGACGTTTGGCCATGCGCAATTGATGACCGGGATTGGCGGCAATGCGCGTGGCCAGGTTAAGCGCTTCGTCGAGCAAGGTCTCTGGCGAGACGACTTTTGACACAAGACCGCAGGTTAGCGCCTCATTGGCATCGATCGGATCGCCAGTAAAGGTCATTTCGGCCGCTTTCGATACGCCGACAATGCGCTGCAACAGCCATGCGCCGCCGTCACCGGGGATGATGCCGATTTTGACGAAGCTCTCGGCGAAGATTGCTTTGTGGCTGGCGATGCGCATGTCGCACATGCAGGCGAGATCGAGGCCGGCGCCGATGGCAGGGCCATTGACCGCGGCGATGGTTGGAACCTCGAGATTGTGCAACGCCAGCGGAATACGATGGATACCTTCCTTATAGGCGTAGCGCTCTTCGACCGGTGGAATCACACCGCTTTTGGCGCGTTCATCCATGTCTTTGATGTTGCCGCCCGCGCAGAACGCCTTGCCGGCACCGGTGAAGATTGCGGCGCGGACCGATTTGTCCCGCTGGATGTCGTGGCAGACGGCTTCGATCGCGGCGTATTCTTTTTCTGACGACAGCGTGTTGCGGGTATCAGGTGAGTTCAGAGTCGCAATGGCAATGCCGTCGTGCTTATCCAGTTTAACGAAGTCGGTCATGGGTTAGGCCTTTAGCTTAAGCAGTGCGCGGGCGTTGCCGTCAAAGATGCGTGACTTGTCAGCATCGCTGATCGATAGCGCATTGACGGCATCGACAGCGCCCTGGATCAGTTGCTTGCCGCCGATCGAGTCGAAAGGCGCATCGGTCGCAAAAAGCGACCGTTCAGTACCGAAGAAAGCGTGGCCGCAGGTGGCGGAAGGCGCCGATCCATTCACCGCCGTGTCGGCATAGAGCATGCGGAAATAGTCGAGCAGCGGTTTCTTGAGACCGGCGCGCTCGGCGACAGGGTTGCGATCCGGAGCGCCGAAGAAAATCTGCTGGAAGCCAAGCGCGATCTTTTCAGCAAAAAATGGGATCATGCCGCCGTAGTGATGGGTGATGATCTTGAGTGTGGGCAATTTGTCGAACAGCCCAGCGAAGATCAGTCGCGTCATGCAGGCGCTGGTCTCGTAGGGCCAGCCAAACGTGAACCAGATCTCGTTTTCGGAATGGTCTTCGCTGGTGTAGTCGGGAAAATGCGGCCCCCGCATCGGATGAATCCAGATCGGCAAGTCTTGCTTTGCCATGTACTCGAAGACGGGCAAGAACTCCGGCGCAGACAGCGGCTTGCCGTTCACATTGGTGAAGAGCTGAATGCCGCGCGCGCCGAGCGTTGTGATGGCACGTTCCGCTTCGCGGATCATCGCATCCGGGTTATTCGCCGGCATCGATGCTGTGAAGGTCGGGAATATGTCTGGATAGGTCGCACAAACGGTGGCGAGCTCATTATTGGCAAGCCGTGCCAGATCGGGCGATTTGTCCGGCCCTGCGAGCAGTTCGAGCGGTGGATTGGACAGCGAAAGGACCTGCTGATGTCCGGGGAATTGGTCCATTAGCCTCAGGCGCGCGTCGATCTGCCAGAGCGTGGGCAGGGCGGCGAAAGCTTTCAGTCCCGGATTGTCCGGCGCCAGCGTGCGAAAGGTCTCGTAGACTTTTTGCGGGGTGAAGTGATTGAATATGTCTATTGGCACGCGGATGGTCTCGAGAAGGAAGGATAGGTCGAAAGAAAATGGCGGCGCGGCCGTGGTGATCGCGCCGCCGAGCCAGATTCAAGCGTATTCGGCGCGCGTCGGGGCTTGCGGGGCCGGCGTGTTGTCGCGCGCTTTGTTGATCTCCTCCAGCGAGCGACCGCGCGTTTCGATGCCGACCGCCCAAAGCGCTATGGCCGATATCAGGAAGGACAGCGCGAAGGTATGCAGCACATAGGTGCCGACGCCGTGCGCGATCATCAGGCCGACAACGGCGGGCGCGAGGAATGAGCCGATACGGCCGATGCCGAAGAACCAGCCGACTGCCGTTGCGCGCAGCCGGGTCGGATAGAGTTCGCCGACATAAACGCTTGTTGCGCCATAGACGCCCGGATTGACCCAGCCTACGGCGGCAGCAGCGACATAAAGCCAGATGCCGCTCGCTTCAGCGAACCAGAGATGAAATCCTGCGCCGATAAAGAAGTACAGAAACAGTATGGGACGCCGGCCGAATTTGTCGATCAACCAGCCGCAGGCCGCGTAGCCGAAGATGGCGGAGCAGGCCTGCACCAGCATGAAGACAATGACCTGCGACAGCGGAAAGCCACGAGCGACCAGAATGGTCGGCAGCATGAACAAGATGCCGTTCGAGGCCCAGAGGAAGCCAAACGAGACGATCCAGAGCAGAAGCGTGTTCTTGGCGCGGCCAGCAGACAGAAGTTCGGTGACCGTAACCTTGGTTTCGACGCTCGCCTCCTGCGGCAGCTTCGGCAGCGCGTCGATTTCAGCCTGCGTCAGGTTGCGGCCGAGCGCCTGACGCTCAATGTCGGCAACCGTCTGCTCGGCCTCGGCAACCTTGCCGCGGCTGACGAGGTATCGCACCGACTCCGGCATGTAGCGGCGTACGACCAGCAGTAACAGTGCCGGCACGACACCGACGACGAACAGCGCACGCCAGCCAAAGTTCGGGATGATCAGTAGGCTGAGCAGCGCGGCCAAGGCGAGGCCGACAGGGAAGGCTGCCATGATGCCGCCTGTCATCGTGCCGCGTAGGCGGCCGGGGCTGAATTCGGAGCCGAGCGTCGATGTGACCGGCACCTCGCCGCCAAGGCCGAAATTCGACAGGAAGCGGAAAACCTGCAGCGAGAGGATGTTCCAGGAGGCCGCGACCAGGCCGGTGAATAGCGCAAAGATGCCGATCGTCGCGGAAAACGAGGTCCGACGGCCGAAGTAATCGGAAATCGTGCCCCAGAACAGCGCGCCGACGAAGGCGCCGACAAGGCCGATCGTGGCGACAAAGCCAGCCTGTGCCGGACCAAGGCCGAATTCCTTGGCGATCAGAGGCAGTGCCGCTCCGAACAGCGCGAAATCGGCCGCATCGAACATGACGCCAAGAAACGCCACGATGAAGAAATTACGGTGCCATTTCGAGAATGGCAGACAGTCGAGGCGGGTTAGCAACTCAACGGACTTTTCGGCGTTGGACGCCATCGATCCCTCCCTGGGAAATTGGAGCGGCTGCTTCTTTTCGGCAGCACGTTCTTCACCCTATCAAGGTACTATCGATAGGCAAAATGGCAAATTTCTATTTTATCGATAGAATATTCGCATGAATCGTTTTCCATCTGCCATCACGCTGCGCCAGCTCGAGTACTTTCTGGCGGCTGCCGACATGTTGCATTTTACCAAGGCCGCCGAACGCCTCGCCGTCACCCAGCCCACACTGTCGCATCAGATCGGTCAGTTGGAAGCGCAACTGGGCGGTCCGCTGTTCGACCGCATCGGTAAGAAGGTGCGGCTCACCGAGTCCGGCCATCTACTAAAGGGCTTTGCCGACCGGGCGATCCGCGAACTCGAGGCGGGCCGTGTCGCGCTTTCCGAACTCGAAGGCATGGTGCGCGGCGATCTGCGCATCGGCGTTATTCAATCGTTTAGCCGTATTCTTTTGCCGTCGATCCTCGGCAATTTCATTATGCGTCATCCAGGCATTCGCCTCAGTATCCGCGAAATGACCGGCGTCGAGATAGAACAAGGACTGGCCAACGGCGCCCTCGATCTCGGCATCGCTTTCGCACCGACTCTGCTCGACAGCGCGGAGGTCGAGCCGATCCTGAAAGAGGAGATGCTGCTGGTCGTCGGTCCCGAAAGCGAATTCGCTTGCCGTAAATGGGTGCGGTTCGCCGAGTTGGACGGAAAACCCTTCGCGCTGCTCGGCAGTGAGTTCACCACGCGGCGCCTGATCGATCACTATTTCACGGAGAGCGGAGCGACGCCGCGCATCGTGTGTGAGACAAATTCGATGGCGATCATGCTCGGCGCGGTGACGGAAGGGGCGGTCTGTGCGCTCATGCCCGAATACAGCGTACGGAGTCTCGACCCGCGTTACCGCGCGATACGCTTGCGTCATCCAACGCCGGCACGTACTTCCGCGCTGCTATGGCCGAAGCACAGCTTTCGTACAGCATCGGCGCGCACGTTCGGGCAGATGATGCGCGACCGTTTCCTGAGCCGTTAGGCTGGCAGGCGTGGGAACAATGCGCGGGGGGTGTCTTCACAGATCGTTTTCACCTCAGCGTCGGTAAGCCCGGCAGCGTGCACGGTTGCCAGCGGATCGGTATCAGCAGGCGGAAATGAGTAATCCGTGCCGAGTGCAACGCGTTCCGCGGAAACACGGCCTGTCAGCCAGTTGAGGATCGCCGGGTCGTGCAGGATCGTGTCGTAATAGAAGCGCCGCAGATAATCCGACGGTTTTCTGGCGGCGACATCGCCTTGATGCGCACGGTCCATGCGCGCATGCATGATGTCAAAACGCCCGGTGAGATAGGGAAACGTACCGCCGCCATGCGACAGCAGGATGCGCAGCGTGGGGAAACGATCCATCACGCCGGCAAAAATGAGGGAGCCGACGGTGAACGTGGTATCGACGGTATATTGCGCAATCTGTGAAAGCGCGAACTTCGCCACGCGCGGTTGCGGCCGCGCCTGGACCGGGTGAATGAAAACTGCGACGTCGAGATCGACAGCCGCCTGCCAGAAGGCATCGAGATCGAGTTCGCCGAGATTGACGCCCTCGACATTGGCGGCGACAACCGCGCCGACAGCGCCTAGATTTTTTACTGAATAGGTCAGTTCGGCCGCCGCTTCCTCTGCATGAGGAAAGGGTACCGAAGCAAGCATCGAAAACCGCTCCGGCTTCGCCTGACACAGCTTCGCCATGTGCTCGTTCATGTAGCGATGCCAAGCTACCGATTTATCGCGTGGCAGGCCATGTGCGAAAATATCCGCCCACATCGACAGGACCTGCCGGGTTACGCCTTGCTGCGTCATGGCATCGACGCGCTTCTCGACCGGCTCGATCAGTTTCGGGAAGAACGGGCGTACCTTCAGGCCATAATTGAAATGCAACGCGCAGGAACAGGTCGGCGGATGCTGGATCACTGAGATGCCAAAGTCAGCCGCGCAGTTTTCGATGGTCTCGACTAATGTCGGCGGCACATAATGCGCGTGAACATCGACTGGCATAGTTACCTCCCGCAGCGTGGCGTCGGCCAAGGCTGATATAGAAAACGTCTCGCGCTGCCTAGACGCCTGTGTCACATATTGCTTTGGTTCGTACTGGTGTCGACGTTTCGTATTTGTGAGCTTTTACGTCTCTCTTCAGGAGTCTGTTGTCGAGCCGTCGCCGGTCTTGCAGGAGGGCAGCTAGCGCCGCCGCCGTACGCGCGGCACGAAATCAGTTCGGCTTGGGCCGAGCCCCTCAAACGGTTCCGCGACATCAAGGACGAAAAGATCGCCGCGATAAAGATATGTGCCTGCTGTGACAATACGGCCCTGCTTGTCGGTGCGCCACCGGCGCATACAGACAAGCGCTCCCGCCATAGAATAGTTAAGCAACTGCGCCGCTTCGTGGTCGGCCGGACGGGTGGTGATTTCCAACTGTGACTTGGCAATCTGAACGCGGCCGTCACGGAGTAGGCGGGCAATCTTTATTGAGGCGTCCTGGCCTTTTGGAAAGCGATCATAGATCGGAGAGGCGACGTAGATATCCATCAGTGCAAAAGGTTGATCGCGAAATCGATGCAGTTTGCGGATAAGTGTATACTCGCCGTAGAGGGGCAATCCGCGCGCCAGGTCTTCCGGTATCGGCGCCTTTTTCGCCCGTTTGAGCACATGAATGCTCTGGTCCGGTCCGAGCGTGACCGGATCGCTGATCGCGTTCTTGAGATCGTCATCGATTGAGGGAAGTGCTGGGCTTTGACGCACGAAAGTGCCGAGACCGCGCCCGCCGCCTATCAGGCCGTCCGATTTCAGCAATTCGAGCGACTGACGCACCGTGTTGCGAGCCACATCATATTCCTCGCAGAGTGCCTCGATGCTCGGAATGCGTTGGCCCACCTTCCACTCGCCGTTCGCGATGCGGCTGCGGAGAACGCTGGTCAATCTGACGTACAGGGCGATTCGCTCCGCCTCCGGATTGAGCCGGTGGCGCATCTGTGGCAGGGAGGCACTCTTCCTCAAGGCATGTTCCGTCAGAAATCGGCCAGATCGAAAATGGCCTCTGGATCATCATAGCTCATCAGCCGCTTGCCGACGAGGTCGCGCAGCGTCTCCGACGTGCCGCCGCCCAGGCTGCCGTATCGTGCGGCCCGATAGAGCCGAGACACAAGATATTCGTCGGTAAAACCATAGCCGCCGAACACCTGGATGGCCTCGCTCGTCACGCGCACCGACATTTCATTGCAGTAGACCTTTGCGGTAGCTGCGAGCAGCGGATCGGGAAAAGGCTTCGCGCTGGCACAGGCGCGGTACAAAAGGCCCCGCGCGGCCTCGATTTCGCGCCACATGTCCGCGAGCTTCCACCGCATCCCCTGAAACTGGCCGATGCTGCGCCCGAAAGCCTGCCGGCTACGCGCGTAGCCCAGCGCTTCCGTAAAAGCGCCTTCAGCAAGCCCGAGCGAAATTGCGGGATTCAGGCAACGTTGCGTATTGAAGGCTGACAGCAGCTTCTTGAGGCTGCCGGGACCAAGCAGGAGATTCTCTTCCGGCAATTCGCAATTCTCAAAGCGGAGCGTATGCAGATATTCGCCGCCCATGGTGTGTGA
>DASYCM010000136.1:0-3242 GCA_036500165.1 Pseudolabrys sp.
CCGGCGGTCGGCCGCTTCAACGGCACGCCAGCGTCCATCAGCGCCAGTGACGAGCCGCAAACGGTCGCCATCGACGACGAGCCGTTCGACTCCGTGACTTCGGAGACCACGCGCGTCGTGTAGGGGAACTCGTGATGCGGCGGCAGCACCGGGCGGATCGCGCGCCAGGCCAGCTTGCCGTGGCCGATCTCGCGGCGCTTGGTGCCGCCGAGGCGGCCCGTCTCACCGACCGAGTAGGGGGGGAAGTTGTAGTGCAGCAGGAACGTTTCCTTATACGTCCCCGACAGCGCGTCGATATACTGCTCGTCCTCACCGGTGCCGAGCGTGGTCACGACCATCGCCTGGGTTTCACCGCGGGTGAACAGCGCCGAACCGTGAGCGCGTGGCAGCACGCCGACTTCGGCGAGGATGTTGCGCACGGTCTTGACGTCGCGGCCGTCGATGCGCTTGCCGGTGTCGAGGATGTTCCAGCGAACGATCTTGGCTTCGAGTTCCTTGAAGACGCCGGCGACACGGAGCTTGTCGAATTTCGGCTCTTGGCCTTCCGGGAAGAAGTGCGCCATCGCCTTTTCCTTGACGGCGCCGACGGCAGCGTAACGATCCTGCTTCACCGGGATCGCGTAGGCCTTGCGCAGGTCTTGCTCGATCAGGCCGAGCATTTCCTTCTCGATCGCGCTGTTGTCGATCGTGGCGACTTCGCGCGGCTCCTTCGCGGCCTTCTCGGCCAGCTCGATGATCGCATTGATGACCGGCTGGAAGTGGCGATGACCGAACATCACGGCGCCGAGCATGATCTCTTCGCTCAGTTCCTTGGCTTCGGATTCAACCATCAGCACCGCATCGGTGGTGCCGGCGACGACCAGCTCGAGCTGGGTCTCGGCCATTTCGTCGAGCGTCGGATTGAGCACGTATTCGTCGTTCATGAAGCCGACGCGCGCGGCGCCGATCGGACCCTTGAACGGAGCGCCCGACAGCGTCAGCGCCGCGGAAGCCGCAACCATCGCCAGGATGTCGGGATCGTTTTCCATATCGTGCGAGAGCACGGTGATGATCACCTGGGTCTCGTTGCGCCAGCCATCGGCGAACAACGGACGGATCGGGCGATCGATCAGGCGCGAAACCAGCGTTTCCTTTTCGGTCGGGCGGCCTTCACGCTTGAAGTAGCCACCGGGGATGCGACCGGCGGCGTAGGTCTTTTCCTGATAGTCGACGGTCAGCGGCAGGAAGTCGACGCCTTCGCGCGGCGACTTGGCGGCAACGACGGTCGCGAGCACGACGCTTTCGCCGTAGGTCGCGACAACGGCGCCATCGGCCTGACGCGCGATCTTGCCGGTCTCAAGCTTGAGCGGACGTCCACCCCAGTCGATCTCGACTGTATGTTTATTGAACATGGTCATTTTCTTTCATGTGTCCGCGGAAGACGTACCGGCCCCACATACGAAAGCCATGCGCAAGACGGCAGGACGCTGTCAGGCGTGACGCCCGCATCGAGCGGCGCGTACGCGAAACCAGCGTCCTGCGATCCTGCCATGGCTTTTGTATTTTGGATGGCTGGCATCCCTTCCGTGGTGCGGGCCATGGCTCCTGGCCTTCTGATGGCTCTTGGCCTTCAGGCCCGCGCGACGGGCACCTTGCCCGTCATCGTCCAGCCGCCGGATTGCTGCTGAACGCAATGTGCGGACACCATCGGCGCCCACACCCTTGAGATAAACGTGGCCTGATCCGCTAAAGCTGACTTTGCCGGAAGAGCCACGTCGGGAAGCGCACGCAAAGCTGCGCGCGCGAAACGCCGCTCAGCGACGAATGTTGTGCTTCTCGAGCAGCGCCTTGTAGCGCGCCTCGTCCTTCTTCTTGACGTAGTCGAGAAGCGAGCGGCGCGTGGAAACGAGCTTCAGCAGACCACGGCGCGAATGGTTGTCCTTCGTGTGGGTCTTGAAATGCTCGGTGAGGTTGGCGATGCGTTCCGACAGGATCGCGACCTGAACCTCTGGGGAGCCGGTGTCGCCGGCCTTCTTGGCATTCGTCTTGATGACTTCCGCTTTACGGTCTGCGGTAATCGACATCGTCACACTCTTTCATTGTCTTTGCGATCGGAACTGGCAGTCAGCCCGGTCAGGTTGAACACACGCTTGGGGATGAGTTCGCCGTTGCCAAGTTCGGCAAGCGCCAATAATCGGCCTGCCACCGTGACATAGACTGTGCCGCTACAAGTGGGCGCATCCCGTCCGCGCAACAAAACGGCCTGGCCCCGATGGAGCCTTGCCGCATCAGCCCGTGTGACGGCCAGTGCCGGGATGTCGTCCAGCGCGGTCTCAACGGGCAAAAGCGCGTCCGCGAGGCTACCCTCGCCGGACGCGGCTCTATCGCACAAAGCCTCCAATTCCGCCAGTGGAATCATGTCGGCCTCGTCAAACGGGCCAACCAGCGTTCGCCGCAGCGCGCTGATATGGCCGTAGCAGCCGAGCAGGCGGCCCATGTCGCGGGCCAGCGCTCGCACATAGGTTCCCTTGCCGCACTCCGCTTCGAACACGGACTGGCTGCTATCCGATTGGTCTGTAAGGGTTAATTCGTGGATCTCGACCTCGCGGGGCTTCAGCTCCACAACCTCGCCGTCGCGAGCCAGGTCGTAGGCGCGCTCGCCCTGCACCTTGATGGCCGAATATTGCGGGGGAATCTGCGAGATGACGCCGGTGAACTGCGGCAGCAGCGCCCGGATCGCCTCGGTGGTGGGACGCCGGTCGCTGGTCTGGGTGACGCGGCCCTCGGTGTCGTCGGTGTCGCGCTCTTCGCCCCAGGTCACGGTGAAGCGGTAGCGTTTGCGGCCATCCATCACGAACGGCACCGTCTTGGTGGCTTCGCCGAGTGCGATCGGCAATCCGCCGGAGGCAAGCGGGTCGAGGGTGCCGGCGTGACCGGCGCGGCGCGCCTGGAACAGCCGCTTCACCACCGCGACCGCGTGGGTCGAGGTCATGCCGATCGGCTTGTCGAGAATCACCCAGCCGTGGACATCGCGGCGGTCGCGGCGCGGCTGGCCATTGTTCTGCCGCGGCTGCTTGTTGCCGCGCGGATCGTTGGTGGCCCGCATCCGATCGAGTGACGGTGCACCGGAAATATTTTTTTCCGATTCGGCGCGCACGTCGTCGATTGGGGCGGCGATGGCGTCGTTAGGCGTGGTCACAATCATTCACTTTCGTCCGAATCTGACTGGAGGTCTCTTTGCACCGCAGGTGTTCGCAATAATT
>DASYCM010000137.1:0-12067 GCA_036500165.1 Pseudolabrys sp.
ACTGGGTGGCTGGGGCGCCAGGATTCGAACCTGGGGATGGCGGAATCAAAATCCACTGCCTTACCACTTGGCTACGCCCCAACGCGGCGGACCATAGCGGCGCCCTCCCGCCGGATCAACGCCCGCCGCAAAGCTTGAACAGGGGTATTCCCGGCCCTCGCAAAGGCTGGAACAGGGGGTTACAGTCCGGTGTTATGAGCTATCGCGCGCCGGTTGCCGACATTGCTTTTGCGCTTAAACACGCCGCCGGGCTGAAAGAGGCGCTGGCCGAGGGCCTTTACGGCGATCTAGACGAAGAAACCGTCGATTCGGTGCTCGTAGAAGCGGGCAAGTTCGCCTCCGAGGTCATCGCACCTCTAAATCGTACAGGCGACAAATTCGGAACACCGTTCAAGGACGGCGCTGTCACCACGCCGCCCGGCTGGAAGGAGGCCTACACTTCCTGGGCCGCCGCCGGCTGGAACGGCCTCGTCGCGCCGACCGACTGGGGCGGCCAGGAGCTGCCGCACGCGCTGAACGCAGCCTGTGTCGAGATGTGGAATTCGGCCTCTATGGCCTTCGGTATCGGCCCGGTGTTGACCATGGCGGCGATCGACGCGCTCGCGGCCTATGGCAGCGACGAACTCAAACAGCTTTATCTCGAGAAGCTCGTGAGCGGCGAATGGATGGGCACCATGCAGCTCACCGAGCCGCAGGCGGGCTCGGATGTCGGCGCACTGCGCACCAAGGCCGAGCGCGCAAGCGACGGCAGCTATCGTATCACCGGCGGCAAGATATTCATCACCTACGGCGAGCACGACCTCACCGACAACATCATTCACTTCGTGCTCGCCCGCCTGCCCGATGCGCCGGCCGGCACCAAAGGCATTTCACTTTTCCTCGTGCCGAAGTTTCTGCTGAACAAGGACAGCGCCCCCGGCGAGCGCAACGATGTGCGCGCGCATTCGGTCGAGCATAAGATGGGCATTCACGCCTCGCCGACCTGCACCATGGTCTACGGTGACAATGGCGGTGCGATCGGCTGGCTCATCGGCGAAGAACACAAAGGCATGTTGGCGATGTTCACGATGATGAACCGCGCCCGTCTTGCCGTTGGCTTACAGGGTGTGGCCATTGCCGAACGCGCGCTGCAACAGGCGATGGCTTACGCACGCGAGCGCAAGCAGAGCGGCCACGCGATCATCGATTACCCCGACGTCAAGCGCATGCTGCTGACGATGCGCTCGCTGACCGGCGCGGCACGCGCGATCTGCTACGCGACCGGCGTTGCGCTCGACCGCGGCCATCGCGGCAAGAACGACGCGGAGAAGAAAGCCGCGAACGAGCGCGCCTCGCTGCTCACGCCGATCGCCAAGGCATTCTCCACCGATATCGGCATCGAAGTCGCCTCGCTCGGCGTGCAGGTGCATGGCGGCATGGGCTTCATCGAAGAGACCGGGGCGGCGCAGCACTACCGCGACGCCCGTATCGCTGCAATCTATGAAGGCACTAACGGCATCCAGGCCATCGATCTCGTAGCACGCAAGGTGCCACTCAACGGCGGCAAGACGGTGGCGCTCTATATCGGCGAATTGCGCCGAACCGTGACCGCGGTGAAGGAAAGCAACGCGCCCGCCTTCGGTGAAACGGCCGCACGCCTCGGCGAAGCCGTCGACAGCCTAGAGCGCGCGACACGATGGCTGCTGTCGCAGAAGGCCGCTGAGGCAGGCTTGGCCGGTGCTACGCCCTATCTACGCCTGTTCGGCAACGCCGCCGGCGGCTGTATGCTGGCGGACCAGGCGTTGGCGAGTTTACGCGACGGCGATGGCGCGGCACGCACCGCACTGGCCCGGTTCTTCGCTGAGAACATCGCGGTGCAAGCGTCCGGTCTTGAACGCTCCGTCACCGAAGGCGCCGAGAGCGTCAACAACGCACAGGCCGCACTCGCCGATGTCTGACCTCGTCCTCATCACCGACGATGGCCCGGTCCGCACCATTCGGATGAACCGTCCGGAGAAGAAGAATGCGCTCACCATGGTCATGTACGACGCCATGGCAGAAGGGATCGAAACCGCGCCGAAGGCGAACATCCGCTGCATCCTGATCGGCGGCGCACCCACCGTGTTCTGCGCGGGCAACGACATCGGCGATTTCCTGCAGGCCGCGATGGGCGGCGGCCTCGGCGCACCGATCCTACGCTTTCTGTATGCCCTCGCTCGCAGCGAGACACCGCTGGTCGCAGCGGTTCAAGGCAACGCGGTTGGTATCGGCACCACCATGCTGATGCATTGCGATCATGTCGTCGCCAGCACCGAAGCAAAGTTTTCGACACCGTTCGTCAGTCTCGGCTTGGTGCCGGAGGCGGCCTCGAGCTTGATCGCCCCTCGCGTCATGGGCCATGCCAAGGCGTTCTCGATGCTCGTGATGGGCAAGTCCCTCACTGCCGATGAAGCCAAGGACGCCGGCATCGTCAACGCCGTTGCCACACCCGATGCGGTCGAAGCGGAGGCGATGAAAGCCGCTCAGCATATCGCCGCCCTGCCCCCACAGGCCGTGATGGCGTCGCGTCGACTGATGCGTGGTGCGCCTGATGAGATCGTCGCTCGCATTGACGCCGAGGCCGAGCAGTTCAGGGAGCGGCTGAAGTCGGCCGAAGCGCAGGCCGCCTTCACCGCCTTTATGACGCGTAAGCGCTGATCACTGCGGCTTAATGCCTGCCGCCTCCAGAATCTTTCCATAACGCTCTGAATCGGAGCGGATCAGCGCGTCGAGTTCGGCCGGCGTGCTGGTCATCGGAATGGCGCCGAGCGTTTTCAGGCGGTCGTGCATTTCCGGCGTCTTCATGACCTTGACGATGTCCTCGTTGATCTTCTTGATGATCGGCGCGGGCGTGCCAGCCGGCGCCATGATCGCAAACCATGAGTCGTATTTGTATTCTGGCATCCCCGCTTCGGCCATTGTCGGGACATCCGGCAATTGCTCGACCCGCTTGGGTGTTGCGATCGCCAACGCCTTAATCTGGTTGCTCTGAATAAAGGGCAGCGCATTGCCCATGAACGCCATGCTCAGTTGCGAATCGCCGCGCATAAGACTGGTGAACTGCTCCGGCGTGCCACGGAACGGTACGTGAGCGATGTTGATCTTGGCGGTCTGCTTGAGGATTTCGCCGGCGAGATAGTTCGAGCTGGCAAGACCAGCTGAGGTGAAATTCAGGGTACCTGGCTTTTCCTTTGCCAGTTGGACAAGCTCCTTCAGATTGTTCGCGTGCACCGTAGGCGCAATAACAAGAACAAGCGGCACCGACGCAATCAGACTGACGCCGGCGAAATCCTTGATCGGATCCATACCGACATTCTTGTTGAGGGCATTAATGATCGTGTGGCCGTTCGAGTTCGAAATCAGCGTGTAGCCATCCGCCGGGCTCTTGGCGACGCTGACAGTGCCGGCGATCCCGGGCTTGTTTTCGACAATTACAGTCTGTCCCCACATCGCGCCGAGCTTTTCGGCCAGTGCTCGACCAAGAATGTCGCTGACACTGCCGGCGGTGAACGGGTTGACGATGCGTACCGTCTGGTTCGGATAAGGCCCACTTTGCGCGGCGGCGCCCGAAACGGGTAGCGCCAGCGCAAGCGCGAGCAGGCCTATCGATCGCATGGACCTCATGTGTTTCCTCCCAAGGAACGTTTTTTATTTGATTGTTAGATTTTCAGCAGTTTCCGCGCATTGCCTCCGAAAATCAATGCGCGCTCCTGTTCGTTGACAGGCGCTGCGTCGAGCCATCGGCGGCCGGGCCCGTTCGGCATGAAAGGCCAATCGACCGAAAACAGAATGCGTTCAACGCCCATTTCCGTGACCGCACACGTCAGAGCGGCATCGGAAAACGAGCCGCTAGTCGTGAGCCAGAAGTGTTCTCGATAATATGCGGCGAAATCACGCGGCATTTTCATGCGTTCGGCGACGAGATAATTCGTCCGCCACATCAGATAGGGCATCGTCTCACCGAGATGACCGACGATGATCTTTAGCTTGGGAAATTCGTCGAACAATCCGCTGACGACGAGTCGCACCGTGTGCGTCAGTGTTTCCAACGTGAAACCAAGCGGCGCAACTGCGAGCGCCGGATATTCCTTGAACCAGGCATCCTGCACGGCCTGCATCGGCGGCGTCGGATGGATGTAAACCGGTACGTCAAGAGCGGCGGCGCGTTCAAAAATCGGCCGGAATTGCTTGTCGTCCATGAAACGGTCGTGTGTGAGGCCCATGATCATGGCGCCCTTGAACCCGAGCTTGTCGACGCAACGCTCCAGTTCATCAGCCGCCGCTCTCGGATCAGGCGTCGGCAGTGTCGCAAATGCAGCAAAGCGTGTCGGATGTGAGCGCACCGCCTCGCTCAGCACGTCGTTGGATTCACGCGCGAGACGCACAGCCGTCTCGGCATCGAGGTTCTGCGTCGCCGGATTGTTTTCGGAAATAACCTGCAGATCGATGCCGGCCTCGTCCATCTCGGCAATGCGCAGGGCGCCGAGATCGTCGAGCTTGCGTTGGACCGGCGTGTCCTTCTCGCCGCGCAACGCCTTTAATTTTGGCGATGTGAAATGCTCTTCGAGCGTGATGATCTGGGGCTGCGGCATGCAACCCCAGAGCTACGCTGAAATCAGAGCGGCTTCAATCCCGCTTCGATCTGCTTGCGCTCCGCTTCGAGGAACGGCGGCAGCACCAAGGTCTCGCCGAGCTTGTCGAGCGGCTCGTCGACCGCAAAGCCCGGCCCGTCGGTGGCTATCTCAAACAGGATGCCATTAGGCTCGCGGAAATACAGTGAGTGGAACCAATAGCGGTCAACCTTGCCGCTATTCGCGATGCGCATGTCTTTCAATTGCGCGGCCCAGGCGTCGTAGTCCTTATCAGGCGAACGGAATGCGACGTGATGCACGCCGCCGGCGCCCGGACGCGCCGGTGCAAGGTTCGGCCGCACCGCGACGTGCAGTTCAGCAGCAGGACCGCCCTCACCCATTTGATAGACGTGGACGCCATCGCCTTTTTGCTCCGGATGCGGATAGTCACGCACCTGCCGCATATTCATGACATTTGTCAGGACAAGATCGGTCGGCCGCAGCTCCGGCACCGTCATGACGATCGGTCCGAGCCCGCGAATCTGATGTTCGACCGGCACGCTACTCTTATCCCAAGGATTGGACGTGCCCTTCCCGCCATCGTCGATCAGCGCCAGACGCTGGCCTTCCGGGTCTTCGAAGAACAGCGTAGCGCGGCCGTCGACTTCGGCGATGTCGCTTACCCTCACCGCAGCCTTAGTCAGGCGATCATGCCACCATTGCAGGCTGGCTTGGCCTGCGACACGAAAACCGGTGCGGGTGATGGTATTGTTGCCACGCTTTTCCGGCAGGGTCGGAAAATCGAAAAAGGTGATGTCGCTGCCGGGCGACGCCACGCCATCGGCATAAAACAGGTGATAGGCGGAAAGATCGTCCTGGTTCACGGTCTTCTTGACCATGCGTAGGCCCATCAGCTTGGTGTAAAATTTGACGTTGCCGGACGCATCGGCGGACACGGCGGTCAAATGATGGATACCGGAAAGCTGCATTTTGTGGGCCCTGTAACGCGCGCCGGGCGCGTGGCTGTGTTATCGCTTAAACGCCTATTTAAGAGTACCGGGTTTCTTTTTAAGAGGGCACACATATGACACCGGCTAAACCATTGGCGGGCAAGACCCTCTTCATTACCGGCGGCTCGCGCGGCATTGGGCTCGCGATCGCACTGAAAGCCGCGGCCGATGGCGCCAACGTCGCGATCGCTGCCAAGACCGTCGATCCGCATCCCAAGCTCGAAGGTACCATCCATACCGCCGCAGCCGAGATCGAAAAGGCTGGCGGCAAGGCGCTGGCGCTCGCGGTCGATGTCCGTGATGAAGTTTCGGTAAAGGAAGCGCTCGACAAGACCGCGGCGCATTTCGGTGGCCTCGACATCGTCGTCAACAATGCCAGCGCCATTCAGCTTACGACTGTCGGCGCGACCGACATGAAACGCTACGACCTCATGAATGGCGTTAATTCGCGCGGTACCTTCATGGTTTCGAAGTACGCGCTGCCGCATCTCGCCAAGTCGGCGAACCCGCACATCCTCATGTTGTCTCCGCCGCTCGATATGAAAGAGAAGTGGTTCGCCGCACACACGGCCTATTCGATGGCAAAATTCGGCATGAGCCTCGTCGTGCTGGGATTGGCCGGCGAGCAGCGCGGCAAGATTGCCGTCAATGCTCTTTGGCCGCGCACGACGATCGCCACCGCGGCGGTGAGAAATCTACTCGGCGGCGACGCGCTGATGAACATGTCGCGCACGCCGGAAATCCTGGCCGAAGCCGCGTACCGGATATTCCAGAAGCCAAAAACCTTCTCCGGCAACTTCCTGATCGACGATACGTTCCTGGCCGGCGAAGGGGTCACTGACTTTGACCAGTATCGCGTCAATCCGAGCCAGCCGCTGCAGGTCGACTTCTTCGTACCAGACGATGTTCCGCCACCGGCGGGCGTTAATCTGAAACCGTTGAAGGCGTAAACGTCAGCGTTTAAGTGTAGTCAATGTCCACACTTCTCATTTCGCACCCCGCCTGCCTGAACCATCTCACCGGGACCGGTCACCCCGAACGGCCGGACCGCCTGCGCGCGGTCGAGGAGGCGCTGTCGGACGAGCGATTCCAGATGTTGGCGCGCGAGCAAGCGCCGATGGCGGAAGCCGACGTCATCGCGCTGTGCCATCCGGAGGACTACATCCAGGCGATCCGCGACGCCTCCCCCTCCGAAGGCGATGGCATGATCCGGCTCGATGCCGACACTGTCATGTCTCCCGGTTCTCTGGAGGCGGTATTGCGCGCGGTCGGCGGCGGCACGCTGGCTGTCGACGAAGTCATGAACCAGAAAGCGTCGAACGCTTTTGTCGCCGTGCGCCCGCCAGGTCATCACGCCGAGACGGCGCGGCCGATGGGCTTCTGCCTGTTCAACAGCGCGGCGATCGCAGCGCGTTACGCGCAGAAACGGTATGGCATTGAGCGCGCGGCCATCGTCGACTTCGACGTGCATCACGGTAACGGTTCGCAAGATATTTTCTGGGCCGACAAGACCGTGATGTATTGCTCGACCCACGAGATGCCGCTTTATCCGGGCACCGGTGCGCTCGGCGAACGCGGCGAACACGACACCATCGTGAACGCGCCGTTGCGCGCAGGCGATGGCGGCGACGCTTTCAGTGAGGCCTTCGAGGTCGCGATCCTGCCGCGCCTGCGCGAATTCAAACCTGAATTTCTGATTATTTCGGCAGGCTTCGACGCCCACACCCGCGATCCGCTCGCCAATCTCAATCTGGTGGAAGCGGACTACACTTGGGTGACCAAAAAGCTGATGGACATCGCCGACGACAGCGCCCAGGGCCGCATCGTCTCGATGCTCGAGGGCGGCTACGACCTGCAGGGCCTCGCCCGCTCCGCCGCGGCGCACGTTACGGCGCTGATGCGCGGCTGATTTCTATCCCTCCCCATTTCAGGGGAAGAACTATCGCGCCGTCAGTCCGCCATCGATCGGGAAATCCGCGCCGGTAATGAACGACGCATCGTCCGACAGTAAATAGGCGCAGAGCTTGGCGACTTCGGCTGGCTGACCGAGCCGGCCAATCGGAATGTCGTTCGTTAGCCGTTGCTGCACGGCCTGCGGGTTCTTCGTGCCGCCGGCGATATCATCGACCATCGCGCCCTCGATAAAAGCCGGGCACACAGCGTTACAGCGCACGGACGGACGATAACGCGCACCGTTGAGCGCCACCGATTTGGTCAGAAGCGAAACACCACCCTTCGACGCGGTATAGGCGGTCAGGTTCGACGAGCCGACCAGGCCCAGCACCGACGACAGATTGACGATCGACCCGCCCTTCTTGCGCAGCAGCGGAAAGGCGTATTTGCAGCCCAGAAAGGTGCCGTCGAGATTGACCGAAAGTACGCGTTTCCAGGTGGCGAAGTCGGTCTTTTCAACACTGCCCACCACCGCGATACCGGCGGCATTCACCAGACCATCCAGACGGCCGTATTTTGTTTCTATATCCGCGGTTACCCGCTGCCAGTCAGACTCGAGCGTCACATCAAGCAGCGCATCTGTGCCTTTGGCGGAAGCCAGGTCGCTAGCAACAACGTCGCTAGCAATAACGGTGCCGCCAGCATTGCGCACAGCGGCGACCACCGCACCACCAATGGCGCCACCCGCGCCGGTGACCAGCACGATTTTATCTCTAAGATCAGTCAAGCGATTCCGCCCCTTATGCCCCTTGCGGCGTATATTTAAGCATTCACCGCCCGATGTCACCCGTGCCCATAGCCCTTAAGCCGATATGCCTAATTACCGGAGCTTCGGCCGGTATCGGCGCCGAGCTTGCCCGCGTCTTTGCGCGCAACGGTCATGTGCTGGTGCTAACGGCGCGTCGCGAGGCGCAGCTCAATACTCTTGCCGAAGAAATCGTGACTGCAGGTCACGTACGTCCATATGTGATCACCGCCGATCTCGGCGCGCCGGATGGCCCCGCGCGGTTAGCTGAGGCACTGGCCGGTGCCGGGCTTGAGCCGTCATATGTCGTGAACAATGCCGGTTTCGGGATCATGGGCGATGCTGCCGACATCGACCAGAGCCGGCAACTGGAGATGATCGATCTCAACATCCGGGCGCTGACCGACCTGTCCCTGCGCTGGATCGAATCGATCAAGCGACACCGTGGCGGCATCCTCAATGTCGGATCGCTGGCCGGCTTCCTCCCGGGACCGGGGATGGCGGTCTACAATGCGACCAAAGCCTTTGTGCTGTCCTTCAGCGAAGCGATGCATCAGGAGCTTGCCGAAGACGGCGTGAAAGTCTGCGCGCTCTGCCCCGGTCCAGTCGATACGGAATTCTTCGGATTGGCCGGCATTCCGGACGGCGAATACCCGCGCATGTTCAGGCGCTCGGCGGGGCGCGTCGCCGACGACGGCTACAATGCCCTCATGGGCGGCCATCGTGTGGTCGTGCCGGGTTTCCCCAACCGCGTTGCCAGCCTGATGCCACGTTTGTTTCCCCGCGCGCTGCTCTCCGCCGTGGCAGAGTGGCGCCGAAATCCTAAATCGAGCGGCGGTTGACCTCTCCGGCGATCTACGTCATCCCATAATGGCAGCTACCAGCGCCACGGAAGCCAAATGGCCGAGTCCAATACCGACGTGAAGAAAATGCCCTTCGAGACGGCGATCCAGGAACTGGAATCGATCGTCAAGCGGCTCGAGGAAGGCAAGGTCCCGCTCGAGGAATCGGTGGCGATCTACGAACGCGGCGAGGTGCTCAAAGCCCGCTGCGAGGAACTATTGCGCCAGGCCGAAGCCCGGGTCGAAAAGATCACCCTGGACGCCTCCGGCAAGCCGTCCGGCAGCGAGCCCCTCGACGTCGACTAAGGCCCCGAAGCGGCAAAAAAGCCGCAAATCCGGCCCTAACTTCTGGCGAATTGCCGGGCACTACACAACTGGTGTAAGCCTTTAGACTAGTTTTTCGAGGCCGGCGCCCATCGCGCCGTGGAGTTTGCTTTTGCCCGAACTGTCCAAAACGCCATTGCTCGACCGCGTCCTCGTGCCAAGCGACATGAAGAATTTGTCGCTCGAACAGCTCAAACAGCTCGCCGACGAACTGCGCACCGAGACCGTCGATGCGGTCGCCAAGACCGGGGGGCATCTGGGCGCGGGCTTAGGTGTAGTAGAACTCACCGTCGCCCTGCACGCGGTATTCGACACCCCAGACGACAAGGTGATCTGGGACGTCGGCCATCAGGCCTACCCCCACAAGATCCTGACCGGACGCCGCGACCGCATCCGCACCCTGCGTCAGGGCGGCGGCCTGTCCGGCTTCACCAAGCGTGCCGAGAGCGAATACGACCCGTTCGGCGCCGCGCACTCCTCGACCTCGATCTCAGCCGCGCTCGGCATGGCGGTGGCGCGCGATCTCGACGGCAAGAAGAACAACGTCATCGCCGTCATCGGCGACGGCGCGATGTCGGCCGGCATGGCCTACGAGGCCATGAACAATGCGGGCGCGCGTAACGAACGCCTGATCGTCATCCTCAACGATAACGACATGTCGATTGCGCCGCCGGTCGGCGCCATGTCCGCCTATCTGCTGCGTCTCGGCTCGGGGCAGACGTTCCTGAAGCTGCGCGACGTCGGCAAGCAGCTCACCAAGCATCTGCCGAAGAGCTGGGATCGCGCCATCACCCGCGCCGTCGAGCACGCGCGCGGCTACATGATGGGCGGCACGCTGTTCGAAGAACTCGGCTTCTATTACTGCGGGCCAATCGACGGCCACAACCTCGATCATCTGCTGCCGATTTTGCGCAACGTGCGCGATGCCGAAATCGGCCCGATCCTCGTGCACGTCGTCACACAGAAGGGCAAAGGCTACGCGCCGGCCGAAACCTCGGCCGACAAATATCACGGCGTGGTCAAGTTCGACGTAGCGACCGGTACCCAGGCCAAGTCCAAAGGCGGCGCGCCACAGTACACCAAGGTATTCGCCGACAGCCTGGTCAAGGAAGCGCGTAAGGACGACAAGATCGTCGCCATCACCGCGGCCATGCCGTCCGGCACCGGGCTGGACCTGTTCGGCAAGCGGTTTCCCGAGCGCACCTTCGATGTCGGCATCGCCGAACAGCATGCGGTGACGTTCGCCGCCGGTCTTGCCACCGAGGGTTACAAGCCGTTCTGCGCGCTGTACTCGACCTTCCTGCAGCGCGGCTACGATCAGGTGGTGCACGACGTTGCGATCCAGAACCTCCCCGTTCGCTTCGCGATCGACCGCGCGGGCCTTGTCGGCGCCGACGGACCGACCCACGCGGGCGCGTTCGATAACACCTATCTCGGCTGCCTGCCGAACCTGATCATCATGGCGGCGGGCGACGAAGCGGACCTCGTGCATATGGTCGCTACGCAAGTCGCTATCGATCATGCCCCGAGCGCGTTGCGTTATCCCCGCGGCGAAGGTCTTGGCCTTGAGCTGCCGGATGTCGGCGTGCCGCTCGAAATCGGCAAAGGCCGCATCCTGCGCGAAGGCTCAAAGGTCGCGCTGTTCTCGTTCGGCACACGGCTCGGCGAATGCCTCAAGGCTGCCGAGGAACTGGAGTCGCATGGCCTGTCCACGACCGTTGCGGACGCACGTTTCCTCAAGCCGCTCGACATCGACCTCACGCTGAAACTCGCGCGCTCGCATGACGTGGTGATCACGGTCGAGGAAGGTTCGATCGGCGGCTTCGGCACCCATGTCATTCAGGCGCTGGCCGATCAGGGCGCGCTCGACAAAGGTTTGAAGATCCGCTCGATGGTTCTGCCCGACATCTTCATCGATCAGGATTCACCTGCGAAGATGTACGAACAGGCTGGGCTCGACGCCAAGGCGATTGTCGCCAAGGTATTCGAGACGCTCGGCAAGGATGCGCCTTCCACTCAGCTGGCGTAACATCGCGTCTGCACAAGGCTTCGCGTCATTGCGAGCAAAGCGAAGCAATCCAGTGCCGCGGCTGTTGGGCAGCGCCGAACTGGGTTGCTTCGTCACTTTGCTCCTCGCAATGACGGAAAAATCGATGGGTTGAACACATGACCGACCGCAAACGCGCTGACGTGCTTCTGGTCGAACGTAGCCTGTTCGAGAGCCGCGCCCGCGCGCAGGCCGCCATCGAGGCCGGGCTGGTCAGAGCCAATGGCAAGGTCATCACCAAGGCCTCGGAATCCGTTCCAGCCGATGCTGACATCGAGGCCACACCCGCGCATCCATGGGTGTCGCGGGGCGGCGTCAAACTCGCGGCGGCGCTGGAGCACTATCCTCTCGACATTGAAGATCATGTCTGCGTCGATGTCGGCACCGCACAACTGCACCCGAGCCTGCGCGGCAATCCTCGCGTCATCTCGATGGAGAACACTGACATCCGCTCCCTTGAAGGCCGACGCCTCGAAAAGCGCCCCGACGTTGCGGTAATCGATGCGAGCTTCATCTCGCTGAAACTGGTATTGCCTGCGGTGTTCTCCTTCACCGCC
>DASYCM010000138.1:0-7971 GCA_036500165.1 Pseudolabrys sp.
GCCATTATTGCCGCCGAGACAGGATTAGATGCGCGGACATTTCATCACCTTCGAAGGCGGCGAAGGCAGCGGTAAATCCACCCACGCGGCGACGCTGGCGCAACGGCTCAAGGAGCAGGGCATCGACGTGGTGCTGACGCGCGAGCCGGGTGGCTCGGCCGGCGCCGAGATCATTCGCCATATCATCCTGTCCGGCATTGCCAAGCCGCTCGGGGCCGAAACCGAAACCATTCTGTTCGCCGCGGCGCGCGACGATCATGTGCGCAACACGATCCGGCCGGCGCTCAGCGAGGGTAAGTGGGTGATCTGCGACCGCTTTATCGATTCAACAAGGGTCTACCAAGGCATCCTCGGCAAGGTCGACGGCAAGCTGATCCGCGGGCTTGAGCGTGTCACTGTCGGTGCCGACATGCCGAAACTGACTTTCATTCTCGACGTGCCGGCGGCGATCGGGCTTGCACGCGCCAAGAGCCGGCGCGGCACCGGCGTCGCCGATCGCTTTGAATCGGAATCGGTCGAGTATCACGAGCATCTGCGACAGGCATTCCTGGCGCTGGCCAAGCTCGAACCGAAACGCTGCATTGCGGTCGACGGCCGCGCGCCGCGCGATGTTGTCGCCGAGCGCATATGGACGGCGGTGAGTGAACGTTTGCTCGCCGGGCAGTCGGCCCGCGCCGTGGAGTCCGCGGCGCCGTGAGCGACGACGGTGCCGACGATCGTGACATCCTGCTGCCGCGCGAGAATTTCGCGTTGTTCGGTCACACGGACGCTGAGCAGACTTTGCTCGAAAGCTACAAGAGCGGCCGCATTCCGCATGCATGGCTGATTGGTGGACCGCCCGGCATCGGCAAGGCGACCTTGGCTTATCGCCTGGCGCGCTTCGTGCTCGCGCATCCCGACCCGAAATCGCCGGAAGTGCAAAACGCGACGTCGCTTGCAGTCGACGCAGACAATCTCACCGCGCGCCGTATCGCGGCGCAGGCGCAAGGCGATCTGCTTGTCCTCGAGCGCGTCACCAATGAGCAGACCGGAAAACTTTATACCGTCATCCGGGTCGACGACGTGCGCCGCTCGGTCGGCTTTTTCGGTTCGACCTCAGGCGAGGGCGGCTGGCGTATTGCCATCGTCGATGCGGTCGACGATTTGCAGCGCGAAGGTGCGAATGCGCTGCTGAAGGTTCTTGAGGAGCCGCCGGCGCGTACGCTGCTCTTGCTCCTCAGTCACGCGCCGGGCCGAGAACTACCGACGATCCGTTCGCGCTGCCGCCGTTTGCTGTTGCGGCCGCTGATAGAAAATGATGTCGCCCGCGCGGTTGCTCACGCAACCGGCCGCGACGGCAATGACTCTGAGGTGACGGCCGCGGTGGTCGCCGCGGATGGCAGCGTCGGCCGCGCGTTGCGCTTTCTCGACGAGAAGGCGCTCGCCTTACGGCAGCGCGTGCTCGATCTTTTCGCACAATTGCCCAATCCTGATCCGCGTGCACTGCACGCGCTCGGCGATGCGATTAGCGGCAGTGAACCGCAAACACTGGCTGCGTTCATGGATCTCGTGAATGGCTGGCTGTCAGCGCAACTCGATATTACCGCGAACACAAATTTACGGATGGCCGAAGTTGCGAAGGCTTGGGAGAAGATCAACCACGCTGCGCGCGATGTTGAAATTTATAATCTCGAACGCAAGCCGCTGGTATTTTCAGTGTTCGGTCTGCTCTCGCAAGCAGCGCGCGTTTAATAACGAGTTCCATGCCCCCGTCGAGGCACTTTCACGTGAGTGCAAGCGGTATGTGGATATACATAATGCCAGCATCGTTTGAGCAATTTTGAACAGCGCGTGCGTCGTCCGCCGTACAATATCTGACGATTGGAATGTGTTTCGAGTCTGCCGGTACAAAGGTAGGGGGAATTACCGGCGGCTTCAGTTCCAATCAGAAGGGGGAACACGCATGAAGTCACTCGTCGTGAAACGCTCCATCGTTATTGGCGGACATAAGACCAGTGTGAGCCTGGAAGAACCATTCTGGCTCGGATTGAAAGAAATTGCCCAACATCAGCAGATGACTCTATCGACTATGGTCAACGACATCGACACAAAACGGCAACAGGGCAATCTGTCTTCTGCTATCCGTCTGTTCGTTCTCGATGCCATACGTTCGCGTACGCCGGCCGGCAATGCCGGCAGCACTCACAGTGCCACCTGAACGATCGAGTTCCGCCGCCGATCTGTTGGCGCGCTTTGTCATGCATCGCCAACGATCGTCGGATGGAGCGGCATAGTCCAGACCCCGCGGACTGGTCCCAAACCCCTATCGCAATACACAGGTTGCGGCCTATCATTGTTGCAATTGGCGCGAATGACGTCATTGGCACTGGGGGGATACACATGGAACGATTTTTCGTTGCGGCGATACTCATCCTGCTGGCGGGCATTGCCGGCGTGCCGCGACACGCGCAAGCGCAAAGTTTTCCGACGCGCCAGCTTACCTTGGTTGTTCCGTTTCCACCCGGCGGTTCGACCGACGTCGCCGCGCGCATCATGGCGGAGCGCATGCGCGCGCCTCTAGGCCAGAGTGTCATCGTTGAAAATATCGGCGGCGCCGGCGGCAGCATCGCGGTCGGCCGCGTCGCGCGTGCGGCGCCGGATGGCTACACCTTCGACATCGGGCAGTGGGACACCCATGTCGGCAGCATCATCTACAAGCTCGACTACGATCTGCAAAAGGACTTCGAGCCGATCGGGCTGGTGTCGCAAAATCCGCAGCTGCTCGTCGCGCGAAAGGATCTGCCGGCAGACAATCTCAAAGATCTCGTCGCGTGGATGAAAGCGAACCCGGGCAAGATCAATTTCGTCAACCAGAACGCCGCGGCCAATGTCAGCGGCGTGCTGTTTGAAAATCTCACCGGGCAAAAAGTGCAATTCATTCCGTATCGCGGCGCCGGACCGGCGATTACAGATCTCGTGGCGGGCACGGTCGATCTTCTGGTGGTGCAGGGCGCCGTGGCTTTGCCGCAAATTCGCGCAGGCAAGATCAAAGCTATTGCCAATCTGTCGCCGCAACGCTCGGCGTCGATGCCGGACATTCCGACGTCGGACGAAACCGGTGTGCCGGGGCTTTACATGTCCGGATGGTTCGGTTTCTGGGCGCCAAAGAACACGCCGAAGGATGTTATTGCCAAGCTCAATGCCGCCATGGTGGAGGCGCTCGCCGATTCGAATGTAAAGGCACGCTTCAGCGAACTCGGCCTCGACGTCGCGCCGCGCGACCTGCAAACGCCGGAAGGGCTGGCGAAATTCCAGCAGGTGGAAATCGACAAATGGTGGCCGATCATCAAGAGCGCGAATATCGGGGCGACCGCGCAATAATAACGCGGCCGTTACTGTGCCGGGCTAGGGAATTTGCTATCAACGCAATGCTAAATTTTTTTGAGTCCGGCATTGGAAGGAACTTGTCATGTCTCTGAAATATTTCGTCGCTGTTTTGGCGATCGCAGCCCTTCCAGTTTGCGCGCAGGCGCAGCAGAAAGCGCAACCGGCGCCGCCGCAAGCTGCGCCACCTGCCGCACCGAAGCCGACCAAGGCCGCGGCGCAGAAGGTTATCCAGATCGTCAGCACCGACAAGGCGAAGACGAAACTCTATTGCGACATCGCCGCGCTCAGCGAGCAGATCGACGCGGCGTCGGAAAAGAAGGATGAAAAGAAGGTCGACGAACTGGCGCAGCAGGCCGAAGACATGGGTACCAAGATCGGCCCGGAATTCGTCGCGCTGATGGATGGCCTTCAGGACATGAACCCGGATTCCAAGGAGACCCAGGAAATCGGGAACATGCTTGAAGCGCTGGATAAACTTTGCGCTAAATAGTAGCGCCGCCGGTAAAGCGGGCAGGCAAGCCGCGGCTTAAAGGCCGCGGCGGCGGCTCTTGTTCTTCGCAGCCTTGCGGGCGGCATAACGGACGTCGCGCGCGGCTTTCTGCTCGGCAAGCAGCGCTTCGTGAGCGGCCAATTCCTCCGCATCAGCCAGCGCCTTGAGACGTTGCTCTTCAGCTTTGGCGGCAGCGGCAATCTCGGCCTGGCGGGCTGCTTCGGCGGCGAGCTCGGCTTCATGCGCCTGGCGGGCGGCCTCGCGCTCGGCGGTGCGTTGGTCGCGGGCTTCGTTGATAGCTACGCGATTGAGGCGAGCCTGTTCCACCGCCGGATCCTGGGCGGCGGCGCGGAATTTCTCCAACATGGCTTTTTTAACGGCAGTGGCAGCGTTCCGGCGTTCGAGAACGTCGGGGGTACGGAAGTTGCTCAATTCACACTCCTGGGGGGAATCCGATGGTCGTTTATATGGCGCGCCGAAGCGTTATCTGCAACTCGGCAGACCGAAAATTCACGGAATTGTGGGTATGCAATTAAGGCCACGTTGCCGGGAACGCGGCAGGCGATGCCGCAGCGTTCCCGCGCGTTAAGGCAAACAGGGTACGAAAATACGACTTACTGCAGGCGTACCGTCATGCTCTGCATTTTTAGACGGGTTGCGAGGCGAGTGAGGGCGGCGCAATCGCCGAGAGGGCGCCCCTCGCCATGGCCTCGAATTCGTGAGCCAGGCGCTTGAGCTCCTGTGCGACAAAGCGGTCGGCAGTGTCGGCAGCAGCGCGGCGGCAATATTCGGCCTGACTCAGCAGATATTCGCGGGAGGTCATGGTCTCAGTCTCGCTTCTTCCAAAGTTCGCAGCGAAAACGCCTTTGAGACCATTCTGTTCCTTGGAATCCGCCGGGTGCGGCGGCTTGCCCCGGAAGGCCCCGGTTGTTACCTAAACCGGTGACTCGACGGGCCGAAACAGCCCTTTTTCAGCCTTTCATAAAGCGACAAATGCCCGACAAGACCCCGTTTTATATCACCACTGCCATTTCCTATCCGAACGGGGTGCCGCATATCGGCCACGCCTATGAGGCGATCGCGACCGACGCCATTGCTCGCTTCATGCGGCTCGACGGTTACGACGTTTATTTCCTGACCGGGACCGACGAACACGGGCAAAAGATGCAGCAGACCGCGGCCAAGGAAGGCCTGACGGCGCGGCAACTGCGTGACCGTAACGTCCCTCGTTTCGAGGCCATGGTGCAGGCGCTCAACTGCTCGAACGACGACTTCATCCACACGACCGAGCCGCGCCACTACAAGGCGTCGGAGGAAATCTGGAAGCGGATGGAGGCGAACGGCGATATTTATCTCAGCCGTTACGCCGGCTGGTATTCGACCCGCGACGAGCGGTATTTCGCCGAGGACGAAACCCATATCAACGAGCACCAGAAGCGCATCGCTACCGAAACCGGCACGCCGGTCGAATGGGTGGAGGAGGAGAGCTATTTCTTCAAGCTCTCGGCCTATCAGGACAAGCTTCTGAAGCTGTATTCAGACGTGCCCGACTTCGTGCTGCCGAAGGAGCGCCTCAACGAGGTCGCGAGCTTCGTCAAAGGCGGGCTACAGGATCTGTCGATATCGCGCACGACCTTCGACTGGGGCGTGCCGGTGCCCGGCAACCCCAAACACGTGATGTATGTCTGGGTCGACGCGCTGACCAACTACCTCACCGGTGTCGATTATCCGAACCTCGACAGCGATAAATTCAAAAAATACTGGCCGGCGTCGCTGCACGTCATCGGCAAGGACATCGTGCGCTTCCACGCGGTCTATTGGCCGGCCTTCCTGATGTCGGCGGGTGTCGCCGTTCCGAAACATATTTTCTCCCACGGTTTCCTGTTCAACCGCGGTGAGAAGATGTCGAAGTCGGTGGGTAATGTGATCGACCCGTTCGATCTCATCAAAGCCTACGGTATCGATCCGCTGCGCTATTTCTTCATGCGCGAAGTGCCTTTCGGGCAGGATGGCAATTACAGCCACGAGGCCATCGTCAACCGGATCAACGCCGATCTCGCCAACGACCTCGGCAATCTGGCGCAACGCTCGCTGTCGATGGTCGGCAAGGCGTTCGGCGGCACGCTGCCGCAACCGGGTGCGTTCACGGACGCGGACACGGCTATGCTTGCCGCCGCCGACGGCATGATCGTCGCCGCGCGAGAGCACATGAAGACGGGGCAGTTGCATCAGGTGCTCAACGCTGTGTGGGCCGTGGTGGCGGATGCCAACCGTTATTTCGCGGCGCAGGAGCCGTGGGCCAAGGCCAAGACCGATGCGCAGCGGCAGGGCACCATTCTCTATGTCACGGCGGAGGTGATCAGGCAGGTCGCGATCCTCGCGCAGCCCTTCATGCCGGACTCCGCGGGCAAATTCCTGACGCTGCTCAACGTGCCGCTGGAGGAGCGCGATTTCGCCGCGCTCGCGCCGGGCAACCGGCTCAAGCCGGGCTTGGCCTTGCCGGCGCCAACCGGCGTTTTCCCGCGCTATATCGAGCCGGAAGTCGAGGGCGAAGCCAAACCGGACGCGAAGCCCGCGCCAAAAGTCAAACAGCCCAAAGGAACGCCGCCGAACCCGCCGAAATCGCAGAAGCCGGGCGTCTAACGATGCTGGTGGACAGTCACTGCCACCTGGATTTTCCGGACTTCGCCAGCGAGCTTGATGCCATCGTCGCGCGAGCACGCAGCGCCGGCATCGGCCGCATGGTTTCGATCTCGACGCGCGTGCGTAAACACCCGCACGTGCTCGCGATCACTGAGCGCTTCGCCGACGTGTTCTGCTCGGTCGGCACGCATCCGCATTACGCCCACGAAGAACTCGACATCGACGCCGCCGCGCTCGTCACGATCGCGCAGCACCCCAAGGTCGTCGCTATCGGCGAAGCGGGGCTCGATTACCACTACGACAACGCGCCGCGCGACGCGCAGGAGCAGGGCTTCCGCACCCACATTGCGGCGGCTCGCGAGACCGGTTTGCCGCTGGTGATCCACGCGCGCGAGGCGGATGACGATGTGACGCGCATTCTCAAGGAAGAAACCGGGAAGGGCGCCTTCCCGGCCGTGTTGCATTGTTTCACCGGCGGCCGGAACCTTGCGTTTGCCGCGGTCGAACTCGGCCACTACGTCTCGTTCACCGGCATCCTGACCTTCAAGAATTCGCAAAATTTGCGCGATATCGCCGCGGCGCTGCCGGCCGAGCGCGTGCTGGTCGAAACCGATGCGCCATATCTCGCGCCCTTGCCGTATCGCGGCAAACGCAACGAGCCGTCTTACGTCGTCGAGACCGCCAAGACGCTGGCGCAGACCCGCGGCGTATCGCCCGACGAGATCGCGCGCCAGACGACCGAGAACTTCTACCGGCTGTTCAACAAGGTGCCACGCCAGCTCGCCGGAGTGGCAACATGAGTCTCGAGTTCACGATCCTCGGCTGCGGCTCATCGATGGGCGTGCCGCGCGTGGCGCTTGGCTGGGGCGACTGCGACCCGAACAATCCGAAGAACCGCCGCCGGCGCTGCGCCGTTCTGGTTGAGCGCGCCAATGCCCAGGGCCAGCGTACGCGCGTCCTGATCGACTGCGGGCCCGATATTCGCACGCAGTTGCTCGATGCCGAGGCTGACTGGCTGGACGGCGTTCTGATCACGCATGAGCATGCCGACCACACGCATGGGATCGACGACCTGCGTCCCATGTTCGTGCACAAGCGCCGCCAGGTCGACGTCTGGATGGACGAGCCGACCTCGCGCGCCATGCGCGACCGCTTCGGCTATTGCTTCGCTACACCAGCCGGCAGCCAGTATCCACCGATCCTGAAAGAGCACCGGCTGGTTCCGGGTGAGCCGGTCCAGATCAACGGGCAGGGTGGCGCCATCGACCTGCTCCCGATCCTGCAGCACCACGGCGATATCCCGTCGCTGGGCTTCCGGTTCGGCAATGTGGCCTATTCGACCGACCTCAAGGGTCTGCCGCCGGAAAGCATCGAAGCGTTGGCCGGGCTCGACGTCTGGATCGTCGATGCGCTGCGCAAGGCGCCGCATCCGAGCCACTTCAATCTCGAAGAAACATTGGATTGGATCGCCC
>DASYCM010000139.1:0-12750 GCA_036500165.1 Pseudolabrys sp.
GCGGCTGGCGGCCCGGGCGTCATGCGGCTTGGACCGCTGGAAGGGCATTTGCGTCGCATCTCCAACGCGCCTTCCAGCCACCGCACCCCGCCCAACGTCTGATGACGCTGATCAAACGCCCCTCGTAGATTGGGCGGGATGTGTACAGAATATAGTCCTTGGGATTATTGTCAAGTGTGGTTTGAAAATATTCCGCACTCTCTCCGTTCGTCCCCGCGAAAGCGGGGACCCATGGGCCAAAAATCGCGGCCGGTGAATGCAGCTCCTGGTTCCCGCTTTCGCGGGAATGAGCGGAGAAGAGAATGCTACGCCCGGTGATAAGGGTGTCCGGTGAGGATCGTGCTGGCGCGGTAGAGCTGTTCGAGCAACATGACGCGCACCAGTTGATGCGGCCATGTCGCCGTGCCGAAGGACATGCGCAGTTGCGCCTTGTCCCTGAGGCCGGGGCTCAGTCCGTCCGCTCCGCCGATAACGAAGACGACCGCCGGCTTGCCGTTGTCGCTCCATTTCGTGCACTGCGCGGCAATGGTAGCGCTGTCGAGATTGTCGCCGCGCGAATCGAGCAGCACGAACGCGGCGCCCTGCGGAATGATGGTGGTAAGCGCAATGGATTCCTCGAGCATGCGCTTGTCCGGCTCGGCAGCACGGCTTTCGCGGATCTCGACGATTTCGACGTCACGCCAGCCGAGACTGCGTCCGGTCTGCGCGGCGCGTTTTCGGTAGCGTTCGGCAAGTTCGGTTTCGGGACCGGATTTCAGGCGGCCAACGGCGGCGACGATAATGCGCATTGTTAGACACTATCAGTTCGGCTGCTGCACGTCCCGAACCGGCATTTGCACCGCGGACTGACCATGCAAAGGCCCGCGGTGCATCAGTGTTTACTTGGTCCCTTGCTTGGGCCGTCACTTGGAATTCTCCTGGACCAGAAGCATTTCCTTGAGGGTCCCCTGGCTCAGCAGCCCTGACGGCTGATCGGATCTGCGCTCGGGTTCGTCGACCGGGGAAAAATTGCCGGACCGGGATCGGAGCGCAGATGGTATCTGGCTCATCTCATGGGCTTTCTCGATATCCGAGACGTCTTCGGTGTCGCTGATCGAATCGCCAGATTGTATTTGGCCCCGGCGGCGGCGTTTCTCGATCTTCTTAGGCTTTGTCGGGGGCACATAGGTGGTGGGCGGCAAGTGAATATGATGGCGTGACATGGCTCGTCTCGTTTAGCCCCCACAAGGACCAAGCAACATGCAAGCCAAGAAATAAGCCAATATAATCAGTATTTTATGAGAGCAAGGATTGCCGTTCGGTAGCATTTGCCGGGCAGGAATTGGCTCCTGCGGCCTGCAACGGGCGACGTCGCCAAATCAGGCGCTCAAACGCTCCACATTTTCTCGAGGCCGTAGAACTCGCGCACTTCGGGCCGGAAGACATGAACGATGACGTCGCCGGCATCGATCAGCACCCAGTCGCCCTGGCGCAGGCCTTCAACGCGCGGGTTGGTTTTGCCGGTGCCTTTCAGCGCGCGAGTGACGCTGTCGGCGATAGCGCCGACGTGGACGTTCGAGCGTCCCGTCGTGACCACCATGAAGTCGCCGATGGAGGATTTGCCGGCGAGGTCGAGGGTAACGCTGTTCTCGGCCTTCATGTCGTCGAGTCGCGCCAGCACGAGACGCAGCGTTGCTTCTGCGGCGGAACGATCGACGTCAGGCTTTTTGGCAGGAGCTGCGGCTTTAGGGCTGGGCTTAACGCTCGCCTTGGCCATCGCCTTCGCGCTTTGCTTTGCGCTTTCTTTGGCGACGGACTTCTTGGCGGCCGGCCTTTTCCCAGCGGGCTTTTTGGCGGCGGGACGTTTGGTCCGCTTGATGTCAGATTTGGGCAGGGGATCGGTATCCTTTCACAATCGGCGGATCGAACCGGATGCGGTTCGAAGATAGCTATTTCGCGCGCCGCTTGCCACCGCTTGCGGCTTTGTTTGCTTTTTTCGGAGCCGGTGGTTTTTTAACGGGCTTTTTATCGGCTTTTGAAGTTCCATCGCTGCGCAGTGCGCGCAACGCCGTTGAGGACAGTGGCGATTTCAGCCCGTGCAGGAAAGTCCAGGCCGGCGCGCGGCGGTCTGGCAGGGACGAGGCGTCGCACTCGCGAATGCGGAAGCGGGCGAGCGCATTACCGGCCGGACTGCCGCCGGCATACAGACTCGGGCCCAGCCGGTCGATCACGACAATCGGCACCAGCGAGGCGATGGCGCGCCATTTCTGCCAGCGGTGGAAGTGCCGCAGATTGTCGGCGCCCATGATCCAGACAAAACGCACGCCTTTGCAGCGCGTCAACAGCCACAGAATGGTGTCGTAGGTGTAACGCGTGTTGATGGTGGCCTCGATGCCGGTGATGTCGAGACGCGGATGGTGGGAGAGCTTGCGCGCGGCATCGATGCGTTCGCCGAGCGGCGCGAGATGCTTGGTGTTCTTCAGCGGATTGCCCGGCGTCACCAGCCACCAGACGCGGTCGAGCTTGAGCCGCTTCATGGCAAGCAGACTGGCGCCAAGATGCGCCAGATGCGGCGGGTCGAAGGTGCCGCCGAACAATCCGATGCGCATGCCCGGCGCGTTCGGAGGAAGATAGCGCTCGGGCCGAGCGATGATGGGTGAAGTCACGGCCGTGTCTGACCGCTTCCGAGAACACGATACTTGAACGTCGTCAGCTGGTCGGCGCCGACCGGTCCGCGCGCATGGAAGCGCCCGGTGGCGATGCCGATCTCGGCGCCGAAGCCGAATTCGCCGCCGTCGGCGAATTGCGTCGTCGCGTTGTGCAGCACGATGGCGCTGTCGACTTGCGCCAAGAATTTCTCTGCGGCGGCCTTGTCGTCGGTGATGATCGCGTCGGTGTGATGCGAACCGTAGTGCTCGATGTGGTCGATGGCGGCGTCGATGCCGTCGACCACCTTGGCCGAGATGATGGCGTCGAGATATTCGGTCGACCAATCTTCTTCGCTCGCGGCTTTGACGCGCGCGTCGACGGCCTGCACGGCCTTGTCGCCGCGCACTTCGCAGCCGGCATCGAGCAGCATCGTAATCAGCGGCTTGAGATGGGTTGCCGCCGCCGCGCGGTCGACCAGCAATGTCTCGACCGCGCCGCAGACGCCCGTGCGCCGCATCTTGGCGTTCATGACGATGGTCTTCGCCATGTCGAGCGAAGCGGCCTTGTCGATGTAGATGTGCACGACGCCTTCGAGATGCGCGAACACGGGAACGCGGGCTTCCGCCTGCACGCGCGCGACGAGGCTTTTCCCCCCGCGCGGCACGATGACGTCGATGTTGCCGTCGAGGCCTGTGAGCATCAGTCCGACCGCGGCGCGGTCGCGTGTCGGCACGAGCTGGATGCAAGCTTCGGGCAAGCCAGCTTCGCGCAAGCCGTCGCCGAGCGCGGCGTGGATGGCGCGGCTGGAGCGTGTCGAGTCCGAGCCGCCGCGCAGGATCGCAGCATTGCCGGATTTGAGGCATAGCGCGCCGGCGTCGGCCGTTACGTTGGGGCGGCTCTCGTAGATAATTCCGATCACACCAAGCGGCACGCGCACGCGTTCGATGGTCATGCCGTTCGGTCGCGTCCAGGATTCGGTGACGGCGCCGACCGGGTCTTTCAGTGCGCGCACGATCTCGATCGCTTCGGCGATGCCTTCGACGCGCTTGTCGTCCAGCGCGAGGCGGTCGATCGCCGCGCTGGACAGTCCGGCGGCGCGGGCATCGGCAAGATCGTCAGCATTGGCGGACAGGATGCCCGCCTTCTGGGCGCGGACTGCCGCCGCCATCAGATCGAGAGCGCGGTCCTTCTGCGCCGGCGGAGCAAGCGCCAGCACGCGGGCCGCGGCGCGCGCAGCACGGCCGATCTCGGCCATGGCTGCCGCCATGGACTGATCCCCCGTTCCCTCGATGCTCTTTAGCGGCGCCGTCATGGTCTAAAGCCTAGAATTCCTACCCCAAGTCCCCTCTCCTGGGGTGGTTTTCCTACCACGTCGGGGTTCCGCCGGCGAGGTTGGGGGGCGCCCAGTGTGGCCGCAAGGCCCCTGGGGATAACGTGGATAAAAGCCTGCGTCACGCAACGGCAACCCCATGTTCACGTTGGGTTGGCAGGGTGACGCGTCCTCAAACAGGGGTAGGCCTATGAGTCGGAATACCGTGCGAAAACACAAGACTCTTCCCAGCCGCTTCCCGGTCGGAACCAAATTCGTCATCGAGGGTCGTCCGGCCGGCGATGGCGAAGTACATGTTTTTAAGCGTTATATCGAATTTCCGGATGGAACCTTGGTGAGGCTGCCCAGGCAGCCGCAGAAAAACCGGGCCGCCGCGCTGCGCCGCGTCCGCAAGCTGGTGAGCGAAGACCACCACGCCTCGCGTTGAGATCGAGCTTCTCAATGCCCTCTGAAGGGGCGGCCTCTGGCCGACCCAGTCTCGTGGGTGAGCGCGGCTTACCCGGCATAGGTGTCCTGCAAAAAAGGGGACTGTCGGCAATTCAGGGGCGCGAACGCGGAAACCCCAGCCGCGGCGGCCGGGGTTAACGGGCGATCGGTTAATCGCCTTTTGGGATGCTACTCGTACTGGAAAGGTCCGCGTCGATTAGGTCAGTTGTCGCCTGAACTTATGTCTCGCGTCGCGCGCATTTCAATAACGCGCGCCCCCCATCCAAGTTCCACGGTCAATGCCCGCCGATCACCAGATCGTCGCGGTGGATCATCTCGGTGCGTCCTGTGTAACCAAGGATCAGCAATACGTCCGCGGACGAACGGCCTTTGATCTTCTCCGCATCGTCCACGTCGTAAGCGATCAGGCCGCGTCCGACTTCGTGGCCGTCGGGCCCGCGCACGATCACCGCATCGCCGCGGCCGAATGCGCCTTCGATCTTGATGACGCCGGCGGGCAGCAAACTTTTTCCCAGATGCAGCGCGCGCACCGCGCCGGCATCGATGGTCAGCGCACCGCGCGGCTCGAGCGAACCGGCGATCCACTTCTTGCGCGCGGTCACGGGATTGGCCGGCGTTAAAAACCACGTGCAGGGACCGCCATCGATAATCGCGCGCAACGGATGCGGCACGCGGCCTGACGCGATCACCATGTGAACACCGGCCGTGGTGGCGATCTTGCCGGCTTCGATTTTCGTGTACATGCCGCCGCGCGACAGCTCCGAACCCGACGCGCCGGCCATCGCCTCGATCTCCGGCGAGATGCGCGGCACCACGGGCACCAGCTTGGCGTCATTACCGGCGGCGGGCGGCTTGTCGTAAAGGCCGTCAATGTCGGACAGCAGCACGAGAAGATCGGCGCTGGTCATGGTCGCGACGCGCGCGGCAAGGCGGTCGTTGTCGCCGTAGCGGATCTCGGTGGTGGCGACGGTGTCGTTCTCGTTGATCACCGGCACTGAATGCCACTCGAGAAGTTTGTCGATGGTCGAGCGCGCGTTGAGATAGCGGCGTCGCTCCTCGGTATCGGTCAAAGTCAGCAGCACCTGTCCGGCGGAAATATCATGCGCGCCGAGCGATTCCGACCACGACCGCGCCAGCGCGATCTGCCCGACCGCGGCGGCTGCCTGCGCTTCCTCGAGCTTGAGCGCGCCGCGCGGCAGCTTCATCGAGGCGCGCGCCAGTGCGATGGCGCCCGATGACACCACGATCAGGTCGCGCTTGTCCTTGTGCAGCGCCGCGATGTCGGCGGTGAGCGTATCCAGCCACTCGCGCTTCAGCACGCCGGCGTCGTGGTCGACGAGCAGCGACGAGCCGACCTTGACGACGATGCGGCGGAAAGAGGTGAGGGACGGTGTTTGCGACATGATCCGGCGGCAAAGGCGTTAAATGTGCCGGGTGTCTAGCACGGTCCTTTCCCATCGTCATGGCTGTGATTTGACTATGGTTTTTGCATCCGGCACCCGCGTTTGGACGCCTTGCCGGACGGCATGCCAAGCCCTAAAAACCCGCCAACAATAGCGCTTTTGGGGAGATCGTTTTGGCTGACGCGCACCACCATTCGCCGTCCGAGCATTCGGACTGGCCCGACCGCATCCACGCCGTGTTCAAGAAATACAACGTGCGCCAGGTAGGCCATGTGCCGGACACCGGCCACACCCGGCTGATCGCGCTCTGCGCGCAGGACAACGAGATCAAGGACGTCGTGCTGACCTCCGAGGCCGAAGGGCCGGGACTGGTGCTCGGCGCGACGCTCGGCGGCGAGCGCGCTGCGCTGCTGATGCAGTCGAGCGGCGTCGGCAACTGCGTCAACACGTTTTCGGTTTTGCAGAATTGCGCCGCGCCCGTCGTGCTGGTCGTCACCATGCGCGGAGAGTTCAACGACTTCAATCCGTGGCAGCGGCCGATGGGCAAGATGACGGAAGAGACGCTCAAGCTGTGCGGCTTCCACGTCTATCGCGTCGACGAAGAGAAGGACGTCGAGCCGGTGCTTGCGGCCGCCTGCGATATGGCGTTCGGCGGCAATTTCCAGGTCGCGGTGCTGCTGTCGCAGCGCATGATCAACCGTATGCCGGGAGCGCACTGATGCTGGACCGCCGTGATTTCGTCGCCCGTCTTCTCAGGGACCGTGGCGACCTGATGGTGCTGACAGGGCTCGGCACCGCGACCTTCGACGTCGCGTCGCAAGGCGACAATCCGCTCAACTTTTACATCTGGAGCGGCATGGGCTGCACCGCGATGGTGGGCCTCGGTCTCGCACTGGCGCGGCCGGACCGTCGCGTTACGGTCATTACCGGCGACGGCGACGTGCTGATGGCGCTCGGCAGTCTTGCGACCATCGCCGCCAAGCAGCCGAAGAATCTCTCTATCGTCTGTATCGACAACGCGGTTTACGCCGCGACGGGCATGCAGCCGACCGCGACCGGCGCGGGCTGCGATCTTGCCGCCACCGCGCGTTCATGCGGCTTTACGCATGTCGAAGCCCCGAGCGATCCCGCCGACGCCGACAAGCTCCGTCCGTTGCTGCACAGTGGCGACGGGCCGTTGTTCATCCATCTGCGCGTTGGTACGCAGAAGCACGAGCGCATTATTCCAACGCGCGACGGCCTCGGCATGAAGCAGCGGTTTTTGCAGGCGTCCGGCAAGCCGTCAATGTTTTAGGAATTCCGCTCATTCCCGCGTAAGCGGGAATCCAGGGGCCAATTACTGGGTCCCCGCTTTCGCGGGGACGAGCGGTTACGTGCAGTGAATTCCTAGTCCGTCACTTTCGCGCCGGAGAACTTGACCACCTTGCCCCACTTCTCGATCTCGCCGGCCATGTAGGTGGCATAGTCCTTCGGCGTGCCGGTGAAGACCGTGCCGCCGAGATCGGCAAGGCGAGCCTTGAGTGCCGGCTCCTGCACCGCGGCGTTGATCGCCTTGTTGAGCTTGTCGATGATTTCTTGCGGCGTGCCTTTCGGCGCGGCGATGCCGTGGAAAGAATCCGCCTCGAAGCCCGGAATGAACTCGGCCATCGCCGGCACGTCCGGCAGCGCCTCGTTGCGGGTCTTGGTCGTGACCGCGAGCGCGCGGATTTTTCCGGCGCGGATATTGGCGATCGCCGCCGGCAGCGTGTCGAACAGTACCTGCACGCGGCCGCCCAGCAGGTCCGTGGTTGCCGGCGCAACGCCACGATAGGGCACGTGCACCATGTCGACGCCGGTCATCATCTTGAACAGTTCGCCGGTGACATGCGGCGACGAGCCGACGCCGCCCGAGGCCATGCTGATCTTGCCGGGATTAGCTTTGGCGTAAGCGATGAATTCCGGAATGGTCTTCACCGGCATGTCGATGTTGATGTCCATTACGTTCGGCACGACGTCGATGCTCGCGACCTGCTCAAAGTCCTTGAGGTAGTCGAACTTGAGATTGCTGTAGAGCGTGGCGTTGATGGCGTTGGCGACCGTGACGGACAGCAGCGTGTAGCCGTCCGGGTCGGCGCGCGCGACGGTCTCGGCCGCGAGGTTGCTGCCGGCGCCGGACCTGTTGTCGACGATGAAGGTCTGACCCATTCGCTCGCTCAGCGCTTGCGCGACCAGCCGGGTGACGATGTCGGCCGAGCCGCCGGGAGGAAAGCCGATCACCAGGCGTACCGGCCTGGTCGGGTAGTCGAGCGCCAAGGCAGGGGTCGCCAATGCGGCGGTGGCGCTGGCGGCGAGTTGCAGAAATCGGCGGCGTGCGATGGTCACGGAATCTTCCTCCAACTGCCGCGTTCTTCGCCTTGCGACGATGTGAAATGAGTTTTTTCAGTGCGGCAACGCCGAAACCTATGCTCCGCCGTGGTGCGGGGTCAACGGCGACGGGCGCGCACGCTGCATTTACCGGCATTTTGTCGGCCATTGGCCGAGCCAGGTGCCGAAAAGGCGGTCCGATTTTAACGCGACAAAACCGTCATAAAACGCTGCGGCATCGGCTTAATTTGATTCAGCGCGATTTAAGCAACTGTTTACCACGATCTGCGACCGTCTCAGCAGCGATTACCGCGACGTTGGAACGAAAATGCCCGGGGGGCACGGTCAGCAATTTGAGGCGGGCGTTTCGCACGCCGCGCCTCCGAGCCGCAAAGGCTTGCTCCGTCTTGCCCCGCGCCTCGGCGTCAGCGCCAAGTTGCAATGGGCGTTCGGCGCGGTCACGGGCTTGACGCTGCTCGCCACCGCGGTCGGCCTGCTTTCATTCCAGACGATCGAAGGCGGACTGCAGCGCGTCGTCAACGAGCAGATGCCGGCGATGACCAACGCGCTGCATCTTTCGGTGCTCACCGGAAATATCTCGGCGGCCGCGGCGCGCTTCATCAGCGCCAAGACCGCCGATGACCGCAAATCGACCATCGACCTGATCGAGAAGAAGCGCACCGAACTCGCGACCGGCATCGGACAGGCGCAGCAAATGGGCAGCGAAAGTCCAGCGCTCGCTAAGGTCATCGGCCTCTCGCACTATCTCGACGCCAATCTGGCGACGCTGGAAGACGCCATCTCGCAACGCACGACACTGCGTGGCCAGATCGAGGTCATGCTCGAAAGCATGCATCAGATTCACGGCAAGATCATCGAAGAGCTTTCCCTCCTGCCCGATCAGGTGCTGGCGACCGAAGTGGCAGCCCGCACCCATCTCATGGTCAGTTTGATCGGTGAAGCCTCGGGCGTGCGGGATCCTTTGGCGTTCAAGGATATTCAGGCGCGCCTCGCCGCGGCAAACACGCAGCTCAATAATACGCTTGCGAAACTGCCGAGCGAAGCAACGACGCTGGACGCCGCGGGGCGTATCCGCATTTCGATCGGGCTGATCGCCCGATTCAGCCAGGGCGCCGAGAGCATCTTTGCACGGCGGGCGCGCGAACTGTTCACCATCACGCGCGTCGACGCGTCGATCGACGAGAATGCTTCGATCCAGCGCGAGCTGGATGCGGCAGTTGCCATCATGGTCGGCGAAGCCGAAGCGGCCACGCAGGCAAGCGCCCACGGGCTGATTGCGAATCTCAACGTCAGCGGCCGCTGGCTGCTGCTGATGGCCATCGCCAGTTTGATTGCCGCCGGCTGCATCGGCGTCTTTTATGTCCAGCGCCATCTGGTGCGCCGACTGATCGATATTGGCGGCGCGATGCGCCAGCTCGCTTCCGGCAACACAGACATCGTGGTGCCGTCCGCGACCGAGCACGACGAGATCGGCGACATGGCACGTTCGCTTCAGGTGTTTCGCGCCAGCGAGATCGAACGTCGCGGCCTGTCGGAACGCGAGCACCAGGAGCAGCGCACACAGCGCGATCGTGCCGGGCAGGTCGAGCAGATGATTGCCGATTTCCGCGTTACGGTGACCAATGTGATAGGCTCGGTGACACAGAACGTGTCGCTGATGGAAGAGACCGCGCGCGGCCTGTCGCATATGGCGCACGAGGCCGATCAGCAGGCGCGCGCCGTATTGCTGTCATCGGAAGCGACGTCGGCCAATGTGCGTACGGTGGCGGGCGCCGCCGACCAGCTCGGCAACTCGATCCACGGCATCAACGAGAAAACCAAGATGGCGCACGGTATCGCGCAACGCGCCACCGAGACGGCGCGTGCGACCGATCAGCTCGTCAACAAGCTGGCCTCTGGCGCCATGCGTATCGGTGACGTCATCAAGCTCATTCAAGCGATTGCGGCGCAAACCAATCTTCTCGCACTCAACGCGACCATCGAAGCGGCGCGCGCGGGCGATGCCGGGCGCGGTTTTGCCGTGGTGGCGACGGAAGTGAAGGCGCTGGCATCGCAGACCGCCAAGGCCACCGAGGAAATTGCCGAGCAGATCGGCTCGATCCAGAATTTGACCGATCAGACGGTCGCGGCGATCCGCTCGATTGACGGTGTGATGGGCGATATCAGCGAACTGACGGCGGCAATTGCCGGCGCGGTCGAGGAGCAAACGTCGTCGACGCAGATGATCGCGCACAACGTTCAGGAAGTAGCGCAGGGCGCCAACGAACTCGCCAACAAAATGACTATCGTGACACAGGCGATCGACGGCACCAGCCGCTCGGCCACAGCGGTGCACGAGACGTCGCAATCATTCTCCGCGCAGGCCAACACGCTGGAAGGCGCGGTCGAGACTTTTTTGGCACGGGTGACCGCGGCGTGATGCCGGCCGGCACCGAACCGCAAAGGAACGTGAGCATGTCGCGCAAATTGACTGAGGTATCCGTCGCCGCGCTCGTTGCCGGCGTTTGCACCGCAGCCGCGCTGATGATTGGCGCACACGCCGCAACCCCGGCCGACGACAATGCGGCCGTCGCCAAAAGCCTCGCCACCATGTTGCAGTCCGGCCGTACGGTGATCTCGCGCAACCAGGACAAAATCAACGACCCCAACCTCGGCGATAAAGGCCTCGACGGTAAAACCGTGCTGGCGGAAGCGGTGAAGATTTACAAAGAGACCACGAAAGTCGACCCGGCCACGATCGATCCCAATTCACGCCACGGCAAACTGATCCGTATGGAGATGGACGCAATCGTCGAAGTGCTCGACGGCACGCAGCAAACCATCAACCGGCAGGGCGTCGGCTTCAAAGGTTTCATACCGGCCGTGTTCGGCCGGCAGGTGAGCGAAGCCTTCGGCCGCCGCGCGACTGGAATGGCGGAAATGAAAGTGACGGCGCCGTCGAAGCTGTTGCGCAATCCGAAAGCGCGCGCCGACGAGTGGGAAGGCATGGTCATCAAGGACAAGTTGATGCTGGCGTCGTGGGACAAAAATGCGGTGTTTTCCGAAGTCGCCAAGTCGAAGGGCAAAGACGCCTACCGCACGGCCATGCCGGAATATTACGCCGCGAGTTGTCTAAGCTGTCACGGCTCGCCGGCGGGTGAAATCGACATCACCGGTTATCCGAAAGAGGGCGCGCAGGTCGGAGACCTCGGCGCGGTCATCAGCATTACGCTGTATAAATAGAGTTCCACAGCACGGAACTCTTACACGTTTCTTGTTCCTCGACTTAAAGGCCAGGAACCGGCTTCATGACCCTGCGTTGGCATGTGCGGATTTTCTGCATCAGCCATGAGCCAGTGTCATGCCCTTTCTCGCTTACATCGCGATCATCCTCGTCTCGCTCGGCGGCATCCTGTTCGAAGTGAACTGGCTGACCAGCCCGAAGCTTGAAACAAAACCGGCGATGCAGGCGAGCCGGTTGACGACGTCGCCTAAAATTGTCGAAGCAACGCCTGCACCGCGCCAAGTTGAAACGCAGCCGAGCGAATCTGTGAGCGAACCCGCGCCGGACACGGCAGCGAACGCGCCTCCGCAGCAGACCGCGCAACAAACGGCTCCGGTGCCGCCGATCACGCCGGCGCCCTCTTTCAGCGCGGTGGAAACAACAGGCACAGGCTCGACGGATTTCAAACGCGAATTCAACAACGACGCGAAAGCTGACAGTTCGATCAGTTCGGCGACATTTACGCCCGCGGTTACTCCGCCTGCGGTGACGACGCCCGCCATTGCGGCCTCGTCCAGCAACAAGTGCGACATCGCGGCGTGCTCGGCGAGCTACCAGTCATTCCGGGCCTCGGACTGCAGCTATCAGCCGATGGACGGCACCGCGCGCAAAACCTGTGACCGGACTCAAGGTAGCACCCAGCAGGCGTCCGTACCGTCGCGCGAGCGTAATGCCGTTCGCGCCGACGCGGCCCGCAAGCCGAACAAAGAAGCCGGCAAGGAAGCGGGCCTGCGTTCCTTCGAGCGGGAAGTGCGGCGTATTACGGCCAGCGAGGCTAACCACGATCCCGGGTACAATCGCGAGCGAACGGATGACCGCAGTCAGGTCATTATGATCGAGCGCCCTGCCTGGTAAGGCGATTTGCCGACGGCGTGGGCTGAGCCTATCATTGCGCCAATAATCGCAAATTGGCAGCACGATACGGTCAAGGCCCTCAATGCGCGTGACTTTCTATTCCGCCGTTCTGCTGGTCGCAGCCGGTAGTGTGGTTTTGGGGCTGGACTGGGTCTCCGCGCCTATGCCGCCTATGCCGGAGTCGAAAAATATTGTCTTCGCGCCGCCGCCTCCACCGCGCGCGATCGCCGCGCCGATAGCGCCGCCACCTGCTGCGCCAAATCCAGCACCGCAAAGCGCGCCGGCGCCGCAAAGGGCCGCTGTGCCCGCTGCCGCTCCGCCAGTATCGGCGCCTGTCGCGCCGCAGGTCGCTGCGCCGCGCATCAAATGCGATATCGATGCCTGTGCCGCAGCCTATCGCTCATTCCGCGATACCGACTGCACGTATAACCCGAGCTTCGGTCCGCGCCGGCTTTGCACCA
>DASYCM010000140.1:0-7950 GCA_036500165.1 Pseudolabrys sp.
CGCCAGCACAGAACCAGTGGTCTGCAAGGCCTCGTGAGCGCCATTTAAATCTTCCCAACCGCATCTTCAGCGATATGGCGTACGAAGCTGCTGACTGGTGATTCGAATTAGGCAGGCAAAGCCTGCGAGACCGCGACTACAGCTCACGTCAGTAGTGTTCACGGGGCGCGGGTGTCATGCATGTGTTGACATCGCCCTTAAGCGAACGTTCGTGGTCAGCGATGAACTGAGGCGAACGAAGGGATGGTGCCCAGGGGCGGGATCGAACCACCGACACTGCGATTTTCAATCGCATGCTCTACCAACTGAGCTACCTGGGCGCCGGACGGCCGGTCATGAAAACCGGCAGGCGAGCGGGGCCTTATAGAGGCTGGTTTCCACCCTGTCCAGAACGCCGGACAGAGGAAAAATCCGGGATAATCCAGAGCCTTAAACCCCAGTTTAAAGGCCGAGCGCGGCGCGGAAACGCCGCTTGAGGACGACCCCGTCGCGCTCCGGCAGCACCCGCGGCGGATCAACTGGCTCGATCAGGACACGGGCGAAAAGGGGGGCGGCGAGGTGCTTCAGGAGGCCAGCCAAGCCAGCCAGGTCGGCCAAGTCACGGACGTCGAGACACGGCCCGAGCCCGCAACCTTCGGCTACCTTGAGCAGATCGACGCCACCAATATCCCGGCCTTGCGTGTGGCTCGGCTGCATGCCGGTCTCGCCGTAAACGCCATTGTCGAACACGATCACCGCGAGGTTCGGCGGCTTCTGGATGCCGATGGTGGCGAGCGCGCCCATCCCCATCAGCATCTCGCCATCGCCGGTGATGACGGCAACACGCTTGTCCGGCTGCGCCAACGCCAGGCCGAGACCAATCATGGCGGCGCCGCCCATCGCGCCCCAGAGATAGAAATTGCGGTCGTTGTCACCGGCGGCGGCGAGGTCCCAGCAGGTCGAGCCGAGGCCTGGCACCACCAGCAGGTCGACGCCACGGTCCGCGAGCAACGTCGCCATGGCGGCGCGGCGTTCGAGCATCATTTGGTCCAGACCTTTTTGCCGATCAGCTCCTGCGACAGGACCAGCGCGGCGATGCGTTCGTCGCCGAACACCGTCTGCACAGCACGCTCGGCCAGACCCTCGACCTCGTCGGGCTTGCGGGCACGAAAAACGTCGGCCTCGCACAGCTTGAGCACCGGATCGACGATGGAGCCCATCGGCTCCTGCCACGGGTTGAACTCCTCCCACTCGCCACGCATCGTGATCAGCATCAGCAACGGAAAGCGGCACGAGCGCGCCAGCGACAGCATGTTGATGCAATTGCCGAGCCCACTCGACTGCATCAGCAAGGCCGCGCGCTGGCCGCCGAGCCAGGCGCCCGCGGCAAGCGCCACGCCCTCTTCCTCCGTCGTGAGCACGACATCGCGAATGTCAGGGTCGGCGCGGCAGCGGTCGATCAGCCGCGCATGACCGGCATCCGGGACATAACCGACCTGGCGAATGCCGGCGCGCTTGAACGTCGCGTAAAGCCGGTCTGACCATTCGGCGACGGGCGCGTTCATGACTTGTCGTCTTCGTCGCTGCCCGGCGGCTTGTCGCCATCTTCGTCGTCGACTTCCTTGACCGGCACCGCATAGACGCCGGTCAGCCAGCGATTGAGATCGATGTCGGCGCAGCGTTTCGAGCAGAACGGCTTGAAAGCCACGTCGGTCGGCTTGCCGCAGATCGGGCAGTTCGCGGCCAGGGTCTTGCGGGCGATCGCGTTCATGACGTTGTCTTCCGGACTTGTAACTTAAACTTATGCCACGCTGTCCCGAAACGACAGGCCGGCCTACACCGCGTTCAGCCATCCAAAGCGGATCGGATAGCCCTCGCCGCCGAGCAGGCTCATCGTTTCGTAGAGCGGCAGCCCGACCACATTGCTGTAGGAACCGACCAGCTTGACGATGAAGGTGCCGGCAATGCCCTGCGCGGCGTAGCCGCCGGCCTTGCCGCGCCATTCGCCGGAGGCGAGATACGATTCCATATCCTCGGCCGACAGCCGCTTGAAGCGCACGCGCGTTTCGACGAGCCGCTGCCGGAAGGCTTCGCGCGGCGTCACCAGACAGATCGAGGTGTAGACGCGATGATTGCGGCCCGACAGAAGGCGCAGACATTGCGCGGCTTCGTCGAGCAGTTCGGCCTTTGGCAGAATGCGGCGGCCGACCGCCACCACGGTGTCTGCGGCGAGGATGTAATCGCCGCGCAATTCGTCATCGAGCTTGACGTTGTCCAGCGCCACTCCGGCTTTGGACTTGGCCAGCCGGTTGGCATAGGCGCGCGGGATCTCGCCGCGCTTGGGCGTCTCGTCGACATCCGCGGGCTTGAGCGAGTCCGGCTCGATGCCGGCCTGATTGATCAGGGCCAGCCGGCGCGGGGAACCGGAAGCGAGGACGAATTTGGGCCGGCCGATCATGGGGTTAGCGGCTCTTAATGAGATTCGAGAATGTGACGGACGCTAGCGGAACGGGCCTGTTTTCGCAAATTACTCGTTCCCGCCGCCCTGCCCGCCAAACCGCTCGCGGATACGGCGCATCAGTTCGTCGCGGACCTCGCGATAGGCGTCGAGCTTCTGCTCGCGGCTGCCTTCGATGCCGGTCGGATCGACCGTCGGCCAGTATTCGATGTCGGCGGCGATGTCATGCGTGAGTTCAAGCGCCTTGTGATGTGCGGGTGGCGACAGCGTGACGATGAGATCGAAGCTCAAGCCCTCGAGTTCTTCCAGTTCCTCGAAGGTCGTCGGCTTATGCCGCGATATATCGATGCCGATCTCGTCCATGACTGCGATCACGAAAGGATCGAGTTCACCCTTCTGCACGCCGGCGGAGCCGACATAGGCTGCCTGCCCGAACATCTGCTTGAACAAGGCCGCGGCCATCGGCGAGCGCACCGCATTCATGCCGCAGGCGAACAGCACCGCATGGGGGCGCGACGGGCGCTCTGATGCGGACATTGAAAGGTCACCCTTTCCAGTGCAGCACACAGATCAAGGTGAACAGCCGCCGCGCAGTATCCATGTCGAGCGACACCTTATCCTTGAGCCGCTGCATCAGGATGGTCGAGCCCTCGTTGTGAATGCCGCGCCGACCCATGTCGATGGCCTCGATCTTGTCGGGCGTCGCGGTGCGGATCGCGGCGTAATAGCTGTCGCAGATCATGTAGTAGTCTTTGACGATGCGGCGCAGCGGCGATAGCGAGAACAGATGCGCCATCACCGGCGTGTCGTCCTCGAGCCGGATATCGAACACCAGACGGTTACCATCGACGCTGAGGTGCAACGCATAGGGCCCGCCGTCGTGATCGGCCGGCGCGAAATAATTCTGTTCGAGCAGATCGTAAATCGCGACCTGACGTTCGTGCTCGACGTCCGCGTTGGAACGGCCGATCGAAGCCTCGTCGAGCCTGACCGAGACCAGACGCTGCTTGCTCGCTGGTTTCGCCGGGCTCATCGGGTCATCATCGCAAAATTATCACTGATTGAGTCGGATCGAGACCGACCGCGCATGAGCTGTCAGTCCTTCCGCCTCGCCGAGCGTGACCGCCGCCGGCCCCAGCGCGCGCAACTGATCGGGACCGCATTTGAGCAGCGATGTGCGCTTCATGAAGTCGAGCACGCCCAAGCCGGACGAGAAGCGCGCCGAGCGCGCCGTCGGCAGTACGTGATTGGAGCCCGCGACATAGTCGCCAATGGCTTCCGGCGTATGCGCGCCGATGAAGATGGCGCCGGCATTGCGGATTTTATCGGCAAGTGCGGCAGCGTTTTCGGCAACAATTTCCAGATGCTCAGGCGCAAGGCGATCGACGAACGTAATGGCGTCGGCAAGTTTCGGCACCATGATGATGGCGCCGAAATCGCGCCACGATGCGCTGGCAACATCCTTCCGCGACAAGGTCTTGAGCTGCGACTCCACAGCCTTCGCAACGTTGTCGGCGAGCGACTTGTCGTCGGTGATCAAAATCGATTGCGCGCTGACGTCGTGTTCGGCCTGCGCCAGGAGATCGGCGGCGATCCAGTCGGCATTGCCGGTCTTGTCGGCAAGGATGAGAACTTCGGAAGGTCCGGCGATCATATCGATCCCGACCTGGCCGAACACCACGCGCTTGGCCGCCGCCACATAAGCGTTACCCGGTCCGACGATCTTGGACACCGGCGCAATCGTCTGCGTGCCATAGGCGAGCGCAGCCACGGCCTGCGCACCACCAACGCGATAAACCTCGTCGACGCCGGCAAGCTTCGCCGCCGCCAGCACCAGAGGTTCGAGTTTGCCGTCCGGCGCCGGCACTACCATCACGAGGCGCGGGCAACCGGCGACCTTGGCGGGCACGGCATTCATCAGCACCGACGACGGATAGGCTGCCGTGCCGCCCGGCACATAGAGTCCGGCCGCTTCGACCGCGGTCCAGCGCGAGCCCATCTCGACGCCGAGCGAATCCGTAAAGCGGTCGTCCTTGGGCATCTGACGGCGGTGATAGGCCTCGATACGGTCGCGCGCGAGCTTCAGCGCGGCCAGGGCCTCGGGCTTGCACTTCGCCTCCGCGGCGTCGATCTCGGCTGCGGTTACGCGCAGGCCCATCTGCTCGAGATCGACACGGTCGAACTTGGCGGTGTAGTCGGCGAGCGCTGCGTCGCCCCGCGCTCTGACATCCTCAATGATGCCGCGCACGGTTGCTTCGACATCCGGCGAGGCCTCGCGCTTGACGCTGAGGAAATCGCGAAATTTGTCGGCAAAATCGGCGCTTTGGCTATCGAGCAGCAACGGCATGAAATGACCTAACCCGGGTCCGGCCCCGGATCACAGGTCAATGGTTGATGCGCGCCGTGGCGTCAACCCATGCCCGGATTTCTTGCCGGTTAGCCCGCCTTGGCCTCAACGGCATGGGCCGGGCAGCAGCCCGTGGTCCAGGTCGGGCCCAGGTCGGCCAGTTCGGCCTCCAGACACTCGACTTCGAGGCGGAGCGCCCCACCGCCGGAGAAGATCAGGGTCACGACACCCGCCGGACTGTCGGCCTCAGTGAATTCAACCGCAAGCAGGTTAAGGACCGCATCCTTGCCGGCGGGGTTTACGGATTTGCACTTGCAGGACAGCACGCGCTCGAAGCGCAGCGCCGAGCGACGGCGGTGATATTCAGGCTTGCCGGTCTGTATGCCTTCCCAGTCGAAGCGGTTAAGCGCCACCACCAGCCGTTTTTCCTGCGGCCGCCACAGGACGTCGGCGACCTTGACCACCGCATCCTGCAAATGGGCCGAAACAATCTCAAGATCCTCTTCATCGAGGACGACGAATTTCAATTCGTCCAGCTTTTGGTCCCGGCTTTGATCCATTCGGCGTGCTCCCGTCCTGTTCACTTAGGAAGGTAATACGACGCTGCAAGAGCCTCAGGATATCAGAACGCCGGTTCCATTCCAGCTGCTGTCCAGCGGCCGCGATTGGCCGGGCTGGTGAGAAACCGCAAAAACGCGCGGGCCCCTTCGGCCTGAGCGGCCTTGGCGTGCACCGAACCGGTATAGCTATTGGCGTTGTACAAATCGCCCGGCAGCGGCCCGACGACCTTGGCGCCTTTCACCGGCACCACTTCGCTGATGAATGTCGTCGCGATGTCCGCCTCGCCTTCGACAATCGCGCGGCAAACGTCCCAGCCGCCCTTGCAGAGCACGGCCTTCTTGCTGACCTCGTCGGCAACGCCGAGCCTCTTCAGCAGTTCGACGAACACGGTGCCGCCGGAACCGCCGGCTTTCGGATCGGTATAGGCCACGGCGCGGGCTTTCAGCAGCGCCTGCTTGAACGCCTCGGGCGTAGAGATGTCGGGCACAGGCGCGCCCTCCTTGATCACGACGCCCGTCACCGTCTTGCCGAGATCGGTCGCATCCGTCACCAGCGGGCCCAAACCCGCAATGATCGATTGCGAAAGAATGACGACGTCGGAGGTCTCGCCGTTCTTGACGCGGTCGCGCAAAGCGCCCGCGGTGCCGAAATTCAGGTCGAGTTTGTTGCCACTCTCACGCTCGAATTCGGGGGCCAGCAAATCCACCATGCCTTTTACGGCGCCGGCGCTCATGACTTTGATTGTGATCATTCTGTTTGCTCCCCGTTGACACGCTTTACCGCGCATGTTCGGTTTTCAGTAACGAGGCCCGGGAGTGTTGTCTATGCGTGCGTTAAGTCTGACAGAAGCAAATGCGATCATCGAAGGCACATTTGCCGCCGCCGAAAAGCACGAATGTTACGCTCTCGCCGCGATCGTTCTCGATGCCGGAGGCCGGGTGAAAGCGTTCCAGAAGCAGGACGGCGCGTCCTTGATGCGCTTCGAGATCGCCTACGGCAAAGCTTTCGCGTCGCTGGCGCTGGGACGCACATCACGCATGGTGTTGCAGAAGGCGAAAGAAAAGCCGCTGTTCGTACAATCCATGGAGCAGATCGCCGACGGTCCGCTGTTTCTGGAAGCGGGCGGACAACTCATTCGCGACGATCAGGGTGAGATCATGGGCGCGATCGGCGTGACCGGCGACGTCAACGAAATGGACGACATCTGCGCCATCGAGGGCATCCAATCGGCCGGGCTGCGGGCCGACGATCACTTCGACGAAAAGACCCAGCGGCGGCTCAACATCAAGACGAATCCGCCGCTCAAGGACCCACGCAAGAAATCGGCCAAGAAGTCCGGGAAGAAATCCAAGCGCTGAAAAGCTATGCGCTGATACGCTCGATCGCAGCGCCACAGGCAGCGAGCTTGTCCTCGACCTTCTCGAAGCCGCGGTCGAGGTGATAGACGCGGTTGACCATGGTTTCGCCTTCGGCAGCCAGTCCCGCGATCACCAGCGACACCGATGCGCGCAGATCCGTCGCCATCACCGGAGCGCCCTTGAGCTTGGCGACGCCTTCGATGGTCGCCGTCTCGCCGTCGAGATGGATGCGCGCGCCAAGACGCGCTAGCTCCTGCACGTGCATGAAGCGGTTTTCGAAAATCGTTTCGGTGATGCGCGACGTGCCCTTGGCCTTGGTCATCAGCGCCATCAATTGCGCCTGAAGGTCGGTCGGGAAGCCAGGGAACGGCTCGGTCGTCACATCGACCGCGTTGAGGCCCGCGCCGTTGCGAGCAATGCGGATGCCTTCGTTGGTCGGCGTCACGGTGACACCGGCCTGCGTCAGCGTATCGAGCGCGGATTGCAGCAACTCCGGCCGCGCGTTCTGCAACAGCACGTCGCCGCCGGTCATCGCCACCGCCATGGCATAGGTGCCGGTTTCGATACGATCCGGCAGCACGCTGTGCCGCGCGCCGTGCAGCTTGCCGACGCCTTCGACAACGATGGTCGAAGTGCCGGCGCCGGTAACGTTGGCGCCCATCTTGTTGAGGCAGTCGGCGACGTCGCCGATTTCCGGCTCGCGCGCCGCGTTCTCGATCACCGTGGTGCCCTTGGCCAGCACCGCCGCCATCAGCGCGGTGTGGGTACCGCCGACCGTCACCTTGGGAAATTTGATTTCAGCACCGCGCAGGCCGTTCTTGGCGCGCGCGACGACGTAACCGGCTTCGATCTCGATTTCCGCGCCAAGATTTTCCAGCGCCATGATCAGGAAATCGACCGGCCGCGTGCCGATGGCGCAGCCGCCGGGCAGCGAGACCTTGGCCTCGCCCATACGCGCCAGCAGAGGCGCCACGACCCAGAAGCTCGCGCGCATTTTCGACACGAGTTCGTAGGGCGCGGTCGTATCGACGATATGTTTGGCCGAGATGTGCAGCGTGCGGCCGCTGTTCGGGTCGTCACCCGGGCGCTTGCCTGCGATAGTGATGTCGACGCCGTGGTTGCCGAGAATGCGCTGGAGCTGGATGACGTCGGCGAGCCGCGGCACGTTTTCGAGAATCAGCGTCTCGTCCGTCAGCAGGCTGGCGATCATCAGCGGCAGGGTGGCGTTCTTGGCGCCCGAAATCGGG
>DASYCM010000141.1:0-3695 GCA_036500165.1 Pseudolabrys sp.
AACTCATTGGTGAGCAGCCGCTGTAATTCGTCGGCACGCTTGGTCTCGGAAAGATCGCGGCTCGCGCCGGCGATAGCGACCGCCTTGCGGTTGGCTCCGCTGCCTTCGAACTCGACAAGGCCCCATGCGCTCAGCCAGCGCCAGCTTCCGTCCGGCTGCTTGACCCGGTACTCGACGTCGTATCGGCCGTCACCTTGCGGATCGAGAGCCTTTGCGACGCTGGCCCACATGCGATCCATATCGTCGGAGTGAAACTTGGCCTTTACGCCTTCCGCATCGTGATGGAATCTTGCTTCAGTGAGTCCGTAAAGCAACTGCGCGTTCGCATCGTAGACGCAGATGTTGTCCGTCAAGGTGTAGCGCCACGTGCCCATTTTCGACGCCATCATGGCAAGGTCGAAGTTGCGCTGCTGATGTTCAAGCGCCACCCGCATCTCGTGCTCAGATGTAATGTCCCGGAAACAGTTGATGGCTCCCACCACATCGCCATCGGCATCGCGCAACGGAGCGACGTGGACCCTCGCGATCCAGCGTTTTCCGTCCGGGTTCGTAACAACCGCTTCGACAGCTTCGAAGCTTTCACCGGTGAGCACCGCGCGCGCCATAGGCGTCTTCTCGGGCGGGATCACTTCACCTTCGAAAGTCTCGACGCGAAAGGTGCCGCAAAACAAGTGCGCTTGATCGTGAAGCCGAGGCGCACGGCCCCAGAGCTCAATCGCGCGCTGATTGACGCGGACAATCTGGCCGTCAGCGTCGCAGGCGTAGATTCCGAGTGGCAGTGCGTCGAGGATTGCCTGGTCCAGCTCAAGCAAGCTTTCAACAAGCGGCGGCGTCAGGACCGGTGTTTCAAGCTTGAGCAGCGACAAGCTGGTGTCCTCGGAAAATGAAACTCAACGCTATCATATGGGTAGATTGGCGACCAGCATAACCCGGTACTCGGCTGCGAGTTCCATTGGAACTCGGCTCAATATCCAGCCGCCAACGCCCCGCGCGTGCGCGTGTCTGCGGCACCGACATAGGTCTGCGGCGTGAATTCGCCTTTGGGCGTCACCGCGATGGAGTTCACCGCCGTAGCAGGCCGAGTCGGCGTGATGATGTGGCCGCGCGCGGCTAGCGCCGCGAGCACAGCGGGATCGAAGCCCGGTTCCGCGAAAACCTGGTCCGGCTGCCATTGGTGATGCAGGCGCGGCGCGCCGACTGCTTCGTCGACCGGCATCTTGAAATCGATCACATTGACGACCTGCTGCAACACCGCGGTGATGATGCGGCTGCCGCCGGGCGAGCCAGTGATGAGGAACGGCTTGCCGTCTTTCAGCACGATGGTCGGCGTCATCGACGACAGTGGCCGCTTGTTCGGCCCCGGTAGGTTGGCGGTGTAACCGACGAGGCCAAACGCATTCGACGCGCCGGACTTCGCCGTGAAATCGTCGAGCTCGTTGTTGAGCAGCACGCCGGTGCCGTCGGCGATCAGGCCAAGGCCGTAGGAAAAATTCAGCGTGTAGGTATTCGACACCGCATTGCCGTCGCGATCGATGACGGAGAAATGCGTGGTGTTGTGGCCTTCGTGATCGGCGGGATTGCCAGGCCGGATATCGGCCGATGGCGTCGCGCGCTCGCCGATGCTCGCGCGCAATGTCGCGGCGTATGATTTCGACGTCAGGCCCTTGATCGGCATCGTCACCGCGTCGGGGTCGCCCATGAACACGGCGCGGTCGGCGTAAGCGCGCTTCATCGCCTCGATCATCAGATGTGCGGACTTCTCGCCACGTTCAAGTTTGTAGCCTTCGAGAATGTTGAGCATCTCGATCAGATGCACGCCACCCGATGAAGGCGGCGGCATCGAGACGATGTCGTAGCCACGATAACTGCCGCGCACGACGGGACGCTCGATAGCTTGATAATTCTTTAGGTCGTCCTTGGTCATGATGCCGCCGGCTTTCTTCACGGCATCGGCGATACGCGCGGCGGTCGAGCCTTCGTAGAAACCGCGGGGACCTTGCTGTGCGATAGCGCGCAGTGTGTCTGCAAGATCGAACTGGATCAGCCGGTCGCCTTCCTGCCAAGGCCGGCCGCCGTCTTTGAGAAGGATCGGCTGCCAGGACTTCCAGCGCGCGATGCGCTCACGCGCACGCGGCAGCGAATCCGCGGTGTCGTCCGCAACCGGAAAACCCTTCGCGGCAAGCTCGATCGCCGGCGCGATCAATTCCGCGAGCGACAGTTTGCCGGAGCCGTATTTGCGATGCGCCAGCGCCAGTCCCGCCACGGTGCCGGGCACGCCGACCGCCAAGGCCGAATCGCGTGACTTCGTCACGTCGGGCTCGCCTTTGGCGTCGAGGAACATGGTCGGCGTCGCGGCGGCGGGCGCAGTTTCGCGATAATCGATGGCGATGTCTTTTTTATCTTTATCGAGATGGATCACCATGAAGCCGCCGCCGCCGATATTGCCGGCGCGCGGATAGGTGACGGCCATGGCGAAGCCGACGGCAACAGCGGCATCGACGGCGTTGCCGCCACGATCCAGAATTTCAACGCCAATGCGCGCGGCGCGGGCTTCCTGTGCCACCACCATGCCGTTCTGGGCAACGACGCTACGCGGCGGCGGGATGGTCGGCCGCGTCGACTCGAGTTGCTGCGCCGTTGCGGAGGCGCAGAGCAGGAAGCCGAGACAGATGGAAAGAAAAAATCGCCGGCGGTTCATGGTCATTCCGTCATAGCCAGGCATAGCCGTCCAAAGGACGGCGTCGCTTCGCTCGCCAATGTCCCGGCCATCCACGTCTTGAAGGTCAATCTAGTAAGTCGTGGATGCCCGGCACAAGGCCGGGCATGACGATAAGGAAGCTAGCGCGCCTGCTTGTGATAGGCTGTGTTCGGCCGCATGTCGGTCGCAGAGGCAACGCGGTTCGACATGTTGAAGAAGCCGACGATTGCCGAAATATCCCAGATGTCGCGGTCGGAAAATCCGGCGCGGCGCAGGCGTTCGCGGTCCGCCTCTTCTACACTCCACGGCGACGATGTCAGCTTGACCGCGAAATCGAGCATGGCGCGCTGACGCTTGTTGAGCCGCGCGGCGCGGTAGTTCATCACCAGATGCTCGCCGAGCATAGGATCGCCAGAATATTGCCGGACGGCGGCGCCGTGCGCAGTGAGGCAGTAGTAGCAGCGGTTCTGCGACGACACCGCGACCGCGATCATTTCGCGCTCAAGCTTGGTGAGGCCCGACTCGCCGAGCATCAGGTCGTTATACATGGCGGCGAAGGCCTCGAGCTTCACCGTGTCGAAAGCATAAGCCAACAGCACGTTCGGGATGAAGCCGAGCTTGTCCTGGCATTTCTTGAAATAGGCGGTCATCGCCGGCGACAACTTGCCGGCGGGCAGATTGAGCGCGATCACCGGCGCGTCGTCGGCCACGGCCGGAGGTACGGGCCTGTTCGCCGCCGCCGCACTGCCTTTGATGGCGCGCAACGCCGGGTTGCCCTTCTGGAGCGCCTTACCGGCTGGCTTGAGTGTTTTGCTGGTTTTGGCCATTGCGCGTCCCGTCCGTTCCCTGTCCCGGCACCCAGCCTACAATGCTGCATTGTGCCGCGATATGCCCGCGGGTATTCCGCGTTAGTCTTGCCGCATCAGAGGCTTACCGCATCGAATTACCGATTTCGCGATCCCGTCACGGTCGCGTCACCATCTGATGTGTTGCTCTC